>CAVGMG010000217.1:0-2000 GCA_963630185.1 Alistipes onderdonkii | reverse complement strand
ACGACACGGTCATCAAGATCTCCGACCCCGAGGTCGTCGACCCGACGCTCCAGAAACTCTACGACCGCGTGCAGGCCATCCAGTACGGCACGGCCGAGGACACGCACGGCTGGTGCGCGGAGGTTCGGTAAGCGGCCCTTCTGGGAGACATGGCCGACCTCCCGGAACTCCTCCTCCAGGTTCTTCACGCGCGCGGCATCACGGGCGACGCGCTTGAGGACTACCTCGACCCCTCGCTTCGCCGGCTCGGAGACCCGAGCGAGCTTCCCGGCGTCGACGAGGCGGCGTCCCTCATCCTCGACATGGCGCGCGAACGCCGCCCCCTCGTCGTCTTCGGCGACTACGACTGCGACGGCGTCTGCGCGACCGCCCTTCTCGTCAAGACGCTCAAGGCGCTCTTCCCCGACGCGCCCGTGAGGGCCTTCCTGCCCGAGCGCGTGCCGGAGGGCTACGGGATGAGCGACAAGTCCGTCGAGCGCCTCCTCGCGGAGAACCCCGACCTCCAGCTGCTCGTCACGGTCGACAACGGCATCAACTCCGTCAAGCACGTGGCCGCCCTCCGCGCGAAAGGCGTCCGCGTCGTCGTGACCGACCACCACCTGCCGGGCGCGGCGCTTCCCGACGCTGACGCCCTGGTCAACCCGAAGGTCGCCGCGCCCCAGATTTTCGAGTCGCTGTGCGGGGCCGGCGTCGCGTTCTTCCTCGCGCAGAGGCTCGTCACGTTCGCCAAGGCCCAGGGGCTCTACAAGGGACCCAGCCTCGCCGGCGAGCCTCTTGTCCTCGCCGCGCTCGCGACCGTGACGGACGTGATGCCCCTCCTCGGACAGAACCGCATCCTCCTCGCGTGCGCCCTTGAAAGGTTTCACGCCCTGGCGCCGATAGGGCTTCGCGAACTCTACGCACGCGCCGCCCGGCAGGGCGCGACGCGCCTCTCGACGCGCGACTTCTCCTTTCTCCTCGGGCCTCGCATCAACGCCGCCGGGCGCATGGCGAGCGGGCGGGAGGCGCTCGACCTCCTTCTGGAAGACGACAGGGAGCGCGTGCGCGAAAAGGCGCGTCGCGTCGACATGCGCAACGACGCGCGCAAGGCGAGCGAGCAGGAGATGGCGCAGGAGGCGCTCAAAAAAATCGTGCCGGGCGCGGCGGCGCAGGTCATCGACCTGCCCGACGGCAATCCGGGCGTCGCGGGCATCGTCGCCACGCGCCTTCTGGAAGCGGCGGGCGGGTCTGGCATGGTCTGCGTCATCGCGGGCGGCCACGGCTCGGCGCGCGCGTCGGAGGGGCTCAACGTGCGGGAGGCGTTCGAGGCGTGCCGGGAACATCTTCTCACCTTCGGCGGGCATGCGGCCGCCGGCGGCTTCGCCGTCAAGCCGGGCGCGGTCGACGACTTCCGAAACGCGCTCTGCCGTCACGTCGAGGCGCAGAAGCGTCTTGGCGTCCTCGCGCCAGCGACGGACGAGCCGGAGGCCTGGATCCGCCGGGAGGATCTCACGCTCGACCTGGCGCACGCGATCCTGCGTCTTGCGCCCTTCGGCGAAGCGAACGAAGAGCCTCTTTTCGGGCTTCGGAACGTGCGGCTTTTCGAGATGCACACGTTTTCGGAAGGGAAGAACCTCTCCTTCTTCATCGAGGCGCCCGGCAGGGGCGAAAAGACGCGCGGCGTCTGGTGGGGGCACGGATCAGAGGCCGAGAGCTGCCGCAAACAGCCCTGCGACCTCCTCTTCAATATCCGCCTCTCGACCTTCGACGGCGAGCGCGTCGAGCTTCACGTCGTCGAAGTCCGCTGATCAGAACGAGACGACGGCGCCGACGCCCCTTGCCGACAACGCGCGATTCGTGTATAATAGGCGTATATCGCACGATAATGAAAGGGCATTTACCATGGCGAACATGACAATCTCCGTAAATGACAATGTCAAACGCGAGTTTACGCGGTTCTGCGACGATGTGGGGCTTACCGCCTCGGCCGTCCTCAACGTCTGCATGGTGACGATTTCGCG
>CAVGMG010000216.1:0-2009 GCA_963630185.1 Alistipes onderdonkii | reverse complement strand
CGCGGTCGAACCAGTCGATGTCGAAGATGCGCTCGGCGTCCGGCTGGCGGTAGAGTCCGTCCGGCCCCCGGAAGTCGGGGATGCCGCAGAGTGTCGAGACGCCGGCCCCCGTCAGGCAGCCGACGCGGTGCGCCCCCCGAACCGCCGCGACGAGGCCATCCATTGCGTTCTTGTCGTTTTGCATACGGGAGATTATATCATAGCTCACGTCGCGACCCAGTGGTAGCAGCCCTTGCGGAGGCCGCGCAGGCGCGGCAGCGTGAGTAGGTTTTAGCTTTTAGGTTTTAGCAAACAGCGGATTTGGCTAAAACCTGAAACCTAATCCTCTGCGCTGACGGACGCGAGGAAGGCGTCGCTTGGCGGCACGGGGCGGAAGGTCTTGGTCGAGACGAAGCAGTGCCGCGTGAAGCCCTTGACGAGGATCTCGCTCTCGCCGTGGCGGCGCACTTCGCACGAGATCTCGAGGCGCACGCCCTTCAGGGAGGAGACCCAGGCAGTCACGTCCAGGAGGTCGTCGTAGCGGGCCGGGCTCTTGTAGTCCAGCTCGGCGTGGATGACGGGGAGCATGACGCCCTCCTCCTCGCACTGCCGGTAGGTGTAGCCCGTCGCGCGCATGAGCTCGTTGCGGGCGCGCTCGAACAGCGCGAGGTAGTTCCCGTAGTAGACGACGCCCATCTGGTCGGTGTCGGCATACGGAACGCGGTAGGTCGTGACGATCTTCTTCATGTCTTGCGCAGGCTCCTTCTCCATGTGCGCATGGTCTGCCCCATGTGCTTCTTGAACGTTCGCTTGAGAAACGAGTCGGACTCCCACCCGCATTCGGCGGCGATCTGCGCGATGGGGATGCGCGTGTCGGGCAGCATCTGCAGGACCTTCGAGAAGCGGACCTGGAAGATCTCCTCGCCGATGCTGTGCCCGACGGCGGCCAGGAAGCGCTGCTCGGCGTGGCGGCGCGAGCAGGGGAGCGCCCGGAGGACTTCCGCCGACGACAGCCCGGCGCAGGCGTCGCGCGCGATGTGCGAGAGCATGGCGCGCACGAGGGGGTCGCCGGCCGGCAGGACGCGCGTGGAGTCGCGCCGGATCGTGGAGGCGACGCCGTAGAGCGCCGTCATGGGCTTCGCCTTCGTGCCGAGGCGGAACTGCCGGTCCAGGAGGTCGACGCTGGCGCGTCCGCACCCGAGGTAGTCGACGGCGACCGTCGAGAGCGTGGGCGAGATGATCTCGCAGCGCAGCGCCTCGTTGTCGGCGCCGATGACGGCGATGTCCTCCGGGATGCGCAGGTTGAGATGGGCGCAGGCGATGGCGACCTGCTCGGCCGTCTCGTCGTTGGCGGCGCAGATGGCGGCCGGGCGCGGCAGCGCGGCGATCCACGATGCCAGATCCTTCTGGAACTTGAAGAGGTCCGCGCGCGTCCACCGGCCCGGAAAGACGCGGCACGCGCCGCCGCCCTTGCGGACGAGCCGCGCAAACGCCTCTTCGCGCTCGGCCGACCAGACCTGCGCGGCGGCCCAGCCCACGAACCCGTAGGAGGCGGGCGAGAGCGAGGAGAGCTCCGCATACGCGGCTTCGGCGAGGGCGGCCGCGTCCTGCTTGACGATGAAGAGCCGCTTGGCGAGGCGCCTGTCGAGGCCGGGGTCGATGAAGACGCACGGCAGGTGCTCGTAGACGGAGAGGTTGATCTTCTCGCACAGGTTGGCGCACTCGACGATGAGCCCGTCGGGGTTCCAGTGGTTGATGAACTCCTCCGCGTGGCGGCTCGTCCGGGCGTATTCGATCTCGACGACGCGCCAGCCGAAGGAGAGGGCGCGTTCGCACGCGCCGGCAAACTCGCTGGCGTGCGCCCCCACATGGGCGTCCGTGAAGAAGAGGATCGTCCGCATGGAAGAGATTATACCATAATCTTTACGCCGCGAACTTTTGGTATAATATGAAAATATGTCCCAAGACCTGAAAAACGTGCGCAACATCGGCATCGTCGCCCACATCGACGCGGGCAAGACGACGACGAC
>CAVGMG010000215.1:0-2010 GCA_963630185.1 Alistipes onderdonkii | reverse complement strand
TGAGGACGTCGAACGCGAGCGGCGGCGGGATGAGCTTGCCCGTCTTGGGGTCGCGCGTGCACTGCTCGGGCTTGAACTTGTAGGCGCCGTGCGAGGTGCCGATGGAGATGGCGAGCGAGTCGCAGCCCGTGCGCGTCGCGAACTCGACGACCTCCTCGGGCTTCGTGTAGTGGCTCTCCGCCGCCGAGACCTCGTCCTCGACGCCCGCGAGGACGCCGAGCTCCGCCTCGACCGTCACGTCGTGCTGGTGGGCGTATTCGACGACCTTCTTGGTGAGGGCGATGTTCTCCTCGAACGGCAGCGAGGAGCCGTCGATCATGACGGACGAGAAGCCCGTGTCGATGCAGCTCTTGCACGTCTCGAAGCTGTCGCCGTGGTCGAGGTGGAGGACGATCTGCGGATGCGCGCAGCCGAGCTCCTTGGCGTATTCGACCGCGCCCTGCGCCATGTAGCGGAGGATCGTCGGGTTCGCGTACTTGCGCGCGCCCTTCGACACCTGCATGATGACGGGCGACTTCGTCTCGACCGCCGCCTGGACGATGGCCTGCATCTGCTCCATCGTGTTGAAGTTGAACGCCGGGATGGCGTATCCGCCCTTGACGGCCTTCGCGAACATCTCCTTCGTGTTGACGAGACCGAGTTCCTTGTAGCTGACCATTTGTTGACTCCTTTCGATTAGACGCCCTTGGCGACGGCGACGATTTGCCTGAAACCTTCGGGATCGTGGATGGCGATTTCGCTGAGCATCTTGCGGTTGATCGCCACGCCCGCCTTGGCGAGCCCCGCCATCAGCTTCGAGTAGCTCAGGCCCTCCTGGCGGGCCGCCGCGTTGATGCGCCCGATCCACAGGCGGCGGAAGTCGCGCTTCTTGAGCTTGCGGTGCTCCGTCGAGAGGCGCAGGGCGCGGTCGACGGCCTCGGTCGCCGTGCGGAAGAGCTTGGAACGAGCCCCGTAGAAGCCCTTCGCCCGTTCAAGGCGGCGGCGGCGGCGTTCGCGAGAGGCAGGAGCATTAGTCACACGCATGAGATATTCCCTTTCTTTTTAGCGGCCCTGGAGAGCCCGTGCATACGTCTTGGTCACCTTCGGCGACTCGAGGGCCGTGCGGCCGCAGAGGTTGTTCTTGCGGTTGCGCTTCTTCCCGTTGTTGAGGTGGGCGTGACCGCCCTGCGATCGAAGAACCTTGCCCGTCTTCGAGAGTTTCATGCGCTTGACGGCGCACTTCTTCGTTTTCATCTTCGGCATTTTCGGATCCTTTCGTTAGAGCTGGTCGGGCAGCCTGAAGTTGAGGCCCGATCCAGATGATGTTGGCGCGTATTATACCCTTTTGGCCGCTTCCCGTCAAGACGGCATTTCACTTCCCGTCGTATTTGACGAGCGCGGCGACGTCGTAGTCCTTGAGCGCGTTCTCGCGGGCGGCGAAGCCCGCGAGCTCGATGGGGAAGACCATCTTGACGACGACGCCGCCGAGGCGCTCGACGAGACGCGCCGACGCGCGGGCCGTGCCGCCCGTCGCGAGCAGGTCGTCGACGATGACGACGCGCTGGCCGGGGCGGATGGCGTCCGCGTGCATGTGGAGCGTCGCCTCGCCGTATTCGAGCTTGTAGGTCTCCGAGATCGTCTGGCGCGGCAGCTTGCCGGGCTTGCGGATCGGCACGAACGCCGTGCGGAAGCGGTCGGCGATGGCCGCGCCGAAGACGAAGCCGCGCGACTCCGGCGCCGCGACGAGGTCGAACTCGCAGTCCGCGAGAAGCCCCGTCGTGCGGTCGAGGACGAGCTGGAAGCCGTCCGGGGATTCGAGAATCCCCGTGACGTCGCGGAAGAGGACGCCCGCCTTCGGGAAGTCGGGGATCGCCTTGACGTAGTTGTCGAGATTCTTCACGCGCCCTCCCTTACATGAGCGCGTATTTCGCGACGAAGACGACGGCGAGGACGTACATGATCCAGTGGATGCGGCGGAACTTGCCCGCGAGCGCGTTGACGACGACGTAGGAGATGACGCCGAACATGATG
>CAVGMG010000214.1:0-2012 GCA_963630185.1 Alistipes onderdonkii | reverse complement strand
CCTATACCATTTCTTCATACCCTCCGAGGAAGACGAATTCCTCGATGTCGGGGTCGGTGGCGAGCTCCGCCAGAAGCCCCTTCACGGTCGCCGCGTCGGGCGTCGCCTCGAACTCGAAGACGAAGCGGAACTCGAACGCCGAGCCCAGGACGGGGCGCGACTCCAGCTTCGTCAGGTTGATCCCCCGCACGGAGAAGCGCGAGAGGACTTCGCCGAGGGAGCCGGACTGGTGCGGAAGCGAGAGCATGAGGGCGTATTTGTTCGTCCGGGGGTAGAGCGCCATCTCGCGGGCGATGCAGATGAAGCGCGTGTAGTTGAAGGACGAGTCCATGACCTGGTCGGCGAGAACCTTCAGCCCGTAGAGCTCCGCGCAGTCACGCGAGGCGATGACGGCGCAGTCCGTCCGCCCCGACGCGGCAAGCTCCCGCGCCGCGACGGCCGTGTTCGAGGCGGGCCTCGCATGGACGGCGGGATGCGCCTTGAGATACGCCGAGCACTGCGCGAGCGCGTGCGGGTGGCTTGAGATCTCGCGGACGTCCTCAAGACGCGCGGACGGCAGGCCCAGGAGGACGTGGTTGACCTTCAGCCGGATGCTGCGGACGATGTGGAACTTGTGGCGCTGCATCAGGTCGTAGACGGCCGTCACGGAGCCCGCCGACGAGTTCTCGACCGGCAGGATGCCATACGCGCAGAGCCCCTTCTCGACGGCCTCGAACACCTTCTCGAAGCCGTTGAAGTAGAGGACCTTCGGCACGGCGAAGAGGCGCGACGCGGCCTTCTGCGCATACGAGCCCTCGCCGCCCGAGCAGGCCACGAGCGCGAGATCCGGGAACGGCTCGCGCCCCTTCGCCTCGGCCTTGGCGATCTCCTCCAGGATCGGCGCCGTCCGGGAGAGCCCCGCGCGCTGGCGGGCCTTCGAGACGGAGAGGAGCGTCGCGTAGATGCGCCGCAGATCCGCGCCCGTGGCGGCGTCGCCGGCCTTCTCGGTCACGCGCGAGAGGACTTCGCGCTCGCGGGTCGGGTCGAAGAAGGGCCGGCACTCCGACTCCTTCGCGCGGGCGATGCCGTCCGCGTCGCGAAGCCGTTTCAGAAGCCGCTCGACGATTTCGTCGTCGAGGCGGTCGATGTCCTGCCGTAGAGATGCGAGTGTTTCCATGTTTGTTCCTTTTCGGTTCTTTCCTTCTTGGCGATTAGACTTTCGGCAGCTGCGCGAACGAGCGCTCAAGATCCTGGTCGGTCGGAATCGTGTCGCTCATCTGGCCGTCGTTGAACTTCGCGTAGGCCGTCATGTCGAAGTAGCCCGTGCCGGTGAGGCCGAAGACGATCGTCTCGGCGCGGCCGGTCTCCTTGCACTTCAAAGCCTCGTCGATGGCGGCGCGGATGGCGTGCGCCGACTCGGGCGCGGGGAGCGTCCCCTCCGTGCGCGCGAAGAACGTCGCCGCCTCGAAGACCTTCGTCTGCTCGACGCTCACGGCCTCCATGAGCCCCTGGTGGTAGAGCGCCGAGAGCATGGCGCTCATGCCGTGGTAGCGGAGGCCGCCCGCGTGGTTCGCCGACGGGATGAATGAGCTGCCCAGCGTATACATCTTCGCGAGGGGGCAGACCTTGCCCGTGTCGCAGAAGTCATACGCATAGCGGCCGCGCGTGAACGACGGGCAGCTCGCCGGCTCGACGGCGACGATCCTGTAGTCGGCCTCGCCGCGCAGCTTCTCGCCCATGAACGGCGCGATGAGCCCGGAGAGGTTCGACCCGCCGCCCGCGCAGCCGATGATGACGTCGGGCGTCACGCCGAGCTTCTTCAGCGCCGTCTGCGTCTCCAGGCCGATGATCGACTGGTGGAGGCAGACCTGGTTGAGGACGCTGCCGAGGACGTAGCGCGTCTTCGGGCGCGAGAGCGCGGCCTCGACCGCCTCCGAGATGGCGCAGCCGAGCGAGCCGGTCGTGCCGGGGAACTCGGCGTTGATCTTGCGCCCGACCTCCGTCGTCATCGACGGCGACGGCGTGACGTCCGC
>CAVGMG010000213.1:0-2027 GCA_963630185.1 Alistipes onderdonkii | reverse complement strand
ACTGCCAGATGCTCTGCCGGACGCACAACCGCGCGAAGGGCAACAGGTGAGATGCGGCGCAAGAGCGACGCCTGACGGGGGCCGGCGCCTCCGACGAGAGCGCCAATAATTTGGTATAATATGGGGATATGAGCGAGGAGTTAGAAGAAGAGGTCAACATCGCCGACGAGATGTCGCGGGACTACATCGACTATTCGATGAGCGTCATCGTCGGCCGCGCCCTGCCCGACGTCCGCGACGGGCTCAAGCCCGTCCACCGCCGGTGCCTGTTCGCGATGCACGAGATCGGCTGCGGCTGGAACGCGAAGCACGTCAAGTCCGCGCGCGTCGTCGGCGACGTCATCGGCAAATACCATCCGCACGGCGACTCGTCCGTCTACGAGGCCATCGTGCGCCTCGCCCAGGACTTCTCGCTCCGGCTGCCGCTCGTCGACGGCCACGGCAACTTCGGCTCGATCGACGGCGACCCGCCCGCCGCGATGCGCTACACGGAAGTGCGCATGCAGAAGGCGGCGGGCGAGCTCCTGGACGACCTGGAGAAGGACACGGTCGACATGATGCCCAACTACGACGAGACGCTCAAGGAGCCGACCGTCCTCCCCGCGAAGCTTCCGAACCTCTTCCTGAACGGCTCGGCCGGCATCGCCGTCGGCATGGCGACGAACATCCCGCCGCACAACCTCGGCGAGCTCTGCGACGGCATCGACTACTACGTCCAGCACCGCGACGACTGCACCGTCGACGACCTCATGCAGTTCGTCAAGGGCCCCGACTTCCCGACGGGGGCGACGATCTGCGGGCAGAACGGCATCCACGCGATGTACAAGCTCGGGCGCGGCCAGATGACCGTGCGCGGCAAGGCGGAGGTCGTCACGGAGGCGAACGGGCGCGAGAAGATCGTCATCACGGAGATCCCCTACGGCGTCAACAAGTCCGAGATGATCAAGCACATGGCCGAGCTCGTCAAGGACAAGGTCATCGAGGGCGTCAGCGACATCCGCGACATCTCCGGCGGCCACACGAAGGACGCGAAGGGCGCGGCGAAGGCCCCCGCCGGCGGGCGGAAGCTGACGGACGACAACATCTGCATCGTCGTCGACCTGAAGCGCGACGCGATGGGGGAGGTCGTCCTCAACCGCCTCTACAAGCACACGCAGCTGCAGACGACGTTCGGCGCGTGCCTCCTCGCCATCGTGGGCGGGCGGCCGAAGATCCTGACGCTCAAGGACTACTTCGCCGCCTACGTCGGCCACCGGTTCGAGGTCATCACGCGGCGGACGCGGTTCGACCTCGCCAAGGCCGAGGCGCGCAAGCACATCCTCGAAGGCCTGCTCCTGGCGATCGACAACCTCGACGAGGTCGTGCGCATCATCCGCGCCTCCAAGACGCGCGACGAGGCCAAGGCGACGCTCCAGGGCCGCTTCGGCTTCACCGACCTCCAGGTGAACGCCATCCTCGAAATGCGCCTCTACCAGCTCGTCGGCCTCGAACGCGACAGGCTCGCCGCCGAGCTGGACGAGAAGCTCGCGACGATTGCCGAGCTCAAGGCGATCCTCGCCGACCCCGAGAAGGTCTACGCGATCGTCCGCGCCGACCTGGCGGACTTGAAGCAGCGCTACGCCGGACGCGAGGACGCCGCGCGGCGCACCGAGATCGTCGCGGACGCCAACGAGGTGTCCGTCAAGGACCTCATCGCCGACGAGCCGTGCGTCATCACGCTCTCGAACCGGGGCTACGTCAAGCGCGTGCCGCTCACGGAATACAAGGAGCAGCGGCGCGGCGGCCACGGCGTGAAGGGCGGCCAGGTCAAGGAGGAGGACTTCGTCCGCCTCGTCTTCGTCGCCGAGACGCACGACGAGCTCATGTTCTTCACGAACACGGGGCGCCTCTTCGTGAAGGGCGCCTACGAGATCCCGGAGGCGCCGCGCACGAGCTTCGGGCGGCCTCTCATCAACCTCCTGAACCTCCAGGAGGGCGAGCAGGTGCTGCAGCTCCTGCCGATCCGCTCGTTCGAGGGCGACGTCGAC
>CAVGMG010000212.1:0-2052 GCA_963630185.1 Alistipes onderdonkii | reverse complement strand
TCTTTCTCTGCCACGGCAACATCTGCCGGTCGCCGATGGCCGAATTCGTCATGAAGGAGCTCGTGCGCCGCGCGGGCCGCACGGACGTCGAGGTCGCGTCCGCCGCGCTCCACGCGGACGAGATCGGCAATGACATCCATCTCGGAACGCGCGCGAAGCTCCGCGAGCGCGGCATCCCGTTCGAGCCGCGCGCGGCGTGGCTTCTCACCGCCGCGAAGGCGCACGAATACGACCTGCTCATCGGCATGGACGCTTATAACGTCGCCGACCTGAAGAGCCTCGTCTTCCCGGAAGACCGTCCGAAGATCCGCCGCCTGCTCGAGTTCGCGGGGAAGGACCGCGACATTGCCGACCCCTGGTACACGGGCGACTTCGACGCGACCTACGCCGACGTCCTTGAAGGCTGCACGGCGCTGCTCGCCGCGATTGGAAGAACATCGGGTGAAGGCCTCGTGCGGAGATCGCGGAAAGGAGGGCGTGATGCCGTATGACGATCCGGCGCTGAACGAATTCGCCGGCTATTTCAAGGCGAAGGAACCGTGCCGCCGCGAACGGGCCGAGAACTGGGCCATTGCCATCGGGCTGCAGAAGGTCGATGGGCTCGTGCCGTCGAAATACCTGGTGTCGGTCGCGAAGAGGCATATCGAAGGGGAGATCACGGACGCGAAGGCGACCGACCTCGTCGACGGCTATTACGAGACCAAGGAAGGGCACGACCTGCCGGAAGACGTCCGCGAGGCCGACCGCGTGGCGGCGCGAATCAACCGGGTGATCGCGGAGGAGGGCTTCAGCCTCTCGCCCACCTATTACATCGGACTGCACGGGCTCATATTCGACGGCGTCTTCCCGCATGCCGGATCGATTCGCGACGTCAATCTCCGCAAGCGCGAGTGGGTGCTTCGCGGGGACTCCGTCACGTACGGGCTCGCCTCCATGATTCGCGAGACGCTGGACTATGACTTCGACCGCGAGAAGGCGTTTTCCTACGCGAACGTGTCGAAGCGCGAGCTGGTCTCCCATTTCTCGCGGTTCATCTCCGGCATCTGGCAGATCCACCCGTTCCGCGAGGGCAACACGCGCACGACGGCGGTGTTCGCCATCAAGTACCTGCGTTCGCTCCGCATCAGGGCTTCCAACGACATCTTCGCCGACAACTCCTGGTATTTCCGCAATGCGCTTGTCCGGGCGAACTACGAGCATCCGACCAAGGGCATCGCGCGCGACGTCGCGCCGCTGGAGAGGTTCTTCCGAAATCTCATCCTGGGCGAGGCAAACGAGCTCAAGAGCCGCTACTTGCTGGTCGCGCTCAAGCCAGACGAAAAGACGATGTTCGGTCGGAGCGACGGGGGAAGCCAGACTAAAGAAAGCGGTCAGAGAAAGCGGTCAGAAAAAAGCGGTCAGAAAACCGTCGAGCGGATCTGGCGCTTGCTGAAGGAGCAGCCCCGTCTCTCCCAAGCGGGTCTGGTCGCCGCCTTGGGCGTTACGCGCAGCACCGTCCAGAAACATATCGCCAACCTTAAGGCCGCCGGTCGCCTTCGCCGCGTCGGACCCGACAAAGGCGGCCGCTGGGTCGCCGTTGAGGCGATGACGTGACGAAGACTTGCGTTCAAAGGTATGCATCGCCGTTGGGCGGCATCGTGCTGACGGCGGACGAGGTCGGGTTGATGGGGCTGTGTTTTGAGGATGCGTCGTTCTTTGACGATAGCCTTCCGGCGGAATATGAGGAGCGCGAGAACGCGACGCTGGCGGCGACTCGGTGCTGGCTGGACGTTTACTTCGCGGGCCGGGAGCCGAACTTCACGCCGCCGCTCCATCTTGTCGGTTCGTCGTTTCGCCGAGAGGTCTGGGACATCCTTCTCAAGATTCCATACGGGAAGACCGTCACCTATGGCGAAATCGCCCGCACGCTCGCGGCGCGCGAAGGGCGGGCGCGGATGTCCGCACAGGCCGTCGGCGGTGCCGTGGGGCACAACAAGATCGCTATCGTCATTCCGTGCCACCGCGTCGTCGGGGCGGACGGCAGCCTGACCGGCTATGCGGCCGGCCTCGACC
>CAVGMG010000211.1:0-2079 GCA_963630185.1 Alistipes onderdonkii | reverse complement strand
AACCGCAGCAGCAGCCGCAGGCGGAAGTGACCGTCTCCGGCGACGGTGACGGTAACGGTGCCGCTAACGATGGTGATGCGAGCGAGGCCGAGTACCGTGCGGCGCTTGCCGAGCGCGACAAGCAGATCGAGCAGCTTGAGGCCCAGATCGCGGAAGCGTCTAAGACGGTCGAGTCGGCCAACGCCCTCGCTAAGCAGATCGAGGAGCTGAAGGCGTCTGCGGACGCCGAGCGCGTTGGGTTCGAGCTGAAGCTGGCCGGTTGTCGCTCCGTTCGTGCCGGTCGCGTCTTGCTGGCCGACCACGACGGCGACATGGAGGCGCTGAAGAAGGCCGAGCCGTGGCTGTTCGAGGATGCGCAAACCGTCTCCGGCGGCGCCACTGGTCTTGAACCGGCGGGTGCCGCTAGCGGTGGAGACGATGAGTTGAAGCGGTGGTACCGCATCGCGGGTATCGAGGTTGAGGAGTAGAGAACATGGCTAATCAGATTGCGGCTATTCAGAACTATACGAACGTGCTCGACGCCGTCTATCAGAAGGCGTCGGTGTCGGGCTGTCTTACGTCCGGTGGCCGTATGGTGCAGGCAGGGACGAACGCCAAGGAGATCAAGATTCCTAAGATCGTCGTTACCGGCCTGGGCGACTATACCCGCAACGTCGGTTATAAGACGGGCAGCATCACCTTTGATTACGAGACCAAGACGTTCAACTACGACCGCGGCATTAAGCTGCTGGCCGACGTTATGGACGTCGAGGAGGCGGGCGTGCTCGACTGCTTCGTTGCTGCCGGCAGCGAGCTTATGCGCACGCAGGTGGCTCCTGAGGCGGACGCTTTTACCTTTGCCGAGATCGCGTCGCATGAGGGTGTTGATAAGGAGTCGACGTCGTACGCCGACGCCGAGGCACCCGACCTGCTCAAGGACCTTCGATCCGTGACGAACGACATGGACGAGCTGGAGGTGACCGAGTCCGGCCGCATCCTCTTTATCACGCCGACGCTCAAGGGGATGCTGGACGATTACTCGCTGCTGAACCCGAACCTGAGCAAGCATGTGCTGACCAGGTTCTCGCGCATCGTCGAAGTGCCGCAGCGCAGGTTCTATTCGAAGATCGACCTGTTGAGCGGCGATGCCGATCAGTTCGGTTTTGCCAAGGCGACCGACGGCAAGAACATCAACTGGCTTATCTGCGAGAAGTCGGCCGTCATCAAGTACGACAAGCACGTCGCGTCGCGCGTCTTCAGCCCCGATGAGCTTGAGAACCTCGATTCTTACATGCGTAAGTACCGCAAGTACGGCATCGTCGAGCTCTTGGACAACAAGCTCGACGGCGTTCGCGTTTCCGTGGCGGTGTAGGCATGAGCCCCTTGTGGGCCGCCGGTAACGACGGCGCCCCTGTCGATTACCAGTGGTATTTGGACTGTTATGGCGGCGCTATCACGGCCGAAGCCTTTGCCGAGGCATTGCCCGCCTCATTGCGTCTTATGCGTTCGATTACGGGTGGTGCCTGGCCTGAGGCCGGTTGGGATAACGACGACACCGCCGCTTGGCGACGGGCGTGCTGCGCGGCTGTGGACGCCTTCGCCGAGTTCGGCGAGGGGCGCGTCGGCGGGTATGCGGTCGGCGACTTCAAGGTGACGAACTACATGGAGAAGGGCACGACCGGGCGCGAGGTGGCTCTCGAGGCGGCGCTCGCTGAACTGGCTGGGACCGGTTTGACATTTAGCGGGGTGGCCTGATGCGTTACTTGCGACCTATCCCGAAGCGGTTGTTGCCCGACGACATGCTGGTCTGGGAGCCGGACGGCAGCGGCGGGTTTAAGGCCGCCAAGATGATCAGACACGTCCGTTTTGAATGTGAGCAATCCGTTGTCGACGACCCGCACCGGTCTGCTGACGGCGGGCACGGCGTCGTCTTCGTTGACGGGACGAACTCCGCTGGGGCGTTCGAGATACCTGCGGGGTCGCGCGTCCTGGTCGGGTCGAACCCTGCGATGTTCGTGCGCGCCTGCAAGCGCTGCGCGGTTATCCGCGGCGTCGTGCACCACTGGGAACTCGAGGTGGCGTGATGGCTGGCTTTGATTG
>CAVGMG010000210.1:0-2121 GCA_963630185.1 Alistipes onderdonkii | reverse complement strand
CAAGACTGGCAATCAGCCCTTTTGCGCACGGAAGAGCGTCTCGGACGGCTTCCAGCCTACGGCGATGGCGTCTGCTTTCACAAGCCAACGCTTGATTCGCTCATCCTTCGGGACGCTCTCGCCCCAGTATTCAACGAAGAGCGCGTCGTCCAGCTGCTCAGCCGCCGCAAGCATGTCCTTTTCGAGCAGCTTCAGCGCTCGCGCGATGTAGAGTCCGCCCTTGTCGTCGTTGTCCGGGTTCGCGACGCTCCCCGCCGAGAACAGGTCTCTCGCCTGATGGCAGAGAACGCCGTGGAACGACAGCATGAACATCACGGCGTCGTCATACTTGTTGCGCGACCGGCCCGACTTCAGCACGTTCGGGCAGAGCAGGACCGCCTCGGCGCGGAGACGGAGCTTCTCCGCCGCAGACAGGTTCGTGTAGAGCCGGATGTTCGCGGGCAGCGTGTGCTCGTCGCCGCCGGAGTCGTCAATCCACCAGAGGCGTTCGCCGGGATGCTTCCTGCGCGCGTATTCGCGCACGTATTTCATCTTTCCGTGGACGTCGAGCCGCGAAAAGTCGTCATACGAGATCCCCATGGCGTCAAAGAGCGATTCGCGGGAGTCCTTTCCCTTCGCCGGCAGCTCGACCTCGAAGCGCGGCACGTGCGAGGTGCGCACGTGGACGACGCTCTTCTCGTAGTCGCCCCACCTGACCTCTGGCTTGCCGCCCATCTTGCCGAAGACGATGTAGATGTACTTGACCCCTTCGGCCCGCTGGGATTCGAGGATGCTGTTCGCGATGCTCTTCCACGTGTCCGACAGCGTGAACTTGACCTCGACCCCGTATTCGCCGAGCGCAATGTCGGGGAAGCCCTGCGGCGGCGGCGCGAAGTCCACGCGGAGGGAGCCTTCGTCGCGCAAGAGATCGTCAAGGACGTTCCTCACGCGGTTCTCGAACTGCGGCGCCGTCGCGAAGCCGACCGTCCGCGCCTCGTGCGTCAGCGTCCCGCAGCAGACGTCCAGAAGCCGCTCGAAGTCACTTTTCGTCATGTCCACTCTCCAAGGCCCGCCTGACGGACTGCGCGATGTGCCACGCCAAGACCGGCGGCACGGCGTTCCCGATCTGGCGCTCCGTCTCGCGGATGCCGCAGGGGAAGACGAACGAGTCGGGGAACGACTGGATGCGCGCCGCCTCGCGCATGGAGATGCGGCGCGGCAGGCGATAGTGGAACTGGATGTTCCCGTGGCATTCGGCGCGGATGGTGTAGCCGGGGCGGTCGGCGACCAGGCGGCGGCTTCCCTGCTCGCCGGACGGCGCGGCCTCGCTCCACACGTGCGAGAACGCCTTGTCCCGCTCGCGCGTCTCCAGGTCGCGCAGCGCCTCGCCCGCCGTGATCGGCCTGTCCGCCAGCGGCTCGGGGACTCGGAAGCGGCCGACGTCCGGGCGCGTCCCGACGAACACGACCCGCTCGCGCGTCTGCGGCACGCCGTATTCCTCCGCGTGGTAGACGTGATAGGTGACGTCATAGCCGAGCGACCGGAAGTCCGCGAGGATCGTCTTGAGGGAATACTCGTTCTGCTTCATCATGAGGCTGCCGACGTTCTCCGCGACGAACGCCTTGGGGCGCACCCGCTGCACGGCCTCGACGATGTAGGTGTAGAGGCAGCTGCGGCGGCCCCGGATGCCGAGCATCTTCCCGTTGATCGAGATGTCCTGGCAGGGGAAGCCGCCCATGACGACGTCGACGCCCTGCGGAATGTCGCCGATGACGTCCCTGACGTCGCCGCAGACGATGTGGTCGCCGAGGTTGCGGGCGTAGGTCTTGCAGGCGGAGGGATTGAGCTCGTTCGCCCAGACGACCTCGAAGCCCGTCTTCGCGAACCTCCGTCCGAGGAAGTCGAAGCCGCCGACGAAGCCGAGGTCGAGTCCGCCGCACCCGGCGAACAGCGACGCGACGCGATACGGCGCGGCATTCCCGTCGCCGCGAGATGCGAAACGCGCCGTCGGAACGCCCGTCTCTTCCCTTTGTTTGCGTTTCTCGATTGCCATGCCGAACATTATACCAAATTCAGGCCGTCGCCTTGCCGTCGTCGAGCAGGAACTCGGGCAGATAGCGGTGCTTGACGCCGTTGCGCGAG
>CAVGMG010000209.1:0-2162 GCA_963630185.1 Alistipes onderdonkii | reverse complement strand
CCACGACGTCCGCGACACCTCGCTGAAGATGCCGCACGGCGCCTACGGCCGCGTCGTCGACGTGGTGCGCTTCAGCCGCGAGGCCGGCGACGACCTGCCGCCCGGCGTCAACGAGCTCGTCCGCGTCTTCGTGGCCCAGCGCCGCAAGATCCAGCAGGGCGACAAGATCGCCGGCCGCCACGGCAACAAGGGTGTCGTGTGCCGCGTCCTGCCCGTCGAGGACATGCCCTACATGGCCGACGGCACGCCCGTCGACGTCCTGCTCGACCCGCTGGGCGTCCCGTCCCGTATGAACGTCGGCCAGCTGCTCGAGTGCCACCTCGGCTGGGCCGCCGCCAACGGCTGGGACCTCAACGACGCCGACTCCAAGACCTACATCGAGGGCCCCATCCCCGTCTCCACGCCCGTCTTTGACGGCGCCACGGCCGACGAGGTCGCCGAGGCCATCCGCCGCACGAACATCAACCTCAAGAACCGTGCCGTCGAGCGCTTCGGCGATCACATGGACGAGAAGTTCGTGACGCAGCTCAACAGCTTCGGCAAGACGACCCTCTATGACGGCCGCACCGGCGAGCCCTTCCGCGACCAGATCACCGTGGGCACCTCCTACATCCTGAAGCTCGGCCACATGGTGGACGACAAGATCCACGCCCGTTCCACCGGCCCCTACAGCCTCGTCACCCAGCAGCCGCTCGGCGGCAAGGCCCAGTTCGGCGGCCAGCGCTTCGGTGAGATGGAAGTGTGGGCGCTGTATGCCTACGGCGCCTCCAACGTCCTGCAGGAGATCCTCACCGTCAAGTCCGACGACACCAACGGCCGCGTCAAGACCTACGAGTCCATCGTCAAGGGCGAGAACGTCCCCGAGGCCGGCATCCCCGAGTCCTTCAAGGTTCTCGTCAAGGAGATCCGCTCGCTGGCCCTGGACATCGCGCCCATCTCCTACAAGAAGCGCGCCGAGAAGGCCGTCGAGGAGACCGAGGCCGAGGCCGCGAACCCCGTCGACGTCTTTGCCGGCGCCGACTCCGCCGAGGACCTGATCGGCGCTCCCGTCGAGACCGACCAGGCTGCCGAGCTCGAGCTCGTCGGCGAGACCACGAACGATAAGGAGTAGCGAACCGTGGCAGATTTCGATACCACCGACTTCGACGCTATCAAGATCTCTCTCGCCTCCGCTGATGACATCCGCAGCTGGTCGCACGGCGAGGTCAAGAAGCCCGAGACCATCAACTACCGCACCCTCAAGCCCGAGAAGGACGGTCTTTTCTGCGAGAAGATCTTTGGCCCGGTCAAGGACTGGGAGTGCGGCTGCGGCAAGTACAAGGGCATCCGCTTCAAGGGCATCGTCTGCGAGCGCTGCGGCGTTGAGGTCACGAGCGCCAAGGTGCGCCGCGAGCGCATGGGCCACATCGAGCTCGCCGCTCCCGTGAGCCACATCTGGTACTTCAAGAGCCCCAACTGCTTCCCGCTCTCCCGCCTGCTCGACATGAAGTCCAAGGACCTGGAGAAGGTCCTGTACTTCGCGAGCTACGTCATCACGAGCGTCGACACCGAGGCCCGCGAGGCCGACGCCGCCGACCTCAAGGAGGAGCTGGCCGCCGACCTCGAGCAGCTCGACGCCGAGCGCGACGAGCAGATCGAGCGCATGCGCGCCGACCAGGCCGAGGGCGTCGTCGACGAGTTCGACGGCACCGAGGTCCTCTCCGACGAGGAGCTCGCCGCCGCCATCGTGGACGTCCGCGAGGAGTTCGAGGAGGAGAAGCAGCTCCGCACCGAGGCCTACGAGAAGTTCATGCAGCTCGAGACCCGCGAGCTCATCTCCGACGAGAGCCTCTTCCGCGAGATGAAGAGCTACTACTCCATCTACTTCAAGGGTGGCATGGGCGCCGAGGCCGTTCGCGACCTCCTGCGTGCCGTGGACCTCGAGAAGACCGCCGTGGAGCTGCGCGCCATCATCGCCGATGACAAGGGCCAGAAGCAGCGCCGCGAGAAGGCCGTCAAGCGCCTTGAGGTCGTGGACGCCTTCCTCGAGGGCCACAACGACCCGGCCAACATGATCCTCGACGTCATTCCGGTCATCCCGCCCGACCTGCGCCCCATGGTGCAGCTTGACGGCGGCCGCTTTGCCGCCTCCGACCTCAACGACCTCTACCGTCGCGTGGTCA
>CAVGMG010000208.1:0-2171 GCA_963630185.1 Alistipes onderdonkii | reverse complement strand
GAAGAGGAGCGAGGCGTCCTCGAAGCGGTCGGCGTGATACTCCATGAAGCCCCGGTCGAACATGAACATCGGGGTCTTCGACTGGTTGACGAAGGCGTCCCACGCCGCGCGGTCGGACGCCTCATACGGCCGCACGGAGATCATGCCGCACCTCCCTTCGGGGATTCGAGGATGAAGGGCGAGTGTGTCGTATCGTCTGCAAGCTTCATTTCACGTAATACCCGCCTGTCTTGGGCGGTCCTCGGAATTCGACGAGCTCCGCAAGACGACTTTTCAAATGCCGTTCGATTGTCCGGCGGCTGACGCCAGTCAACTGGGCGAGTTCAGGGACACGACGTCCCGGATTCACCTTGATGATGTGCAAGAGCGCGTTTACTCCGCCACCTTCGTTCTTTACACCGCCATATACACCGCCATCCGCGTCATTTACACCGCCATTCTTGCCATTTACTCCGCCACTCCTGTCGTGTTCTTGTCGAGTATCGTCCGACGCGGAAAAGAGCGTCAACTTGACTTCGGCATTGTCGAGGACTTCATATTGGGGAGGGTAATCCGCAACTCGACTTCCCTCTTCAAGGATAATCGGCACGCCTTCGCCGCGACGATCCATCAACGTCATCCGTGAAACTCCCTGAATGTTTTCCGTCATATTGCATCGTGAGAGCGCGGAGCAGAGCAATTCGTTCCTGGAAAACTGACGCTCGGACATCTCGTCCAACGTCATGGCATTGGGAAGTGCGCCCGGCGAAAACAGCTCCAGTCGATCCGCGAACATGTGCAGACGAATCTTCGAGCCGGAGATTGAATAGTCGCGGTGCGCCACGGCGTTGACAACGGCCTCGAAGACGGCCGCCAGCGAAAACTGTGGAATGTCCACTCGACCGGGACGCTTGACCGCAAACACGCGCATGTTGCGATTGACGAATCGCATGGCTTCGGCGACCTGGACGTTCAGCGGTCCGAAGATGTCCCTTGCATCCAGCTGTTCATCTGCCGTCCGCGCGACGCCGCGATAGGCGACGGCCTGGATGAAAGCGCTCGGCAGAAAGCGGTCAGGCCGTTCACTTGCCATCAGAAGTCCGCCGACAGTCGGCTTTAGGCGACCTTGGTCGTCGTGAGCCAGGAAATGCATCTTTCGCAGGAACTCCCGATCGTCCGGGGACGACAACGCCGAGCGAAAGGCCCGATAAAGCGTCGGCTGAAGGTCAGCTTCGTCCGCGTCCGCCACGACCTGCTCGTCGAAGCAGACGATGCGCGTCTGGCTCTTCTGTTGGAACAGCCGCGCCAACGCATCGGGCGCGAGTTCGCGCTTGGAACTGCCAATCCGAGTGAAATAGCCGTGCGCTCCCTTGTGGACGAAGACGCTCCTTGGCACGTCTAGAACGATGACCCCCTGACTGTCGGAAACTGGCACTTTGCGAATGAGACAAGACAATGGAGGGTCAATCAAGTCGGCGCAGATTTCGCCTATCCACGTTTCCAGCAAATCCAATTGCGGAATCGTCAGCGGTAACAGCAAGCGAGTCTTGTCGTCAACGCCGAAAACGATTCGTCCCGATGCTGTGTTTGCCATTGCGGAGATTTCGTCGGCGATGTCGCGCCGGTCAGGCCCGACAATACGACGACCCTGAAAGGTCACGCGCTTGAGTTCCAGCGTCGTGTCCTCTCCAAACCGAACGAGCGAGAGCAGTTCCCCTTCTCGAATGTCGGGTACGGTTCGCGTTGTCTTTTCTGAAGCCATACCGCACATTATACACTATTTTCGCCTACTCCGTCCGCGCAAGCCGCCGGAACTCCGCGTAGTCGCGGACGTAGTCCGATTCGCCGTAGTGCTCGCTCGCGAGGACGAAGAGGACGGCGTCCTTCGAGAAGTCGCGCATCGTCCGCCAGACGAGCCCCTCGACGAGAAGCCCCTTCGTCGGCCAGTCGAGGCGGTGCGACGAGACCGCGCCGTCCGGCGTCTCGCAGTCGACGGTGCAGGCGCCGGAGACGCAGACGAGCACCTGCCGCAGGGACTTGTGGGCGTGCTTGCCGCGCACGGTGCCGGGCGTCGTGTCGAAGATGAAATACGCCCGCTTCACCTCGAAGGGGACGTCCGCCGAGTCCGCCTCCAGCGGGATCAGCTGCCCCCGCGCGTCGCCCCTCGGCGAAAACGCGATCTCGCGCACGTT
>CAVGMG010000207.1:0-2215 GCA_963630185.1 Alistipes onderdonkii | reverse complement strand
TGACATGTCCGGCATGGGCGTACCGCTTTACAATCCATTTGCGTGAGGACGCGAATGGCGCCATCCCCTCGCGTCCATCCCGTGAATCCTGTCAATCCTGTCTGAAAACGCGGGGGCAGCCCCCTCTTTCTTGCCTATAACTTAATTTCAAAGTTATCCTCATTAACATTCCCGTGCGAAGCGCGGGCGGCGGGCTACACGGCTGACTCTCAAAAAAGCCGATGTTGGCTACCGGAACAGTTCGGGCTCGTTCTCGACAAGGTCGTTTACCAGGTATCTGTAGTCGAGGTTGTCGATGCCGTAACGTCAGGCTCCCTGATCTCGCAGACGCTCCCGTGATAGACCGTCATTTGATCTTGAACCCCCAGTCCTTCACGCAGCCCGTGACGTCCTGGACGAGATAGTCTTTTCCGAGCGTGTGCAGGACGTCGTAGTGGGCGATCAGGTAGTCGTCCAGGACGCGGGAGCGGTTGAGGATGGCATAGACCCTTGCCGGGGGCAGATGCCAGGCCTCCGAAAGCGCGTGGACCATGAAGACCACGAAGACGAGTATCGATCTGTTTGCCATGCCGAACAAGGCATATTATACCATAAAACGCCCCGTCCACAGTACGCGAATGCTCCGCCCGTGCGTCCGCGACACGCGGCGAACGGCGCCGTCCCCTCGCGCCCATCCCGTGAAACCTGTGAAGCCTGTCTGAAAACGCGGGGGAGATGGGGTTCCCCTCGCTCTTTCTTGCCTATAACTTAATTTCAAAGTTATCCTCATTAACATTCCCGTGCGAAGCGCGGGCGGCGGGCTACACGGCAAGCCCCTGTGCACAGCGGACAGAATTATGGTATAATCGTTTTCGACTTCGGCAGGATGCTGCAAAAGTCGAAAACGGATAGGCAGGGGAAAATATGAAGACCATCGAGCGAGACGGCTATCTCAAGGCTCTCGTCGCACGGCGCGAGAACGGGCAGGTCAAGGTCGTCACCGGCATCCGCCGGTGCGGCAAGTCCTATCTGCTTAAGGTCCTCTTCAAGGACTGGCTGGTCAAGGAGGGCAACGTTCGACCGGACGACATCCTCGCGATAGAACTCGATGACAGCGCCTGGCTCAATTGCCGGAATCCGCTCGAGCTTGAGAAGACCGTCAGGGAATGGAAGTCGGCGAGAGGGAAGTCCGCGAAGTGCGTCGCGTTCATCGACGAGATCCAGCTCTGCGAAGAGGTCGAAAACCCCTATCTCCCGCATGGGAAGAGGATAACGTTCTACGACGCGCTCAACGGCCTTCTGCATCTCGACGGCCTGGACGTCTACGTGACGGGCTCCAACTCGAAGATGCTCTCGACGGACGTCCTCACCGAATTCCGCGGGCGCGGCGACGAGATCCGCCTGCATCCGCTTTCCTTCGCCGAATACGCCGGCGCCGTCGGCGGAGACCGCCGCGACGCCCTGGACCGCTATCTCCGCTTCGGCGGCATGCCGTTCGCGCTCGCGCAGCCGGACGACGCCTCGCGCGAGCAGTATCTCAAGAGCCTCTTTGCGGAGGTCTATCTCAAGGACATCATCGAGCGCAAGCGCATCGCGCATGTCGACGTCCTCAATCGCGTCACGGACTTCCTCTGCTCCGGCATCGGGTCTCTCACGAACCCCAACAACATCGCCAATTCGCTGCGGACGACATACGGCCAAGACGTCTCGCGTCCGACCGTCGCGGCGTACGTCGACGACCTGAAGGACGCATTCCTGTTCTCGGAGGCCCGGCGCTACGACGTCAAGGGGAAGCGCTACTTCGACTATCCCAGCAAATACTACTGCGAGGACGTGGGGCTTCGCAACGCCCGGACGGACTTCCGCCACCAGGAAGTCACGCACCTCATGGAGAACGTCATCTACGGCGACATTCGCCGGCGCGGGTTCTCCGTCGATGTCGGCGTCGTCCACTCGTATGCGCAGAGTGTGCGCGGGAACTCCGTCCGCCGCCCGCACGAGATCGACTTCGTCGTCAACAAGGGCGGCGAGCGCGTCTACGTGCAGTCCGCGTTTGCGATTCCCGAAGGGGACGAGGCCAAGCGCGCCAGCGAGTTCGTGCCGTTCTCGCTCACGGGCGACTCGTTCCGGAAGGTCATCGTCCGCCAGGACGTCGGGCTTCGCTTTTTCGACGAGAACGGCGTCCTGAACGTCAATCTCGCCGACTTCCTCCTCGACCCGTCCATCATCTGAATGC
>CAVGMG010000206.1:0-2247 GCA_963630185.1 Alistipes onderdonkii | reverse complement strand
GCGCTTCAGTTCAAGCTCCGCCGTCTCGCCTTGCCTTATGTCGTCAATCAGCATAAGCAAAAACCCGTGCCGCGCATTATACCATAAAAGGGATGGGGGATGAGAAATCTACAGGTAGTCGTCGATCCGGCGGCGCGCGACAGGCGAGAGCAGCCGCGAGAGGAGATACGACGTCCCGGCGAGGCGCATCATCCGCTGCCCCCAGAGCGACATGTCCGTCCAGTCCCAGCGGCCGCCGAGCGCCGCGAAGAGCCGCCGCCAGCGCAGGAACTCGCGCCGCGAGAGCAGGCCGAAGGACGTCCCCCAGAAGAGGACGAGGCGGACGAGCTGGCGCCGGGCGGGGACGCTGCACGCGTCCGGGACGCGGCGCGCCAGGACGTCGTGGACCCGCGCGAGGTCGTCGACCATCCTGCGGACGTTCCCGCTTCTCGTCATCGAGTTCGCGTTCACGCGGTAGTGGTAACAGGCCCCGTTCACGCTCGTCACCAGCCGGCAGCGCGGCAGGAGCTGCATCGTGCAGCAGTAGTCCTCGGCGATGCTGACCGTCTCCGGCCACTCGACCGAGTCGATATCCTCGCATTCGCGCCGGATGACCTTGTTCACCATCGTCTGGACCAGGGGGATCTCGTCCATCCGCCGCATCAGGTCCGGGCCGCTGCAGTCGAGCCGGTCGGGACAGTCCCTCGCGATGACGCGGCCGGAGGTGTGCAGGTAGCGGCGTATCGGGCAGAGGACGGCGTCGGCGCCCGTCTCCTCCAGCCGGGCGACCATCCGGGCGTAGAGGTCGGCGTCCAGCCAGTCGTCCGAGTCGCAGTGCGCGACCAGGTCGCCGGTCGCCGCCCGGATCGCCGTCTTGCGCGCGGCGACGAGCCCCCGGTTCGTCTCGTGCCGCAGGATCCTGACCTGGGACCGGCGCGCCGGGTAGTCCTCCAGCGCGCGGCGGACGATGGCGACGCTGTCGTCCGGCGACGCGTCGTCGACGAAGACGAACTCCATGTTCCCGTAGGTCTGCCCGAAGAGCGACCGCGCGCACTTCTCGACGAACGGCGCGACGTTGTAGACGGGAACGCAGACGGAAAGCTTCAGGCTCTCACCCATGGCGAAATCTTCCCATGCACAATCTCCTGACGGACGAGCCGTTCGTATTGCCGTTCACGCCTTCACCTCTTCAAGCCTGACCAGGTCACGGCCCTTGAACTCGTAGCAGAGGAAGTGGACGGGCGTCCCGGCCGCGAGCGCGGGGAGGTTCGGGTCCGCCGCGTACGCCTTCAGCTGCGCGACGGCCTCCTCGTGCTTCGCCGCGAGCTCCGCGTCCGTCGCGTCCGCCTTCGAGTGCTTCATCTCGATCACGTAGCTCTGCTCGGGGACCGAGTCCTCCGGCAGCATCCGGTTCGGGAAGAGCGCGTAGTCCGAGAACCCGCACGGGTGCGAGAGCTCGGGCTTCACCAGGTAGACGCTCTTCATCGTCAGGTACGCGCGCAGGTAGCCGTTGATCCGCGCCTCGCCGTAGAGCCCGTCGCGCGGCGAGCCGTTGTCGCGGTACTTCTCCGCGAGGTACGTCAGGAACTCGCGCCACTCGCCGTCCCACGCGAACGCGTTGAACTTCTCGACGAACTCCGACGTGTCCACCGCGTTCGGCCGCGCGGCGTACTGCGAACGCATGTAGTCGAAGATCTGGCGGCGGACGCACTCGTTCGGGACGCGGAACGTCAGGTCGCCCCGGCGGACGCGCCCCATCGTGACGATGCCGTAGTAGTAGTAGAGCGACTTGAAGTTCGCCTCGTCGAGGATCTTCTCGATCGGGAACGACTCGACGAGCTCGAACGACACCTCGCCCCGGTCGGCGAGCTCCTCGGTGAGCGGCAGGACGCCGGAGACCGTCTCGGCGTGGCGCTGCGCGGCGAGGATCATGTTCAGCTTGCTCCAGTCGCTGCGGATGTTGCCGTCGATGAGGTTCCTGGGCGGCTCGCCCGTCGCGACGAGCTTGCCGAGGTAGTAGAGCGCCATGTCGCAGTTGTAGAGCGACTCCCTGCCGACGCAGTCCTCCGAGAAGCAGTAGCTGTCGTACCAGGCCTTGACCGTGGCGAGGTGCGGCGCGGCGTCGCCCGTGAACCTGCCCGTCCCCTGGAAGTCCTCGAAGAGCTTCCGCGTCTCGTCCGCCGTGAAGCCGACCATCGCGTGGAAGCCCTCCTCCTGGGAGACGTTCGTCGCGATGTTGAAGCCGCTCGTGAGGTCGTCCATCGTCAC
>CAVGMG010000205.1:0-2266 GCA_963630185.1 Alistipes onderdonkii | reverse complement strand
CACCGTCACCATGGACGGCAACCGCAGCCTGACGCCGTTCATGAAGACGGACGACTGGGTGTTCTACGCCGACAAGAAGCTGCTTACGGACGGTCTGCAGTCGTTTTCCGCCACTGGCCGTTTGGACTGCATCGTCGTCACGAAGGCCAACGACTACGGCGGACTAAAGGAAATCGACTTTCGCCGTTCGGTGCGCGGCGGCGGCAAGATCGTCGGCATCGATGACAGCGCCCTCATCATTAACGGATACAGCCTGGACTCGCTTTATCTGCCGGACACGCTGAAGATCGTCCGCCGCGGCCTCGGCGAGCTGGACCTCAAGAAGATCGAGCCGTTCCTGCCGGACTCCGTGACCTACGTCGGCGGGGCCAGCTTCTACTCGGCGGGCAACAACCTCTACGGACTGAAGTTCCGTGTCGGATACGCGAAGGACGAGGCGGGGAATTCGGTGCAGACGGTGTTTGGGCTGTGGAACGCGAGCGAAGGCTCGATCGCCTTCAAGGGCGTGAACGTCGGGCCGGAAGTCGATCTCGGGCCGGGCGTCATCGACATCCCCGATTACACGTTCCACAATTCGGTGTATATCGAGACGCTTGACCTGCACGGCGACGTCACGAACCTCGGGAACTACGCCTTCATGGACATCGGCACGAAGAAGGCCGTCACGGTGACGTTCGACGGCGACCTGCCGAAGGCGGTCGCGGCGACGGCGTTCTCCGCTTCGTCGAGCAGCGCGTCCAACGCGTACAACATCCGCCTGAAGGCGTCCGCTGACGGCCATCCGCGCTGGAAGTCGCTTGTCCGCGACTCGGCGAAGGTGACTCCGTGGCGTTCGCTGGACGAGACGGTGCAGGCGAAATATTGGGCGAAATGGCCGCAGGCGGACGGCAACAGGCGTCCGTTCGGGCTGACGACCTCTGCGGCGACGCTCGGCGACGCGACGCTGCCGGCGGACGTCTGGATCGTCTGCGACGCGGCGTCCGGCATGGTCATCGTCGTGAAGTAGCCGCCCGCGCCCGGGCGCCCGGGGGCGGCTCGCGCTTTCCGATAATATGCTATAATTGGCGGTCAAAACGGCAAGACAGGAAAACCGCGAGACAACGCCAATTGATGTCCGACTTCGTACACCTCCATCTCCACACCACCTACTCCCTCCTCGACGGGCAGTGCGCGATCGTGCCGCTCGTGAAGAAGGCGCGCGCCCTCGGCATGCCCGCCCTGGCCGTCACCGACCACGGCAACCTCTTCGCCCTCAAGAGCTTCTATGACGAGTGCCGCTCGAAAAAGGACAAGGTCTATGGCGACCTCGCGGGCGTCCGCGTGAAGCCCATCCTCGGCTGCGAGGCGTACGTCACCTCCACCGGCGACCACCGCTCGCGCGACAAGTCGGAGTTCCGCCACCACCTCTGCCTCCACGCGATGAACCTCACGGGCTACCATAACCTCGTCCGGCTCATCAGCGAGGCGCACGTGCACGGCTTCTACATGCGTCCGCGCATCGACCACGCGCTGCTCGAGAAGTACCACGAGGGGCTCCACTGCTCGTCCGCCTGCATCGTCGGCGAGGTCGCCCACGCGATCGGCCAGGGCCGCATGGACGAGGCCGAGCGCGTCGCGAGGTGGTACAAGGACCTCTTCGGCGAGAACTACTCGCTCGAGGTCATGCTCCACAAGGCGACGAAGTCGGGGCCCGACGTGCCGCTCTCCGCGCAGCACGAGTTCGTCGACCTCTACCTGCGCCAGCAGAAGGTCGTGAGGGGCATGCTCGAGCTCGGGAAGAAGCTCGGCATCCGCGTCATCGCGACGAACGACGTCCACTTCCTCGACGCGGCGGACGACGACTCGCACGACGTCCTCCTCGCGCTCTCGACGGGACGGAAGATGTCCGACGAGAAGCGCATGGTCTACACGGGCCAGGAGTACTTCAAGACCGAGGAGGAGATGCGCGCGCTCTTCGCGGAGAACCCGGAGCTCATCGCGAACACGAAGGAGGTCGCCGACCGCATCGAGGAATACGAGCTCGACTCGCCGCCGATCATGCCGAAGTTCGCGATCCCGGTCTCCTTCGGCACGGAGGAGGGCTATGCGGAGAAGTTCGGCGAGGAGGCCCTGAAGGCCGAGTTCAACGCCCAGAAGGAGGGCAACTTCGAACGTCTTGGCGGCTACGGGAAGGTGCTGCGCATCAAGTTCGAGGCGGACTACCTCGCGTCGCTCGTCTGGGCGGGCGCGGCGAAGCGCTGGGGCGACGCGGCGAAGGGCGGCGAGA
>CAVGMG010000204.1:0-2272 GCA_963630185.1 Alistipes onderdonkii | reverse complement strand
GCCGGGGAACGGGCTCGGGCTCTCGCTCGTGAAGGCGATCGCGACCTCCTACGGCGGCACGGTCTCCTGCGCGTCCAAGTTGGGGAAAGGCTCGACCTTCTCCGTCTTCCTCCCGACGGCTTGACGGCGGACGCGCTCCTGCGCCGATTTTCAACAACCGACTTCATTCGATGGCGATTCCATGATGCTCATTGCATTTGCACTGAGAACTATGCTATAATTCGTCCATTCGAATAGGAGTAGTGGACATGACAGCGACACTTCAAGTCAGAATTGATAGCGACCTTCGTCAAGAGGCCGACAACGTTTTTGCCGATATCGGAATCGACACGAACAGCGCCATTCGGCTGTTTCTTCGTCAAGCCGTCATTCGCAGAACTTTTCCTTTTGAGGTCGTTGGGTCGGATCTTTTCTATGATCCAGCTAATCAGGCGTTTATTGCCCGTGGCATTGCCGACTATGAAAACGGGGCTCGGCATTACCATGTCCATGAACTGATTGATGCTGACGCCCCCGTCGTAAAGAAGCCCCAGTCGCGGGCGTCAATTCGGAGGCGTGGCCGTGAAAAAGCTTTGGTTTGATGCGGCTTGGGCCGATTACGTCAGTTGGCAGGCGCAGGACAGAAAGACCCTTCGGCGCATCAATCAGCTCATCCAAAGCATTGAGCGCAACGGCACGTCCTGCATCGGCAACCCGGAACCTCTTCGCGGCAATTACTCCGGCTGGTGGAGCGTCCGCATCGACGAGAAGAACCGAATCGTCTTCAAGATTGAAAACGAATTTCTTGTTATCGGCTCTTGCAAGGGGCATTATGACAAGTAGCAGACGCGAACGGACGCTGCCGCCGTTCGTTTGATCGGCAGAATTGAAGAACCCCCATGAAAGAGCGTGTGGCATGAGAGAGAAACTGGCAAGCCGTCTCGGCTTCATCTTCCTGTCCGCCGGGTGCGCGATCGGCCTCGGCAACGTCTGGCGCTTCCCCTACATCGTCGGGCAGAACGGCGGCGGCTGGTTCGTCGCGCTCTACCTCGTCGCGCTCGCGCTGATCGGCCTGCCCGTCCTGCTCATGGAGTTCGCGGCCGGGCGCGCCGCCCAGCGGTCGATCGTGCGCCTCCACGAGACGCTGACGCCGGGGAAGAAGGCCTGGCGCCTGCACGGCGTCGCGGGCTTCTTCGGCAACGTCCTCCTCATGATGTTCTACACGACCGTCACGGGCTGGATGGTCGTCTACTTCCTGCGGATGTCGTCCGGGGCCTTCGCCGGACGCGACGCGGCCGCCGTCGGCGCGGCGTTCGGCGCGATGCTCGGCGACCCGTGGACGATGGCGGCGGCGATGGCGGCCGTCACGGCCGTCGCGACGCTCGTCTGCGCGGTCGGGCTCCAGAAGGGCGTCGAGCGCGTGACGAAACTCCTCATGGTCTGCCTCCTCGTCCTCATCGTCGTCCTCGCCGCGAACAGCGTCTGGCTGGACGCGAAGAACAGCGGCCTCGCGGGGCTGCGCTTCTACCTCGTGCCCGACTTCGCGCGCATGAAGGCGGTCGGCGTCGTCAAGGTGACGGTCGAGGCGATGAACCACGCCTTCTTCACGCTCTCGCTCGGCATCGGCGCGATGTCGATCTTCGGCAGCTACATCGGGCGCGACCGCGCCCTCCTCGGCGAGACGCTCCACGTCTGCCTCCTGGACACGCTCGTCGCCGTCTCGGCGGGCGTCATCATCTTCCCGGCCTGCTTCGCCTACGGGGTGCATCCCGGCCAGGGCCCGGGGCTCATCTTCACGACGCTGCCGAACGTCTTCAACGACATGCCGCTCGGACGGCTCTGGGGCTCGCTCTTCTTCGTCTTCATGAGCTGCGCCGCGCTGACGACGGTGATCGCCGTCTTCGAGAACATCCTCGCCTGCCTGATGGACGCCTTCGGCTGGAGCCGCCGCCGGGCGGGCCTCGTCACGGGCGGCGCGCTCCTTTTCCTGGGGCTGCCGTGCCTCCTCGGCTTCAACGTCTGGGGGAGCGTCCGTCCGCTCGGCGCGGGGAGCTGCATCCTCGACTTCGAGGACTTCCTCGTCTCGAACCTGATCCTGCCGCTCGGCGGGCTCGCCTTCGCGCTCTACTGCTGCCACCGCTTCGGCTGGGGGTGGGAGAGGTTCCTCGCGGAGGCGAACACGGGGAAGGGCCCTCGCGTGCCGAAGGCCCTGCGCGTCTACTGCGCCTACGTCCTCCCGGCCCTCATCGCCGTCATCTTCGTCCTCGGCCTCGTGGACAAGTTCGCGCCGCGC
>CAVGMG010000203.1:0-2279 GCA_963630185.1 Alistipes onderdonkii | reverse complement strand
AGTCTGCATGTGAATCTCTCCTGTGAATCAAAAGATGGCAGAATTATACATCATGCGATGCATCGCCGTCAATCCCCCTCTGTCCCTTGATTGGCGGACGGCGGGAAGCATGGGAGGATGAGAAGTGGGCGTCGTGCTTGCGCCCGGCCGCGGCGGCTATCCGACGCGCTCGAAGTCGCTCGCCGGGTGCTTGCAGACCGGGCAGACGAAGTCTTTCGGCAGTTCCTCCCCCCCGCGGAAGTAGCCGCAGATGACGCAGCGCCAACCGCGCCTTGTCGTTGTCGGCACGGGCTTCGGCTTGATTGCGCGCTGGTAGTGGGCGTAGGTCGCCGTCTCCTCGGCGGACAAGACGAGCGCGTCCGTGACGTCGGCGAGGAACAGGAGGTGAGTGCCGAGGTCGACCGTCTGGAACACCTTCGCGCAGATGACGGCGTTCGTGTCCCTGTCGACGGCCCTGACGCCGTTCGCGAGACGCGGCGCGGGGAAGTCCGCGAACTTGTCGGCGTGTGCGCCGCTCTGGAAGCCGAAGCGCCTGAAGAGGTCGAACGTCGCCGACTCGGCGATGACGGAGACGTTGAAGACGCCCGTGCGCGCGATCATGCCGCAGGTGAGGTTCGCCTTGTTGACGGCCACGCACACGCGCAGCGGATCGCCCGTGACCTGCTGGAACGCGTTGACGATGCAGCCGTTGTCCCTGTCGCCCTCTCGCGCCGTGAGCACGTAGAGCCCGTAGCCGATCTTGAACATGGCCTTCGTGTCCATAGTCCGCCTCCTTTGCCGTCGTTGTGTTTCCGTGAACGGGCTTCGCCGTCCGCGCCGCCCGACAGGAGGAACTATAGCAAGAATCGACGACGGCGTCAACGGCGCACGTAGTGGACTTGGCGGCCTGATTTGACGGCGTTCGGAAGAATGTGTCGGGGATTGACGCGGAGGCGGAGATTTTAGTATCATATTCGCGTCTTGTAGAAGTCTACGGAAAATTTAGATATGAGGATTGCGCGGAACGATTATCTCGACCAGGTCAAGAAGTTCATGCACAATGGGCTCGTGAAGGTCATAACGGGCATTCGCCGCTGCGGGAAAAGCTATTTCCTCTTCAGCATCTTCCGCGACTACCTCCGCGAGCAGGGCGTCGATCCCGACCAGGTCGTCGAGATCCGCCTTGACGAGGACGAATTCGAGCCGTTGAGGAATCCGCGCCGGCTGTCCGAATACGTCAAGGCCAGGCTTCTCGGCGACGGACGCCAGACGTACGTTCTCATCGACGAGATCCAGGAATGCCGCCCCGCCGACGGCGACGGGCTGACGTTCTACGACGTCCTCAACGCGCTCATGAAGAAGGCGGACGTCTACGTGACGGGCTCGAACTCCGAGATGCTCTCCGAGGACATCGCGACGAACTTCAGGGACCGCGGCACGGTCATCCGCATGTGGCCGCTTTCCTTTGCCGAGTTCTGCCAGGTCGGCGAAAAGGAGAAGGCCGATGCGTGGGAGGACTACCTCGTCTGGGGCGGCATGCCGCTGGCCGTCCTGTCGCCCGACCGGCGCTCGCGCGAGGCGTATCTCAAGGGCCTCTTCGAGCGGGTCTACTTCGCCGACATCGTCGAACGCTACGCGCTGAAGGGCGACGCGGCGCTGGGCGCGGTCTGCGACGTGATGGCGAGCGCGGTCGGCGGGCTGACAAACGCCAAGCGCATCTCGGACACGCTGGCGACGACGTCGTCCCTGTCGGCGTGCCCGCAGACGGTGGCGCGGTATCTCGACATCTTCTGCCGCTCGTTCCTTTTCGAGAAGGCGTCCCGCTACGACGTGAAGGGGCGGAAGTATCTTGAGGGGTCGGCCAAGTATTACTGCGTCGACACGGGGCTCCGGAACGCGAGGCTGAACTTCCGCCAGGTCGAGCGGACGCACCTGATGGAGAACGTCATCTACTGCGAGCTGCTGCGCCGGGGATACAGCGTCGACGTCGGCGTCGTCCAGTCGGTGGAGAAGGACGGGCGGAGGAAGAGCGTCCGCAAGGAGCTCGAGATCGACTTCGTCGTCAATTGCGGGTTCAGGCGCGTCTACATCCAGTCGGCGCTGAACGTCGACGACCGCGAGAAGATGGAGAGGGAAGTCCGTCCGCTCAGGAAGTCGGGCGACTTCTTCCGCCGCCTTGTCGTCACGGGCGGGAACGAGCGCCTCTGGCAGAACGAGGAGGGCGTCGCCTTCGTCGGCGTCATCCCGTTCCTGCTCGATCCGAGCATCGTCATGGGAGAGTGAAGGGCACGGGGGGGGGG
>CAVGMG010000202.1:0-2294 GCA_963630185.1 Alistipes onderdonkii | reverse complement strand
CCGAAGATGTTGCCGTAGCGGTTGACGTTCAGGGCCTCGACGAACGAGGAGATCTTCGTCACCGTCGAGCACGGGTCGATCGACGCGTCCATGCAGTCGCCCTCCAGCGCGAGGAGCGGCACGTTGACCGCGTCCAGCGTCTCGCGCAGCTGCTTCGAGAGAGCCCGGTCGGCGAGCGAGCAGCGCCCGAACCCGTGCGTGTAGAGGATGACGCCGTTGAACCTGCCGGCCGGGATGGCGCGCTTGACGTACTCGACGCGCAGGTCGGGGTCGAGGAAGCCCGACTGCAGGAGCTTGCGCGCGAGCGACCGGTAGGGGTCCTTCGGGTCGAGCGGCTCCCAGCCGACGAAGTTCGTCTCCTCGAAGACGATCGGCGCGTTGCACGTCGTCTCGATGAAGTCGAGGTGCCGCGTGTCGTAGAACGGCGGCAGGTGCAGCCAGAGGAGGCGGTGCGTGTCGTCGACGGAGTAGCGCCTCTCCGCCCACTCCTTCTTCATCAGCAGCTCCTCGTAATAGGCCTTCTGGATGTCCACGAGGTCCTGCCGCCCCCAGAGCTGCGAGAAGACGATCGCGTTGTAGATCGCCTCGCTGCCGCGCACGAGCGGCGGCGACGTGAAGCGCAGTTCCTGGCACTTCTTCGCGAGCGCCGCCGCCTCGTTCGAGAGTACGCACGCCTCCTCGAGCCGGCCGGGGTCGAGCTTGCGCCCGAACGCCTTCTCCATCAGCGAGACGGACTCGGCGAGGCCGTCCGCCATCGTCTCGACGGCGTTGCGCGTGTGCGCGTTGATCGGCGTCTGCAGCGAGTAGAGCCGGTCGGTGATCTTGTACTCGCGCGCGAGGTCGGCGAAGACGCGCTCCGCCTGCTGGCAGGGCTGGACGGTCGAGACGATGAAGTCGGGCTTGTCGAGCTCCATGCCCTCCAGCATCCGGAGGAACGAGCAGGTCTGGCCGTCGAAGCCCTTCTGCGCGGCGCGCCCCAAGGCCTCCTTCACCTTGTCCGCCCGGCGGCCGAAGAGCGCCGCGTACGTCTCGAGCGTCCGCACCCGGCAGCCCATCGCGTTCAGGATCTCCGTCGGGAAGAAGAGGTTGCGCCAGACGAGCGGCTTCGAGTCGTCCTTCGAGAAGAAGTCGTGCTTCGTCGACTTGATGCGCAGGAGGACGGACTTCCCGCGCGTCGGCTCGTACTCGACTTTCGCGAGGTCGAGCGAGCCGGACGACTTGAAGCCCTCGAGCTGGCGGGCGAGCACCGCCGCGCCGAGAGCCCCCATGACCTCGTGGTACTGCGGGATGACGATCTCGCTGCCGGTGAGCTTGCCGAGGAAGTAGGCGACGGCCTTGTTGAACGCGACGCCGCCCTGGAAGAGGATCTTGCGCCCCGGCGCGTTGAGGAGGAGCTGGCCGACGGAGTTGAGGATCGTCCGCGCCTGCGCCTTGCACGCGCCCGCGAGGAGGTCGCCGATCGGCACGCGGTTCTTGAACTTGTTGATCGACGTCGCCGAGAGGACGGCGCACACGGAGCTGAACTCCGCCTTGGAGTCGTAGTTGACGCGGTCGGCGACGTCCTCGATCCGGACGCCGAGCTTCTGCGCGACGGAGTCGAGGAAGCTCCCCGTGCCGGCCGCGCAGACGCCGCTCATCATGCTCGTCCAGAGCTTCATCGGCGGGTTGTAGACCATGCACTTCGAGTCCTGCCCGCCGCAGTCGATGATCGCGTCCACGTCCGGGTGCAGGAACTTCGCCCCCGCGACGTGCGCCGTCACCTCGCTGACCTGGAAGTCGTAGGGGATGAACTTCTTCGTGTCCTCGACGATCTGGCTGCCCGTCACGACGCAGGCCGAGAGGTCGGAGAACGAGGAGATTCCCGAGACCTTCAGGAACTCGAGCGCGAGGCGCTTGATCGACCCGCCGCTGCAGCGTCCGCACGCGGCGCACTGCCCCGTGCAGGCGACCTTCCCCGCCTCGACGGGCTGGGTGCGCTTGTAGACGGTGCGAAGGACTTTCCCGCCGCCCGAGAGCAGGACCGCCTTGAACGTTGTCGAGCCGATGTCGACGCCGAGATAGAGTGATTTTTCGTCCATGATAAAAGTCCTGCTATTATACCATACGGAGAGGGGGCGAGTGTGGAATCTTTATGTGGAAAAGTGGAAGAGTGGAAGAGTGGAAAAGTTGAGAGGAAGGTTTTAGGTGTTAGGTTCAAGGTTTTAGGTTTTAGGTTTCAGGTTTTAGCCACGAATCGCACGAATCAGATTGGTGGAGATTCGTGGTCATTCGTGGCTAAAAACTTTTCCACCTTT
>CAVGMG010000201.1:0-2295 GCA_963630185.1 Alistipes onderdonkii | reverse complement strand
TGGTCGGCATCTTCGCCGAGAGCGAGCGTCAGCGGCTTCAGGACGTCCTCTCCGCTGTCGGGTAGGCGGACACCCGTAATCCGCATCCTATGCACTCGATCCTATGCACTGGGGTCTGACCCCGGTGCGGACAGAAATCGCACATTCCGCTCTACTCGTCACGATGCAACGAGTTCCGTGAAGAACTCCCGAAGTTCTCGCACGACGTCCCTCATCCGAAACAGCCCTCGGAAATGGTAATATCTAACGGGTCAGCGAAAAAGAGAGGGAGGCCATGGGGCTTGAAGAAGACAAAAACGAACCGCGCCACCCCCATGGGAGTGGCGCGGTGTTGGGGTGGGACTCAGAGACCTTGCCCCTTCAGGTATTCACGAATGGCCGGAGCCGTCGTTTTCGCTTTCGCCTCCGCCTTTGCGGCCTGGACGTTGCCGCCGTTGCGGACGATGTATTTGACCGTCGCGAGATTGCCCGACTGCACGGACGCGACCATCGCGGCATCGGTGATTTCCGCGCCATTGGAAACAAGGACCTTGACGACGCTCAGGCATCCGTTCCTGGCGGCGACGGGCAGCGCGGCCGTCAGAAGGCCCGGATCGCGGATCTTCCATGCGGCGAGCGCATATTCAACCGTCGCGGCATCGTCCGTCTTGACGGCGAGATCCAACGCCGTCGGCGCATCGCCCGTCTGGGCAGGACGCCCCGCGAGCAGCACCTTGACCGCATTCAGCCGGTTCGCCTCAAGCGCCGCCATCCAGGCCGTCTGCTTCCTGTCGTTCTTGCTGACGGACTGCGCATCCGCCCCGGCCGCAGAAAGAACGCCGATCAGCTCCGTATTGCCCGCACGAGCCGCCGCGATGAGAGCCGTGTCGCCATTGCCATCGGACTTGTTGACGTCGGCGCCTGACTTGACAAGCGCCTCGACCGTGGCGAGGTCGCCGCCCTGAACGGCGAGAACGATGGCCGGACGCCGGAAGCCGTCATAGCGCGAGACGTCGTCGGACGACGCGCCGAGCGCTTTCGCATAGTCGGTCATTTCAGGCTGGCCGAACAACGCCGCGCCGGCGAGGACCGCAGCCGCCTCTTCCCGCGAGATGGGCAGCTTTCCGCGCTTCGCGAGGCGAAGCGTCCGCGCATAGTCCCCGAGCAGGGCGCGGTTCGCCTCTTCCGCCTTCGGAATCGCATCCTCCGCGTAGGCAATGTACCTGTCGAGATCGAGCCCCTCCGTCGCCTGGCGCATCGCATACAGGCGGGCGACAAAGGCCTTCTTCGCCTTTTCGGCCTCGGCGGCATCCTCCTTTCTGGCCTTTGCCTCTGCCTCGACCTTTTCGGCAAGATCCTTCGCCCTGAGGGCGTTCTCAAGGGCGGTTTCGTACCACTTGTGGATCTTCTCGTTCAACTGCCGCGTTGTCATGTTGGGCCTCTGCGCGCGCCGCGCGGCCTCCGCCTTGGCGACAAGAGCCTTGGCTTCAGCCCCATAGATCTTGCAGAAGGCCTCCGCGTCAGCCTCGGAAAGATCCTGCGCCTGAAGCTGCCCGTTCAGGACCTTGAGCAGTTTCTCAAGCTGCGTGAAGTCGGGGTCCTTTCGGGCTTCCGCTTCGTATGCGCCGCGGAAGTCGTCGAGGAGCCTCTGGATCTGCGCGCGCTTCTTGGCCTCCAGTTCGTCCGCGTCGCCCCCGATCGCCCCCATCCTTTTCGCTTCGCCCTGAATGTCGCCAATCGACTTGTCGACGCCTTCGGAATAAGCGGCGACGGCGGGCTGCTTTTCTTGGCGAAGGAACGCGATGAGACCGTCCAAATCGCCGCGCTTCAGGAAATCCTCCTGCTTCGCGTTCAGCTCGGCGCGGCGAAGATCCCAGTCCCTTGAATTCACCCACGAGTTCAGAAGACCCCATTTGACGCGGGCGACGGGAATGTCGACACGCACGTTCTTGGCGATGCCGAACTCATAGACGAACTTTCGCGCGGCGGAAGGGCCTTCTTGCTTCAACGCCTTCGCCGTGCCCGAGACAAGGCGGGCGACGCGATTGGAAATCTGCTCCGCCGTCGTGTCCTTTGGGACGACGACTCGCGGCGGCGGCGTCTTCTTCTCAACGACTCGCGGCGGCGGCGTCTTCTTCTCAACGACTTGCGGCGACGGCGTCTTCTTCTCAGGCGGCGGCGTCTTCTTTTCAACGACTTGCGGCGGCGGCGTCTTCTTTTCAGGCGGCGGCGTCTTTTCAATAGAGCGCGGCGCAAAGCACCCCGTGAGGACGGTGCCGACCGACAAGGCGGCAACGACTCCAAAAATCGACTTGT
>CAVGMG010000200.1:0-2296 GCA_963630185.1 Alistipes onderdonkii | reverse complement strand
GACGAGCACGTGGCCTACGCCGCAGACTCACAATAATTCATTGCCGAAGCAATAAACGCTGTTTGCTATTCAGGCGAGCACTTTTATTTGAGATTTTCCGATTCTATCGTTTCCCGTCATGAACTGTCTGGCACATCGAACGACTGGAAATCGGTAAGGTTCCTGTTCGCCCCCTACCGGACGCCTCAGGAGCTGACGATGACGTTGATGTGCGAGGATGCGTCCGTCAGAGGCCTTCTGGAACGGATTCGGGAATGCGCCTCCAGGCGGGGCGATTCGAATGTCGTCGAAAGGTGCGAGGAGCGGCTTTCGGGCGAAGCGAAGAGGGAATATCTCGAACTCAAGGCGGCGGGGGCGATCGAATGAGCGGAAGCCGACGGCAAGAAAGGACGAAGGTTCGACAGAAAAACGGGAAAGCGCCAGCCTAGTCTAATCGCGGCTGCCGCAGGAGAAGCCCTGATACGACGAGAACCCAAGCAGATAGACGGACATCGCAATGGCCATGTCGCGATTCTTCATCCTGAACTTCGCCGCCATCTCCCGCAGCTCCTCCATGACGGTGTCGTGGGGGACGAGATTCTGCCCCTCGGAATCCACGACATCCTGTATCACGCCCGGCAAGGCCATGCAGACCTGGTAGAAGGCGTCCGGCTCGCCGGTGACGAGCGCATAGAACTGGTCGAGGCTCACGCGGCGGATCAGGCGATGCCCGACCGCGCGTCCGTCAACGCTCGTCTCCCACTTGACGTTCTGCGACTTCTTGGCGATGGCCTCGACGAGGAAGCATGCGCAGTCGTCGTCCTTGAGGATCTGGTCCTGCATCTTGATGAACGTCTTTCCCGAGGCGGACGAGTTCATCGTGTTGTGCTTGTTCTTCATCTCCACGTAGACGGTGTGGACAACCGACCCGTCCGGCAGACGAATGCCGTCGGGATTCGCGTAGATGACGTCCCATCCGCCCGACTCCCCGTTCTGCGGCACGGTGCAGTTCCTGACATATTGGAAGATCCTCTGGTGGAAGTATCCGATGTCGTTGTTGTTCGACTTGTCGCGCTGCCGGAAGATCTCGTTGCTGACGGTCTCTTCCCATGTCGCGCGGTAGACCGTCTTGTCGAAGATCAGCTTGATCGGATCGACGATGTTCCTGTTGAACCTCTTGAGGTCGAACGACTCCAGCTTGTCGCCATATTTGCGGATCGTCTCGCGCACGTGCGCGGCGAGGTCGCGCCTGCTGATGAAGGTCAGGTTTTTCATGTCGCGTTTCCCTTTGCGCCGACGAGCGCGTCCTTGATTTTCCGGGCGATTTCGTAGGCGAGGTTCACGGGGACGGCGTTGCCGACCTGCTTGTATTGGGAACTGACGCTCCCGCAAAATCGCCAGTCGTCTGGGAAACTTTGGCATCGCGCGTTCTCGCGGACGGTGAACGGGCGCGATTCCGTCGGATGGCAGCGGTCAGTCTGCTTCTGGCTCGGCGACGTGAGCACCGTCAACGACGGCTCGTCAAGGCTCATGCGGCGGAGGATGCCGGTGCGGCCGCCTTCCATCTCCCAGCAACTCTTCATGTATTCCTTCGCCACGTCCTCCGGAATGTCGCGCCAGTAGCCGCCGGGCGGAACGAGGTCGTAGATTTCGCGCTTGCGCCTGGAGTAGGGCGTTCCCTCGCTCTTGGGGCAGTCCATGAGGATGTCCCGCAGGACAGGCCTGTAGCGGTGGGGCTTCGGAAACGAGAACGAGACCTCGTCCTTCAGGTCGTTGCGGACGCCGACCGTGATGAGCCGTTCGCGCTTCTGGGCGACGCCGTAGTCCCAGGCGTTCAGGACCTGCCTCTGGATCGTGTAGCCGGCCTGCTCGAAGATGTCCGTGATCGTCCGATAGGTGCGCCCGCCGTCGTGGGTCAGGAGCCCTCGGACGTTCTCGAACAGGAACATGCGCGGCTGGAGCTTCTGAAGGAAGGTCGCATAATGGTAGAACAGCGTGCCGCGCGCGTCTTCAAGGCCGAGCTTCTTGCCCGCATACGAGAACGCCTGACAGGGGGCGCCGCCCGACAGGAGGTCGAGCTCGCCGCGACGGATGCCGAAGTAGTCTTCGAGGTCGAGGCACGAGACGTTGGCGATGTCGTCCTCGACGACGCGCCAGTTCGGGCGGTTCGCGCGCAGGCTCGCGCATGCGTCGGCGTTGAACTCAAGGCAGGCCAGGGTCTTGAAGCCGGCCTTCTCGACGCCCAAGGCCAGCCCGCCGGCGCCGGCAAACAATTCGATCGTGGTAAGTCTCATCTGCAAATTCGTGACTGCTTTGT
>CAVGMG010000199.1:0-2313 GCA_963630185.1 Alistipes onderdonkii | reverse complement strand
GTCATCTCATACCTCCCTTTCCGAGCATCAGCGAATCCTCGAGCCTGTGGCTCGGTCCGCCGAACTCTACGAGCCTGCCGTGATGGACAACGCGGTCGACGATCGCGGCGGCGAGCTTGTCGTCGGCGAACACGGTGCCCCAGCGGCTGAACTCCACGTTGGTGGTGAACACGATGCTTCTCCTCTCGTAGCTCTCCGATATGACCTGGTAGAGCAGCCTGGCGCCGTCGACGTCGAACGGCACGTAGCCGAACTCGTCGAGCACGAGCAGCCTGGCCTTGGCGACGTCGGCCAGCAGCCTGTCGAGCGTTCCCTCGCGCTTGGCCTTGCCGAGCTGCAAGACGAGCTGGGCGGTCTGGTGGAACCTCACCGGATAACCGGCTGAGACGGCGGCGATGCCGATCGCCGTCGCCATATGGGTCTTGCCGCGGCCGGTCTTGCCGTAGAAGACCAGATCCTCCGCGGCGCCGATGAAGGCCAGCGACAGCATCTCGTCGCGGCCCCAGCCTTCCGGGAACGAGACGTTCGCCCAGTCGAAGCCCTCGACCGACTTCGGCACCGGGAAGCGCGCCTGGCGCAGCAGCCTCGCGCGCTTCGCGACGTCGCGGTGGGCGATCTCGTCCTCGAGCATGCGCGAGCACGCCGCGACCTGGCCCGGGGTGGCCGACGCCAGGAACCCGTCCACGACGTCGTTGGATATGAAGAGGGCCCGCGCGGCGTCCCTGAACGCCGCAGCCGAGGCCTCCCGCTCGCTCCTCGCCGTCACGCGGCATCGCCTCCCGCCAGCCTGAACGCGCCGTCGTAGACATTCAGGTCTACTTCGTCGTCGTACTCGATGCGCTCATCGCCCGCGGCCGCCCTGGCAGCCGACAAGGCCACGGTCGCGCGATCGAGGCTTCCGGTCGCGGCCAACGAGCGCGACATGCCCTCCACGGCCGCCGCCCAGCCGAGCTCGGCGCTCTCGTCGCGCAGCACCCTGAGGTCGGCGGCCAGGTCGGGCGCGGCTTCCGAGTCGAGGAAGGTCACGAGCTGGTCGGGCAGCGACGAGCGCACCACCGAGTCGCGCCAGCCGGTCGGGCGCATGCACAGCAGCTTGAGCTGCAGCGTGGGGTCGGAGCTGTCGGTGGGGGCGGCTCCCCACTCGCGCTCATAGGAGGCGAGGGCCTCGCCGGTGGAGACGTCGACGGCCGTGACGTCGAAGGCGCCGAGCGCGACGGCGACCTCGCGGCCCGCGGCGGCGGGGCCGGCCGAGTAGCGGTGCGGGCCTCCCACGGTGAAGGTCCCTTGCTTGTTGCACCTGCGGGTCTCCCACTTCACGCAGGAGAACGCCGCCGGCGGAAGCGGCGAGAGCGCCGCGCGGTCGGCCTCGAACAGCTCGAGCTCGGGCGTGCCGAGCCTGTAGTGGCGCTTGTTAGCGCTCAGGTCGAGGCAGCCTTCGAGCAGCCTGCGGTTGAAGGCGCGCACGTCATGGAAGGCCGGCACCGGCACGAACAGGTTCCTGCGGTGGCAGCCGACCTTGTTCTCCACGTTGCCCTTCTCGTTGCCCGAGTAGGGGTTGGTGAAGGTGTAGTCCAGCCCGTAGTGGGCCGCGAACCTGCGGAACATGTCCGAGAGCCTGACGTCGGCGCCGACCCTGCGTCCCACCTCGGTGGCGTTGTCGAACACCGCGCGCCCGGGCACGCCGCCAAGAAACTCGAAGACGTCCCTGAGCCCCTGGCAGACGCACTCGCTCGTCTCGCCCCAGAAGACCTGGGTGAGCCCGACGTTGGCGTGCGGGAAGCTCACGGTGAGGTACCTGCCCCTCTGGGCGGCGCCCCTCACTTTGAAGTCAGCTTCGCCGAAGTCTACCTGGCACTCGCCGGGCAGCCAGCTGAGCTGCAGGTAGCCCTGCGCGTCGCGAGAGCCGCGCTCCTCGGCCATCTGCGCCTTGCGGCGCCTCACGTAGCGCTGCACGGTGGAGTAGCTGCCGGAATAGCCCAGCTCGTCGCGCAGCCTCACGTAGACGCGCGTGGCGGTGTGCCGCTGCTTTCGCCAGCAGCGGCAGTCGTCGTCGAGCCAGGCGTCGATCGTCGCCGCGTAGGGCGCGAGCAGCTCGCTCTCCGGCTCCCGCCTTCTGGGCGGCTCGGGCGACAGGTCGGTTGCCCGCAGGTACTTGCGCACCGTGGGCTCGGAGACCCCGGTCGCCCTGGAGATGGCCGCGATGCTCTCGCCCGCCCGGCCTCTCTTGCGTATATCCTCTATCTTGTCCACGCCGATCATTTCCTTTCTGGTCCTCCTTCAGGTCGTCATTCGAGACAACGACATGATGGACGG
>CAVGMG010000198.1:0-2329 GCA_963630185.1 Alistipes onderdonkii | reverse complement strand
AGCGTCCTCTACTACCAGTGCTGGATGGTCATCGAGCCGGGCGACACGCCGCTCAAGGAGGGGCAGATCCTCACCGAGCAGGAGTACCTCGACGCGCAGGAGAAGTACCAGGACGAGTTCAAGGCCGAGATGGGCGCGGAGGCCGTCCGCAAGCTCCTCAAGAAGATCGACCTCGACGCGCTCATGAAGAGCCTCGAAGAGGAGATGGAGAACACGAGCTCCCGCCAGGTGCGCAAGAAAATCGCCAAGCGCATGAAGGTCGTCGAGGGCTTCCGCGTCTCGAACTCGAAGCCCGAGTGGATGGTTTTGGACGTGCTGCCGGTCATTCCGCCGGAGCTGCGCCCGCTCGTCCCGCTCGAAGGCGGCCGCTTCGCGACGAGCGACCTGAACGACCTCTACCGCCGCGTCATCAACCGCAACAACCGCCTCAGGAACCTCCTCGCGCTCAAGACGCCGGACGTCATCATCCGCAACGAGAAGCGCATGCTCCAGGAGGCTGTGGACGCCGTGTTCGACAACGGCCGCCACGGCCGCGCCGTCACGGGCCCCGGCAACCGCCCGCTCAAGTCGCTCTCCGAGATCCTCAAGGGCAAGACGGGCCGCTTCCGCCAGAACCTCCTCGGCAAGCGCGTGGACTACTCCGGCCGCTCGGTCATCGTCGTCGGCCCCGAGCTCAAGTTCCCGCAGTGCGGCCTTCCGAAGGAGATGGCGCTTCGCCTCTTCGAGCCGTTCATCATCCGCATCCTGAAGGAGCGCGGCATCTGCCACACCGTCCGCACGGCGCGGAAGATGATCGAGCGCCACGACGAGCAGATCTGGGCGATCCTCGACGAGGTCATCAAGGACAAGACGGTCTTCCTCAACCGCGCGCCGACGCTCCACCGCCTCTCGATCCAGGCGTTCGAGCCGGTGCTCGTCGAGGGCAAGGCGATCCGCCTGCACCCGATGGTCTGCACGCCGTTCAACGCCGACTTCGACGGCGACCAGATGGCCGTCCACGTGCCGCTCTCCGTCGAGGCGCAGATGGAGTCGAAGCTCATGATGCTGGCGACGACGTCGATCTTCTCGCCCGCGTCGGGCAAGTCGATCGTGACGCCGACGCAGGACGTCTGCCTCGGGCTCTACTTCCTCACGGTGCCGTCGCAGCAGGACAGCCTCAAGGGCAAGATCGCCGGCAAGACGGACATGTCGGGCGAGCACCTGCCGCTCTTCAACGACATCGGCGAGGTCGAGTTCGGCATCGCCGAGGGCTGCATCTCCTACCACACGCGCATCCGCTTCCGCAACCCCGACTACGGCACGACGGGCCGCCCGCACGGCAACCCCGCCCTCCGCACGATCGAGACGACGGCGGGCCGCGTCATCTTCAACAACGTCTGGCCGAAGGAGATGGGCTTCTGGAACGACAAGTGCTCCAAGTCCACGATCGGCAAGCTCATCCTCGACTGCCACAAGGTCGCCGGGCATGACGTGACCGTCCAGGCCGTCGACAACCTGAAGTCCCTCGGCTACACCTTCGCGACGGTCTCCGGCGCGTCGATGGGCCTCAAGGACATGATCCGCCCGGCCGAGAAGGACGCCGAGGTCAAGGCGGCGCGCAAGGCGGCGGACGAAGTCCAGAAGCAGTTCCAGCAGGGCATCATCACCGACGGCGAGCGCCACAACAAGATCGTCGACATCTGGTCGGCGACGACGGAGAAGGTCGGCAAGGAGCTCTACAAGACGATCGAGAAGAACATCAGCCCGGAGAACCGCGAGCCGACGGAGCTCAACCCGGTCTACATGTTCGCGGACTCGAAGGCGCGCGGCTCGGAGCTGCAGATCCGCCAGCTCGCGGGCATGCGCGGCCTCATGTCGGCCCCGAACGGCGACATCATCGAGCGCCCGATCACGGCGTCCTTCCGCGAAGGTCTCTCGGTCCTCGAATACTTCATCTCGTCGCACGGCGCGCGCAAGGGCCTCGCCGACACGGCGCTGAAGACGGCCGACGCGGGCTACCTCACGCGCAAGCTCGTGGACGTCTCGCAGGACGTCATCATCACGCAGGAGGACTGCAACACGGTCAACGGCATCGAGGTCGAGGCCATCATCGAGGGCGACGAGGTCAAGGTGACGCTCGGCGAGCGCATCCTCGGCCGCACGGCGCTCTACGCGATCACGAACCCGAAGACGGGCGAGGAGATCGTCCCGGCGAACGAGATCGTCGACGAGGAGGCGGCCAAGAAGATCAACGCGGCGGGGCTGGAGAAGGTCTGGATCCGCTCGGGCCTCACGTGCGACGCGGAGCACGGCATGTGCGCGAAGTGCTACGGCCGCGACCTCTCGACGG
>CAVGMG010000197.1:0-2397 GCA_963630185.1 Alistipes onderdonkii | reverse complement strand
AAGAGAAAATGCGCTCTCTTCTTTTGCATCGGACTTCCCCGGCGGCGAATCGTGCGCGGAACAGGGGGCGAGGCATGGCAAGGAGGCGACACGAGTTGCGCGGACGGATCATCCGCCCGTGCCTGACGGGCGCGATCTCTTTTCTCCTGGCCGCCCCCTTTACGGGAGAGGGTGCGGACAAGATGTCGGCAAGGCCGTTTGTCAAATGGGTCGGCGGGAAGGGACAGCTCATCGGGCAGCTGACGGAACTCCTGCCGGAAGACCTGTCGAAGGGGAAGTTCGTCTACGTCGAGCCGTTTGTCGGCGGCGGCGCGATGCTGTTCCACATGCTGTCGCGCTATCCGAACGTCACGCGCGCCGTCGCCAACGACCTGAACGCCGACCTCGTCACGACCTACAAGGTCGTGCGCGACAGCCCCGAAGAGCTCGTCGCGTCGCTGAAGGAGGTCGAGCGCTCGTTCTACGCGCTTGCCGACGAGACGGAACGCCGCGACTTCTACCTGCGACAGCGCGAGCGATACAACGGCCATCCGACAAACGCCGTCGAGACGGCGACGCTCTTCATCTTCCTCAACCGGACGTGCTTCAACGGCCTCTACCGCGTCAACGCGAAAGGCCAGTATAACGTCCCGTTCGGCAAGGCCGTCAGGCCGCTCATCTGCGACGCGGACAACATCCGCGCCGCGAGCGCCCTCTTGCAGAAGGTCACGTTCACGTGCGGCGACTTCGAGGCCGTCGAGAGGAGCGTCAAGGGAAAGGCGTTCTGGTATTTCGACCCGCCTTACCGTCCGCTCACGCCGACGGCGAGCTTCACGGCCTACTCGAAAGGCGGCTTCGACGACGCGCAGCAGCTGCGGCTGGCGCGGCTGTGCCGGCGGCTGGACGCGGCGGGGCACCGCTGGCTCCTCTCCAACTCCGACCCGCGCAACGTCGATCCGGAGGACGCGTTCTTCGAGGAGGCCTTCGCCGGGTTCGAGATCCGGCGCGTCTCGGCCGCCCGCATGGTCAACTCCAAGGCGGACGGACGGGGCAAGATAACGGAACTGGCCATCAGGAACTACGGGAGGTAGTCTCTATGGTCAAGGGCGGCATCGGCGGCGGCAACACGAGGACGGGGCTCATCTACGAGGGCGAGGTCGACTTGCCGACGTATCTGGCGGCGCAGGCCGGATATTCGGTCGAAGGGGAGACGGTCAGATACAAGGGCGAGGCCGTAGCCTACGTGTTCAAGAAGAACGGGTTCTACGACTTCCTGAAGCGAAACGGCGTTAATTGGAGCGAATGCCTTTCGCGGAAACTCCTGCCCGACAACTGCATCTACGTGATCGTCAACAACACGCTGTTCGTCATCGAGGTCAAGCATCAGGAGACGGAGGGCAGCGTTGACGAGAAGCTTCAGACGTGCGACTTCAAGCGCAAGCAGTATAAGAAGCTCCTCTCCCGGCTGAACATCGAGGTCGAGTATGTCTACATCCTCAACGACTGGTTCAGGCAACCACGATACAAGGACGTGCTGGACTACATCATCAGCGTGAACTGCCAGTATTACTTCAACTACATCCCGCTCTCGAAACTGGGCTTGCCCGTCCCCGAAGGAAATGAAAGCGCATTACAGTTCCAGTGACGGCGACTTCGTCCTCTATGCGGGCGACTGCCGGGAAGTCGTGCCGCGCCTTCCCGGCGGACGGATCGGCATGGTCTTCGCCGACCCGCCGTACTTCCTGTCGAACGGCGGCTTCTCCGTGCAGGCCGGGCGGCGCGTGAGCGTCAACAAGGGCGACTGGGACAAGTCGCAGGGCCTGCGAGCCGACGGCGAGTTCAACCGACAGTGGATCAAGGCCTGTCGCGAGCGGCTGGCCGACGACGGGACGATCTGGGTCTGCGGGTCGTTCCACAACGTCTTCTCCGTCGCGACCGTCCTTGCCGAGCTCGACTTCCGCATCCTCAACGCCGTGACGTGGCAGAAGTCGAATCCGCCGCCGAACCTCAGCTGCCGCATGTTCACGCATTCGACGGAGCTCGTCCTGTGGGCGAGGAAGTCCAGGCGCGTCCCGCACGTCTTCAACTACGACCTCATGCGCCGCCTGGCCGGCGGACGGCAGATGACGGACGTCTGGCGCCTGCCCGCGATCGCGCCGTGGGAGAAGACGTGCGGCAAGCATCCGACGCAGAAGCCGCTCGCGCTCGTCGTCCGCGCGATTCTCGCCTGCACGAAAGCGGGCGACCTCGTCCTCGACCCGTTCGCCGGAAGCGCGACGACGGGCATCGCGGCGCTTCTGACGGGACGCCGCTTCGTCGGCGTCGAACGCGAGGCGCGGTATCTCCGCCTCTCCGCCGCCCGCCATGCCGAATGCCTCCGACACGGCGAAGACTGGCGCAGCCGCATCCCGGACCTCG
>CAVGMG010000196.1:0-2424 GCA_963630185.1 Alistipes onderdonkii | reverse complement strand
TCTGGAGCTGGACGAGCAGCTGCTGCATGTCCGTCACGTCGGCCTGCTTCTCGGCGGCCTGGTAGTTGATGGCCGTCGCGGCGGCTGACGACGCAAGGCTGGCGGCGCTCATCGTCGAGTTGACGACGATCATGCCGACCTTGACGCCCTTCGCCAAGGCATCGGACACCTGGATGATTCCCGTGCCGGCGGAGGAGAGCGCACCGCCCACGATGCAACCGACGGACAGCGCGATCTGGATGCCGGCCACGACGCCCTGCGCCAAGGCGTCGCACGCCGCCTTCGACCAGTCCGGGTGGTCGTTCTTGATGCTCTCGGAGATCGCCTTGACGATCTTGTCCGTCACCCCCGTCTCCGAGAGCGTCATCGACGCGAGGCCGATCGCCGCGCCGACGACCGCGAACGCCGCCGCCGCGCCGCCGACCGTGCAGACGAGCGCGACCGCCACGACGACCGCGAACACCGCGCCGAGCCAGCCCAGGATCTTGTTCGCGAGCGCGGACTTCTCCTGCTTCTTGATCTCGTCGATGGACTCGTTGACCTTGGCCATCGTCTGCTCGTGGTGCGCCTGGAGCTGGCCTTTAAGCGACTCGATGCGCGTGCGCGTCGCCTGGACGGCCTTCTCGTCCTGCTCGGCCTGCAGAAGCGCGATCAGCGCCTCCAGGTCGGCGGAGATGCCCGCGAGAAGCGCCGCATCCGCGTCGTCGAGCTCCGGGACGTCGGAAAGCTCGCGCGTCGCCGTTGAATTCTCGACGCGCCGCGTCTCCTGGACGTTCACGCTCTGGCCGGCGCCGAAGAGGGGCGCGATCTCCGCGACCACCTGCTGCTGCACCTGCACGTTCGCCGCGTCGGCGGCCGGCTGCTGCACCGGCGGCTGGACGTTCTGGCTGTTGATTCCTTCGATACCCATCTTAAGCCTCCCTTTCTTTTCTCACTTGTCCGCGATGCGCGATTTCAGCTCCGCGCCCTTCGCGCGGAACCGGCGGCCCGTCTCGGTGTCCTTGGGGCCATACTGCTCCAGCGACGCGAGCGCCTTGCGGGCGTTCTCGAAGTCGCCGACCTTCACGAAGCACTCCGCCGCGTAGAACATCGGCTTCGGGTTGTGCAGGTCGAAGAACGTCGCCATCTGGTAGGACTTGATCGCCTCCGCGTAGCGGCCCTGCACCTGCTGGACGGAGCCCATCGCCGTCCAGTACTTGCTGCTCGTGTGCTCGAAGACCGTGAGGAAGCGGAAGATCTTCTCCGCGTCGGCGTAGTTGCCGGCCCGGTAGAAGTCCACGCCCATCGCGTAGATGCTCTCGATCTCCTTGTCCGAGATGCCCTTGAGCTCGCGGACGGTCGTGAAGTCGGCGATTGCCGTGAACACTTCCCTGAAGCGCTCTTCGCTGACGTCAATCTTCTTCTCCTCTGCCATGATCCGTTCCTTTCTCTTTCAGTGTTTCAAATCTCAAATCCCGTTCCCCGTTCCCTGTTTTCAGGCCCTCCGACGGCTGACATCCGACAACGGACAGGACGACGGACGAACGACAAACGGGTCTCAGGACTTTCTCTCAATTCTCAATTCGCTAATTTCTTCCCCTCAACTCTCAACTCTCAACCCTCACACCTTCTGCTCATACCCCGGCAGGTCGGCCGGCTTCAGGAGCGTCTGCGCCTTGGCGAGGAACACGATGTCGTCCGCCGTCTTGGCGATCTTCTCCGCGAGCTCGTCGTCGCGCATCTCCTCGAGCTTGTCCGCGTAGTCCGCCAGGGCCTCGACGATCGCGTCGGCCTTCTCGCCGACATCCTTGCCGTCGTCGCCCTGCTCGGCGGCGGACGCCGCGACGACCTTGGCCGCGAGGCGCACCGCGTCGGCGACGACGGCGTGCGCGGCTCCGTCCAGCGAGGCCGTCGCGGCCTGCAGCGCGGACGCGGCGGCGGACGCCGCCGACTTCGCCTCCGAAAGCGCGGACGCCTTCGCCTCGACGTCGCCCTGGAGCGCGGCGACTTTCGCGCGCTGCGCCTGGATCTCGGCGGACTCCTCCTCGGCCTCCTTTTCCTCCTCGACCTCGGCCTTCGCCTCGCGAGCGGCCTCCTTCGCCTCCTCGGCCTGTTCCTTGGCCTCGACCTCGGCGAGCCGCTCCTCCGGCGTCTTCTTCTCCGCCTCGATCATCTGGCTGAGCTTCTCGATCTCGACCTGGAGCAGCGCGCTCGCCGTGTCGAGGTCGCCCTGCGCCGCCTTGACGGCGGCGGAGGCCTGCTCGAGGGCGGACGCCTTGCCGGCGACGTCCGAGATCGCCGCCTGCTGCGCCTGGGTGAGGCCCGTCTGGCGTCCGGCGAGAATGGCGAGGGCGGCGGAGAACTGCCCCTTGAAAAGCCGCTCCTTGCGTTCGTCGTCCTCGAGCCGGAGCTCGGCCAGGAGCTTCTCGAAGTCCGTCGTCCCCT
>CAVGMG010000195.1:0-2433 GCA_963630185.1 Alistipes onderdonkii | reverse complement strand
CTCAAGTCGCTCGACGAGGCCGTCGGGCGGACGGATCTCCTGTCGCAGACGACGGGCTCGTTCGACTTCTCGAAGATCTTCTTCCGCGAACCCGGCGAGGTCGTGCACGCGACGCCGGGCGCGAATCCCTACGTCTTCGACTCCTACGACCGCCACCAGCTTCTGCCGGACCTGATGAACAGTGGAACAGTGGAAGAGTTGAAAAGTGGAAAAGTGGAAAAGTTGAAGAGTGGGAAGGTGGACGCGGTTTCAAGATCCATCCGCAACACCGACCGCACCGTCGGAACGGAGTTCTCGGGTGCGCTTCTCGACCTGACGGAGGGGAAGGCTCTCGCAGACGATTCTGTCACGGTGAATTTCACGGGCGTGGCGGGGCAGTCGTTCGGCGCCTTTCTGACGCAGGGCGTCACGTTCAGCCTGACGGGCGAAGCCAACGACTTCGTCGGGAAGGGGCTTTCGGGCGGCGTCATCGCCGTCAGGCCGCCGCAGGTTGATTTCGTCCCGGAGGAGAACGTCATCGCCGGCAACGTCATCGCCTACGGCGCCACGAGCGGGAAGATCTTCCTCAACGGGCAGGCGGGCGAACGCTTCGGCATCCGCAATTCCGGCGCGACGCTCGTCGCGGAGGGCGTGGGCGACCACGGCTGCGAATACATGACGGGCGGCACGGTTCTCGTCCTCGGGTCGACGGGCGTCAACTTCGGCGCCGGCATGACGGGCGGCACCGCCTACGTGCTGGACGAGGCGGGCGACTTCGACCTTCGCTGCAACCTCGCGTCCATCGACCTGGCCGTCGTCGAGGAAGGCTCGCCGGCGGAGGCGGAACTGAAGGCGCTCCTCGGAGAGCATGTCGCGCGCACGTCCTCGCCGTTCGCCACGCGCGTTCTCGCGAACTGGAGCGTCTATCGCCCTCGCTTCGTCCAAGTCAAACCCGTCAAGGAATAGAACTTCCCGCACTTTTCCACCATTCCACTTTTCCACTTTTTTATGCTCCACAATTACTACCGTCCCGTTCACGAGCGCGTCGCCGACTTCCGCGAAGTCGAGCGTCCGCTTTCCGCCGAAGAAATCCGCCCCGACGTCGAACGCTGCCTCTCGTGCGGCATCCCGTTCTGCCACGGCTACGGCTGTCCGCTCGGCAACCTCGTTCCCGACCAGAACCGCGCCGTGGCGCATGGCGAGATGCGCAAGGCCTTCGAGCTTCTCTCGCAGGAGAGCGACTTCCCGGAGTTCACGTCCCGCGTCTGCCCCGCGCTCTGCGAGGCGAGCTGCGTCCATCAGCTGGACGAGGAGTCGGTGGGCGTGCGCGAAAGCGAGAAGCTCATCATCGAGACGGCGTTCCGCGAAGGATGGGTCGTGCCGAAGAAGCCGCTTCGCCGCAACGGCCTCCGCGCCGCCGTCGTCGGCTCGGGCCCTGCGGGGCTTTCGGCCGCCGTCACGCTCAACCGCCAGGGCTACGACGTCGTCGTCTTCGAGAAGAACCACGACATCGGCGGCCTGCTCCGCTACGGCATTCCCTGCTTCAAGCTCGAAAAGTCCGTCATCGACCGCCGGCGGAAGATTCTCGAAGAGGAGGGCATCGTCTTTCGGACGGACACGGACGTCGGCGTCGACGTGTCGGCCGCCTATCTCAAGCGCGTGTTCGCCCGCGTCGTCGTCGCCATCGGCACGCCCGTGGCGCGCGACCTGAAGATCCCCGGCCGCGAGAAGAAGGGGATTCATCTCGCGCTTGAGTTCCTCTCGCGGCAGAACCGCCTTTTGACGGGGGAGGCACAGGATCTCGGCGCGCTCTCGGCGGCGGGGAAGGACGTCCTCGTCATCGGCGGCGGCGACACGGGCTCGGACTGCGTGGGCACGGCCGTTCGCCAGGGCGCGACGTCCGTCACGCAGATCGAGATCATGCCGAAGCCGCCCGCGACGCGCAGCCCCTCGACGCCGTGGCCGCTCTGGCCGTATCTTCTGCGCACGAGCTCCAGCCATCTTGAGGGCTGTGCGCGGCGGTGGTGTCTGAACTCCCTGCGCTTCCTGGGCGGCGAGCGCGTCGAGGGCGTCGAAGTCGAAGAGGTCGCCTGGACGTTTTCGCCGACGGGGAGGCCGCTCACGTTCGCCTCCGCCGGGCAGAAGAAGGAGGTCCTGAAGGCCGACCTCGTCCTGCTGGCGATGGGCTTTACGGGCGTCTCCGGCGAGATGCCGCTCGTGAAGCAGCTCGAACTCGCCCAGACGCCGCGCACGACGCTCGTTTCCGCGCCCGAGCGCAACGTCCTCTGCGTCGGCGACTGCGCGAGCGGCGCCTCGCTCGTCGTCCGCGCCATCAAGAGCGGAAAGGCTGTTTAGGTTTTAGGTTTTAGGTTTCAGGTTTTAGGTTTTAGCCGTAAGGGCCGTGTTTTAGCCGTGGATTGCGAGATTGCCAAACGGCAATCTCGCGGCAAGGTT
>CAVGMG010000194.1:0-2440 GCA_963630185.1 Alistipes onderdonkii | reverse complement strand
GCGCTTGATCCCGAGCAGGATCAGGATCGCATACGGCCCCGTGCAGGTAAAGGCGTGGGTGATCATGGACGCCGTATGTTCCGGTTGCTGAAGGCGACGTAATCGACCGCGCCGCCGTCGTAGGCGATGCGGACGCCATCGTAGCCCGCCTGGACGATTCGACGCCGCACGTCGCGTCCGCTCCTCTCGCCGGGCCGCCGGGCCAGCGTCTCAGCGTATTCGCGCCCCTGGCGGACACAAAGGAGATTCCTGAACGTCAGGCGATACATCTTCGCCGTGCCGTAACGTCCGGCATGCTCCCTGTTCTCCGCGAAGAACACGCCCAGGTCGTCACGAAGCCGGGAGAAGTCGAACTCCCGGAACTCGTGCGGCGAACCGTGCCAGGCGACGATCTCTTTGCTTTCCCTCACTGTTCGCCTCCTACATGACCTGCGGCGACTTCGCGACGAGCTCGGAAAGGCACGTGCCCTTGATCCACACTTGCTGGGAGTACATGCGGATCCCGTTCACGACCTCCCGCTTGTCACGCGAGTCCGTTCCTGTGCCGCGAACGAACACGACACCGTCCCGCGACTTCGGAAAGTTCGGGACGGAGCTGAGCTCGCCGTTCCTGTTGACCCGCTGCTCGCCCTTGTGCAGCCCCTTGCCGTAGCAGACCGGGACGTCCACCAGCTTCTTGTTCAGGACCAGGTCCCGGACGCGCTCCCAGACGGGCTTGACGTTCTTGTTGAGGAATGTCTCGTCGAGTGTGACAAGGGCGAATCCGAGAAACCTGTTCTCCAGCAAGGACGCCTCCGGACTCGGCTCCTCGAAAATCGCGAACAGAATCTTGTGCGTCGCGAAATACTCGTAGAACTGGGACTCCTCGAACGACTTGATCTCCCTGTCCGCAATCTCGTCGAAGTCTATCGTGAAGAACTTCGTGTCCTCCGTGCGCCCGCCGCGCTTCGTGAAGACGATGCTCTTGCCGATGATCCCGACCTTGCTGAACAGGTCGATGTCGTTCATCCGCTTCCGCGTGCCGCCGAACATCTTGACGATGACCGGCTCCGCGATGGACTTCAGCGTCTTCGTCGTGGCGATGCCGAAGCGCCTGCACAGCCAAGCCACCGTCTTGCCCTTGTACGTGCCGACGATGCTTGCGCACTCGTCCATGATGTCCTGTATGCTCGCATAGCCGCCATGCGCGCGCCGAAGCACCTCCTTCGTCCGCCCCGTCTGCCCCGCGTGGCGAAGATAGATGGTGGTGACGAAGCTCCTCTTGAACCTGAAGCGCGGCTTGTCCGGCCATTTGGGCGCCGTGTCCAAAAGCATGAGACGCGGACGAAGCTCATATGAAATCCTCGGATACTCGCGTTGGTAGTCCTTGTAATTGGCTTGAAGGAACGCGACGAAATCCCGTATGATGCGCCAGTCGTTTTCAAGCGTCCGCTGTTCCTCGTCCGTGAATTCCCCATAGTCATGGAACTGGTAGTCCAGCAGCGGAAATCTCGCGTAGCCGGACGGCGAGACGGCCTTCTTCGAGTCGTAGAGGTAGTACAAGAACAGGAGATGCGCAATCTTGTGCCAGAAGGCGGACGTGCGATAGTCCTCGCTCGCGATCTTCTGCGGGGAGACGTTCGTGATGGTCAGGGGCTCCTTTGCCACGAGTCCCGTCCCGTTCCCGTCTCGCTTCAGCCCGGTCGTCTTGACCTCGTACCTCACGCCGTCCACCGCGATGTCGGGCGCCTGCTGCGAGTGTCCGTCCTTCGGAAGTGAGAGGACGGAGTACTCGACGACGTCGCCGATGACGCCCGTCCTTTTCTTCACGCCGGCGACGCTCCCGAACACGTTCGCGACATCGAGCTCGCCCAGCGTCTTGCCGAGGCACCGCTCCAGATGCTCGCGCAGGGGCTTGCGCACAAACGACTTGCCGCTCTGGCCTTCGATCATGTCTGCAACCTCCCTTTCAAGACCAAGCCAATCCGCTCGACGATGCCGGTGACGAGCGCATTGCCCATCAGGAACGCGCGCCGTCCGTCCGAAGCGCCTTGCGTGTGGTTGTCCGGGAACATGTTCAGGCGCTCGAGCTCCAGCGGAATCAGCCGGCGGTAGCGTCCGCTCGGCGTGAGGATGACGTGCTTGAACCGGGAGGGCGACGAGCCGCCCTCGCCCGTGATGATCGTGCGGGACGGCTTGTCGAGGGAGTCCGGGAACGCCATGCCGCCCTCCGAATAATGGTACTCAAAGCCCTCTGGCGTCTTGCGCGTCTCGGACTTCGGGCCTTTCAGGTACTTCCAGTCTTTGAGAGCCTTGTTGTCAATGAAGAACGATTCCGGCACGTCGTGCTCGTCGACGACGAGCTGGCCCAGCGTCAGCCGAGGACCCTCATAGACGGGCGCGACATCCTGCGTCCACACGCGGCGGTCGACCATCAGCCCCGCGTCCTTGAACGGACTCG
>CAVGMG010000193.1:0-2470 GCA_963630185.1 Alistipes onderdonkii | reverse complement strand
ATCCACTCGTCGATGGCCGCGATCTCGCGCGGGATGTCGATGGACTGCGGGCAGTGCGGCGCGCAGCGTCCGCACCCCGTGCAGTGGTCGGCGCGGCGCAGCTCCTCCGGCACGGCCTTCGCGTAGCCCTTCAGGGCCTCCTTCGCGGACGGCGCCGTCTTCGCCGTGAGGACCGCGTTGCGGAACTGCAGGATCGCGACGATGTCCAGTCCGTAGGGGCACGGCATGCAGTAGTTGCAGCTGTTGCACGGGATCGTGTCGAGCGAGAGATACGCCTGCGCCGCGCGCTCGAGCGCGGCGAGCTCCGCCTCGGAGCAGGGCTTGAGCGGCGAGAACGTCGCGAGGTTCTCCTCGACGTGCTCCGTGCGCGTCATGCCGGAGAGCACCGTCATGACCTTCGGGAACGTGCCGCAGAAGCGCAAGGCCCACTTCGCGAGCGTCGCCTCCGGGTCGAGCGGCGTCAGCGCCTGCGCGAGGGCGTAGTTGTAGCGCGCGAGGCGTCCGCCGAGGAGCGGCTCCATGATGACGACGGGGATGTCCATCTTCGCGAGCGTCTCGTAGAGGTATTTCGCGTCGAGGTTGCGCGCGTTCACCTCCTTCGCGTGGCGCCAGTCGACGTAGTTCATCTGGATCTGCACGAAGTCCCACTTGTACTTGTCGTGTCGCTCCAGGCACCAGTCGAGGGCCTCCTTCGCGCCGTGGTAGGAGAAGCCGAGGTTCTTGATGCGCCCCTGGGCGCGGAGCTCCGCGCACCAGTCCGCCGCGCCGTTCTCGACGTAGCGCTTCTTGAACGTCTCGAGGCCGCCGTTGCCGACGGAGTGGAGGAGGTAGTTGTCGACGTAGTCCGTCTGCAGGAACTTGAGCGAGTCCTCGAACATCCTCTTGCACGCGGCGAGCGGATACTGCTGGGGCGCGAAGTTCGAGAGCTTGGTGGCGATGAAGTAATCCTTTCGGGCGTAGCCGCTCGCCTTCAGGGCCTTGCCGAGCGCGGCCTCCGACTCGCCCCGGCAGTAGGCGGGCGACGTGTCGAAGTAGGTGACGCCGCCGTCCAGGAGCGTCTTGACCTGGCGGTTGAGGAGCGCCTGGTCGATGGCGGCGCCGGTGTAGCCCTCCTTCACCCAGTTGTTGGCGTGTGCGCCGTCGACCGTCGGCAGGCGCATCGCGCCGTAGCCGAGCAGGGAGATCTTCCTTCCGTCCGAACTGTAGTGGGATGTCATGTGCCTCTCCTCCTTACGCGACGATCTTCTTGCCGAGGTCGAACGCCTCCTGCATGAACGTCGTCGACTTCACCGCGCCCGGCTCGTAGACCTCCGTCGCGAGGACGCTCCCCGCGATGCGCGCGCCGTCGAAGCAGTCCATGTAGCCCTGGATCGCCGCGAGGACGTTGTCGAACGGCGCGTTCTCCGCCATCGTCGCGACGACGTAGTAGGGCTTGCCCTTCGGCTCCGGCCAGAACTGCACGGAGCGGTCGAGGACGGCCTTGAGCTGGGCGCAGACCGTGAAGTAGTAGACGGGCGTGCCGAAGACGACGGCGTCCGCCTCGCAGATGGCGCGGCAGATGTCGTTCGCGTCGTCATCCTGGACGCAATGGTGAAGATTCTGGCAGGCGTAGCAGCCCGTGCAGAAGCCGATCTTCTTGCCGAGGAGGCGGACGAGCCGCGCCACGCCGCCGGCGGCCTCCACACCCTTCGCGACCTCTTCGCACAGCGCGTGCGAATTTGAGTCGGGGCGAAACGAGGACGAGATGATCAGCACGTTCTTCTTGCTCATGTCGCTATTCCTTATCTGGTGTTCCTATTCGGTTTTGGAAGGCAAGACATCATCACTTTTGTTTTCGCGTGAAACAGGGATGTAGACTTTCTTCAGCGGAATGACCTCGCGCGCATTCTCGTCCAACTGTTCGTAATACTTGAAGATGAGCGCGACAAGGTCGTGTCCGTTAACTCCCTTGATGCGCGGATTCTCCTGGATATACCGCTTGGCGTTTTCGCTGAAGTCCGAAAGGCAGACAAAGACACCGTAATCGCCTTCTCGCAACGTCCCTCGCAACTGGCTCAGATACCGTTCGGGGATGTCGGAGTCCTGGCTCTTCACCTGCACGACGATACGAGGCGGCAGTTCGTCCTTGTAGGCGACGATGTCCGTTCCCCGATCCCCGCCATGCTTTGAGATCTGCGGATGCGGATATCCCATCGCCTCGAGCAAAGACGCGACAAAGTTCTCAAGCGGATAGCCTTTCAGCTGCTTGCTGAGCTCTTTCAGGACATAGTCTTCCGTTTGCTGCGCGACGTTCTCGGCGGTCAGCGCCAACTCGACATCCGCTTGAGACTCGCTTCCGATTCGCCCGAAGCCCTTGTTGAGGGCAGAAAGGAACTCTTCCGCATAGTTCTTGACGCTGAAAAACGCGAGCGCAGATCCAATCTCGTAAAGCGCACCTTGCGAAAACGCGGTCCTCGGAAACGATTTGCGC
>CAVGMG010000192.1:0-2480 GCA_963630185.1 Alistipes onderdonkii | reverse complement strand
CGATCTCCTTGTCCGAGATGCCCTTGAGCTCGCGGACGGTCGTGAAGTCGGCGATGGCCGTGAACACTTCCTTGAAGTGCTCTTCAACGACGTCGACTTTGTTTTCTTCAGCCATGATCCGTTCTCCTTTCTTGTTCCCTAAAACCTAAAACCTAAAACCTATAACGCTAAAACCTATAACCTAAAACCTAAAACCTGAAACCTACCTCACACTTTCTGCTCGTATTCCGGCAAGTCGGCCGGCTTCAGGAGCGTCTGCGCCTTGGCGAGGAACACGATGTCGTCCGCCGTCTTGGCGATCTTCTCCGCGAGCTCGTCGTCGCGCATCTCTTCGAGCTTGTCGGCATATTCGCCAAGAGCCTCGACGATCGCGTCGGCCTTCTCGCCGACCTCCTCGCCCTCGTCGCCCCGCTCGGCGGCGGACGCCGCGACGACCTTGGCCGCAAGGCGCACCGCGTCGGCGACGACGGCGTGCGAGACGCCGTCCAGCGAAGCCGTCGCGGCCTGGAGCGAGGACGCGGCGGCGGACGCCGCCGACTTCGCCTCCGAAAGCGCGGTCGACTTCGCCTCGACGTCGCCCTGGAGCGCGGCGACTGTCGCGCGCTGCGCCTGGATCTCGGCGGACTCCTCCTCTTCCTCCGCCTCCTCCTCGACGTCGGCCTTCGCCTCGCGAGCGGTTTCCTTCGCCTTCTCGGCCTGTTCCTTGGCCTCGACTTCGGCAAGCCGCTCCTCCGGGGTCTTCTTCTCGGCCTCGATCATCTGGTTGAGCTTTTCGATCTCGACCTGGAGCTGCAAACTCGCCGTGTTGAGACTCTCCTGCGCCGTCTGGACGGCGGCGGAGGCCTGTTCGAGGGCGGACGCCTTGTCGGCGACGTTCGAGATCGCCGCCTGCTGCGCCTGGGTGAGGCCCGCCTGGCGACCGGCCAGAATGGAGAGCGCCGCCGAGAACTGCCCCCGGAAGAGGCGTTCCTTGCGCGCGTCGTCCTCAAGCCGGAGTTCGGCGAGAAGCTTCTCGAAGTCGGTCGTGCCCTTGACGGAGACCGATGCGCCGGAGAGGACGGAGACCTTGGACGCGCCCGCGTCCGCGCCGGTGGCGACCGCGGCCCCCGTGTCGGAGCCGAGCGTGTTCGCCTGAATGTTTTGTGAGATCTTGATTTCCATAGCGCTCTGTCTACGCGGATGATGCCAAGAGGTTACAGGTATTATAGCATAAGTTTCGGGGCCGTTCGCCGCAAAAAACGCTACAGGTCGACCGAGTCGAGCTCCTCGTCCTCCTTCTTCGCGTCGTTCAGCGCCTTGACGAGCTTGAGGACCTCCGCGACCGGCTCGACGAGCTCGACGGGGATGAACTCCTCGACCTTCACCTGCGCGTAGAGGGCGCGGGCGAGCTCGACGTTCTCCATCAGGGGGACGCCCTCGCGGACGGCCGCCTCGCGGATCTCCTTCGCCACGGCGTCCGCCCCCGCGCAGACGACCTTCGGCAGCGGGGCCTCGTCGGCATGGTAGCGGATGCCGACGGCGTAGTGCGTCGGGTTGGTGACGACGACGTCGGCCCTCTTGACGGCCTTCGCCGGCGGCTCGCCCTGGAGGATCTCGTTGCGGAACTGCCGCTGGGCCTGCTTGACCTCCTGCGAGCCCTCCATCTCCTTGTATTCGCGCTTCACCTCGTCCTTCGTCATCATCATCTGCTTCGTGAAGTTGCGCTGCTGGAAGAGGCGGTCGATGACGGCGATGACGACGTAGCCGAAGACCGTGTAGCACGCGAGGCTCTTCAGGATCTCCTTGAGGCACGGGAGGACGTCGTCGAGCGTGCCGTAGCACATCGGCAGGAGCGCGGGGATCGACTTGACGACGATCTTGTAGATGAGGTAGGAGAGGAACGTCACCTTGACGACGTTCTTCGCGAACTCGAAGAGGTTCTTCAGGCAGAAGATCTTCTTCGCGCCCTCCGCCGGGTTCACCTTCTTGAGGTCGGGCTTGATCGGCTCGAAGGAGAGGAGGAAGCCCGTCTGGACGACGTTCGCGACGACGCCGACGGCCGCCGCGACGAGGACGAAGAGGAAGGAGTACTTGCAGACGATGACGAGGGCCATCTTGCCGGCCTCGCGCAGGGAGAAGGCGTCGTTCTCCTCGATGCGCAGGCCGATGTAGCGGATAAGCTCCGAGACGTCGTCGGTGAGCGCGATCGCCATCGCGCCGGTGACGGCGAGCATGACGAGGAGGATGGCCGTCGAGACGACGTCCTTCGAGGTGCAGACCTGGCCCTTCTGCCGCGCGTCGCGCAGCTTCTTGGGCGTGGGCATTTCCGTCTTCTCTCCGCCTTCAGCCATCAGTCGCCTCCATTGCGCACCTGCGCGTCCGCCTTGGGAGGGACGCGCTCCGTCGCGTCCGCACCGCGAACGACGCGCTTTGGTGCGACTGACTGGGATCGAACCAGCAACCTTCGGCTTCGGAGGCCAACGCTCTATCCAATTGAGCTA
>CAVGMG010000191.1:0-2528 GCA_963630185.1 Alistipes onderdonkii | reverse complement strand
ATCCTCGCCAACTCCGGCATGGGCGAGGACGCCTTCCGGGGAATCCGGGAGCGGGCCGGTGAAATCCAGGGACGGACGATCTACGGCGACGAGGCGATGATAGCGGGGGCCGCGGAGCTTTCCACCTACGTCAAGGACCCGGAACTCCTCAAGCGGATGATGGGGACGCTCGCGGACTACGCCGCCGGGATGACCGGCAACTCCGAGCTCGACACGAAGCAGATGACCGACCTCGCGACCGGACTGGGCAAGGCGATGTTCGGGGCGTACGACAGCCTTCGCATGAAGGGGTTCGACGTCGACGAGCTGAAGGCGCTCGACGAGCGCGAGAAAAATGGCGGGAACGTGACCGACGCGGAGCGGCTCGCCGCCCTGGAACGTTCCATATCCGACTACCGGGGGATGGCGGAAGCGTTCGCCTCGACCGACGAGGGAAGGATTGTCCAGGCGAGGAACGCGATAGGCGACATGAAGGAGGAGATTGGCGGCGAGCTGCAGCCCGTCGTGGCCATGTTCACGTCGAGCCTCTCGCGGGGACTGCCGAAAGCCAAGTCGGCGATAATCGACGCCGTCCGGAGCGCGCAGCCCGCGCTGAAACGGCTATCGGAGAGGATTTCCGAAATCGACTGGACGGGGATCGTGCAGGCTGTCTCTTTCGCCGCGGAGGGGGCGGTCGGCATGGCGGAGCGCCTTGCCTACGCCTTCCGCATGCTTTCCGGGAACGCGGACGCGCTGAAGGCCGCCGTCTCCGCCGTCGCCATGGCGGTGGCGGGGGTGACCGCGCTGAAGTTCGCCGGGTGGCTGGGGAACGTCCGAACGGCGGTCCTCGAGGCGGCCTCCGCCGCGAGGCTGATGAGCGCCGAGGTGCTGAAGTTCGGGGCGATGAAGATAGCTCTCACGGGTCTCGGCGCGGCGACGACGTGGTCGGTCGGCAAGATTGCCGAGGCGGCCCTCGCCATGTGGGAACTCGCGGGCGAAAAGGGGAAGGAGCGGATGCGCGCGCAGGGCTACGCCGAGCACGGGGCGGACTACGCCTCCCTCGTGGCGAGAAGGCGCGAGTGGAAGGAGGCGAGGGAAAAGGCCGGGGACGCGTACGGCAGGGTCGAATCCGCCACGCGGAGTGTCGACGAGGCGTATGCCCGGTACGCCGCCGCGGCGGAAAAGGTCCGAGACACGGACTATGGCGAGGGCGTCGCCGGTGGCGGAATCTCGGATTCGATGCGCCGGGAACTGGGCTGGAAGGTCCAGGCGTCCCGCGACGGCAAGGCCGGCGTCACCAACAACAGCATCGTGAACTGCGGGAACACCGCGATAACCAACAACATCAGCACGGACGTGAAGGACCTCGCGGACATCATCCGCCGCACGGTCGACGAGGTGATGACGTCGCACCTCACGGTACGGACGGGCCTCGAGCGGATGAAGGCGGTGAGCCTGTGATAGGGTGGATAGAGAAGATCGCTTCGGAGTTCGGGGACCGCCCGTCCCCTTCCCCCGTCCCGGCCTCGCTCTTCGCGACGGCGGAATCCCCGGGCTTCCCTGACGAGCGGCTGCCCTTCGACCTGATGGTCTCGGAGAGCCACTCGGCGGAGTTCGAGATAGCGGAGCACGCGGTCGAGGACGGCACGCGGGTGGCGGACACGATAGTACCGCGTCTCCGCCGCGTCCGGGTGACCGGGATGTTCACGAACCACCCGCTTGGCGGCGGCAGCCTCTACGTGGATTCGGACGGGCGGCGCCGCGAGCGGGACCCGGACACGGTGAAGATCGACGGTCGCGAGGCGGTGACCAACACGGCCCTCTCCCGCTGGGAGGCCCTGCGGAAGCTCGCCGCGGAAAGGAGGACCGTCCGGCTCGTCACCGCGCTGGAGACCTACGGCGACATGGCGATCGAGTCCGTCTCGGCCAGGCGTTCCGGGAACGACGGCGAGAGCGTCACCTTCGAGGCGACGCTCAGGGAGATAAGGACGGCGAGCCTCCGGGGCGTCCGCGTCGAGGGGATCTGGGACCCGCGGGAACCCGGAACGATGGACAGGTCCGAGAGGCGGGCGATGTCGAGGAAGAGGAACGGTGGCAAGGTCAGCGCGGAGGAGGCCTCCGCCGAGGAGGCCGGGCGCAGGATAGCCGCCGCGACGAACGGCGAGACGGCGGGAGGCTAGCATGTACAGGATACCGACAGAGACGGGCGGCGGGGCGTACCTCGCCGAGAGCGTGAACCTCGGCGGCGTGTCGGTCGCGATACGGCTCCTGTGGAACGAGCGCGACGGGCGCTGGTTCGCGGATTTCGAGAGCGTGCACGGGAAGAACTGCGGGGTCCGCCTCGTCCCCGGCTCGCGCCTCCTCGCGTCCTCGAACCGGGCCGCCCCCGGCGGCGACTTCGCCGTCCTGCGCCTCGTTTCGGACGGGGCGTCCGCGCCGGGGTTCTCCAGCCTCGGGACGGAATGGGGACTCTTCTACGTCGATCCCGGCGACGCGGAAATTCTCGCGGGGTACGGGGCGCTATGAGTTTCGACAGGGTAGTCAGGCTC
>CAVGMG010000190.1:0-2541 GCA_963630185.1 Alistipes onderdonkii | reverse complement strand
CGGGAACTGACGCGGGCGTCAACGCCGCGCTCCACCCCGCGACAGGGCGAAGGGGTGCGAGGCGGTCTCCGCGACGGACAATGCGCAAAAGCGAAAGGAGAAGATCCTGATGCTGAAGCTGCGATACGACGTTTTCGGGGCGGAAGTCCTCGGAGACGCCGAACTGGTCGGGAAATACGAGTTCCCGAAAACCGAAGGAGTCCGATTGGCGTCCGTTCCCGACAGGGTGGTCCCGTTCGACCGCCTGAACGAAATGCGCCCCGGAGACTGGGTTCATTCATACGTGCATGACAGGCGGTTCGTCCGCTTCCTCGCCCGCCGCGAACGCTACTGGAGGAGGCTCCAGTCGGCAGGGGGCTTCATCGGCGCGGACAACAGCCTCTACAGGGACTTGCCGCTTGCGGAGCAGATCCACAGCTGCTACCTGAACCGGGCCATCGACTACTACCTCCACTCGAAGGGGAAGCCGGTCGTCGCCAACGTGTCGTGGGGCGACAGCCGGTCATACGAATTCTGCTTCGACGGCGTCGCCACGCGCTCGACGGTGTCCGTCTCGTCCTATGGGTGCTGTCGCTCGCGCATCGACAAGTTCCACTTCGCGGACGGGTTCGCCGTGATGCTTGAACGCCTGACGCCGTTCTCCGTCATCCTATATGGCGCGTTGTGGGGCGAGCTGGCGCAACTCGCGGAGTTCCGCCATGTGCGCCTCCTTCGGATTCCGACGCGGCGCGAGACGGCTGGAAGGGAGGGCGTCTGACATGGGCAAGGGAATACACGGCGGATTCCGCAACACGCTTGGAGGCAGCCCCTACCGCTCGCTCAACGACAACCTGCCCGACGTCACGCGGCGCTTTCCGCTCGCCCCCTGCGGCAAGTTCGGCGAGCGCGGACGGAACAACGCCCGCGTCATCAGAAGCCGTGCGCCGGTCGGCACGGCCTACGAATTCTTTAACCGCATCAGCGCGGGATATGTTAAAATAACCGCCATCCCGTACCGGGACGGAAGGAGAAAAGGATGCGTGGCAACCCTGAAGGACGGAACGAAGATAACGATCCGAAAGAAGTCGTCGTCGGACGGAAGCCCGGCGGTCGACGTCAACGTCGTCTCGCCGGGACGGGTGAAACCGCACAAGATCCATTTCGTGAAGGAGGACTGACCATGAAGCATGACTACAGATTGACTGCGGAGGAGAAGGACGCGCTCCGCGCCATGATCGGGAAGCGTCTCGTGTCCTACCGGCTCAACGAGACGGACAACACGTCGTTCGAGATCTTCGTCCTTCGCTTCGAGGACGGGGACGTCGAGGTCGCGACGCGGGAGATCGCGGGGACGGACGACTGGTTTGACGAGACGAACGTCGTCGAAGTCCGGCGGAGGCCGGAGCGGGACAGCTGGTCGCGCCTGGGCGTGTCCGAGCCGCCGAACGGCATCCCTCCCGGCGGGTTCATGGACTATCCCGTCGGCGAAGTCGTCACGGGCATTTCCGTCGCCATCGCTTCGCTCGCGTCCGGGCAGGAAACCGGCGAATACGTGCGCGGAATCGCCGTGGAGACGGGGACGTGGGATCTTGTCTTCGACAAGGGCGGAGAGAACTGGGGAGACGTCTGGCGCGTACGGGAATGTCCGTCGGGAGAGCTGTCCTTCGACACGGCCGCGTTCGACCCGGACGAAGACTCCGGCCTTCGAGCGAAGACGCGAATCGAGCGCATCTGCTGATTCCGCGTCCCCACGACGCACCGTCGCGGCCGGTTTCGGCGCAAGCGCATTTGGTTACGACTGATTTCGGCGCGGGCTGCCGCGTGCCGCGAATTTACGTTCATCGACCTATTCGCATGGTGCGGAGACCTGTCGCCCAGCATGTGGCAGACTTGATTTGCACCGTGTCCGCAAGCGAGACGCGAAATGTCAAGCGCACTTGACATTCGGCAAGCGAAAATGATACAATACCCGCAGTCGCACCAAAATGGAGATTGAAGGATGGCACTCGACATTAAGAAAGTCAGACAGATGATGCAGAAAATGCACATCCTGCAACAGGAACTGGCGGGGATGTGCGGCGTGTCGGACGCCGCCATGAGCCGCTACCTGGCAGGGACCCGACAGCCGCGAAGCGAGACGCTTGCGAACATGGCGACGGCGCTTGGGACGACTTCCAACGACCTGCTTGGCCTTGAGCCGCCGACCAAGGCGGAGGAAGTCTTCAGGCTCGTGGCCCGGAACGTCTCCGCCATTCCGCCTGACGTGCGCTTCAGGCTCATTCAGCTCCTGTCGCAGCCACAGGCCGGCGATGGCAACGAGGATGGGGAGATTGCATAATGGGCGGCAGGGGAACATATGCGGCCGGCGAGATGTCCACGCCGTTCACGTACAAGACCGTCGGGACATTCCACGGCGTCAAGGTCCTTGAAGGGCTGAACGGAAAGCACAACCTGCCGGAGGAGTCCCATTCCAGCCAGGCATACGCCAAGCTCTTCAAGGACGGCAATCTGCAGATGCTGCGCTTCTACGACAAGGACAAGATCCTCCGGCTTGAAATCCAT
>CAVGMG010000189.1:0-2554 GCA_963630185.1 Alistipes onderdonkii | reverse complement strand
TTGGCGGAGGGGGGGGGATTCGAACCCCCGGTGGACTCAAAGCCCACACAACCTTTCCAAGGTTGCACCATCGACCACTCGGACACCCCTCCTGGCTTTCGTTCCTTGGGACAACGGCCTGGTGCCAGAGGAGGGACTCGAACCCTCACGTACTTGCGTACGGCAGATTTTGAGTCTGCTGCGGCTGCCATTACGCCACTCTGGCAAAAAGCCCTTCTGGAGCGGGCGAAGGGAATCGAACCCTCGTCACCAGCTTGGAAGGCTGGAGCTCTGCCATTGAGCTACGCCCGCAGTCCCAAACGAACATTAAAAATAGTATACCAAATTTATGGTATAATTTTCAACTATGAAAATCAACCGCGCCATTCTCCCTCCGGGACGCATCGGCCTGGCCGTCAGCGGTGGCGCAGACTCCGTCGCCCTGGCCTTCCTGATGACGAAAGGCGGCACGAAGCGGAACGCCGCCTCGCGCTTCGTCGTCCTCCACGTCGACCACGGCCTCCGCCGGGAGTCGAAAGCCGAATACGTTTTCGTCAAGAACCTCGCCGAACGCCTCAAGATCCCCTTCTGCGGAACGCACGCGCACGTCGAAAGGCGCAAGGGCGAATCCCTCGAAATGGCGGCGCGGCGCGTGCGGCTCGCCTTCTTCAAGGCCTGCGTCACGCGCTTCCGTCTGGAGGCCGTCGCGACGGGCCACCACATGGACGACGTCGCCGAGACGTTTCTCCTCAAGCTGCGCCGCGCCTCCCTGTCGGGCCTGCGCGAGACGAGCGACGTCGACGGCATCCGGTTCGTCCGCCCGCTCCTCGGCTGCCGCGACCGCGAGCTCAAGGACTATTTGAGGAAGTTCGGCGAGCCCTGGTGCGAAGACGCCTCGAACGACGACACGTCCATCGAGCGCAACAAGGTCCGCCACGTCATCCTCCCGTTCCTGACGGAGAACTTCGACGCGAAGCTCGTCGAGCACCTCTACCGCATCGCCCTGCGGCCTTGACCTTAAACGAGGTCTTGGCGCGGGCGAACGGCGCCGTAATAGCCGCCCGTCTTCTTGCTGCCGCGATGCTCGACCCGCCCCGCCCGGACCAGCGCGGCCAGGGCGCGTTTGACAGTGGCCTCGCTCGCGCCGACGACGGACTTGAGATAGGGGAGGCGGACGCCAGGATGCGTCTGGACGAGACGGTGCACACGCTCGTTTAATGGCTCATTTAATGGCTCAATCGGCTCATGGCACGCACACGCCAGGCGGTAGCGCGTCGCCATGCCGTCCCCCTCGGCGACGATCGCGCCGTGCGCGGCCAGCTCCGCGAGGTCGCGCGTCGCGGTCGCCTTGGAGACCTTCGTCATGCGCATCCACTTCGCGGCGGAAAGCCCGGCGGCGACGCCTTCTTCGCCGTCCTCGAACATCCGGAGGATCACCTTCCGCGCCCGCTCGGAGAAGCCGTGTCCATAGCGGTCGAGATAGCCGCGCTTGACGGCGACGAAGCGCATCGCCGCGACGAAGCGCGTCATCGCCTCCGTCAGGACCGGGATGAAGAACGCGCACCAGTTCGTCCAGTCGAGCGTTCTCGACGCCTCGTTGATCTCGTCGTAATAGGCCGTGCGATGGCGCATGATCGTCGCCGAGACGGGCAGGATGACCGGCAGGCCCAGCCCTTCCGCAAGGACTTTCGCGACAAGCGCCCGTCCGACGCGCCCGTTTCCGTCCTCGAACGGGTGGATGGACTCGAAGTGCGGATGGAGCATCGCGGCCTTGATCGCGACATCCGCCGGGTCTGTCGCGCACGGCTTCCACATCCGGACGAACGTGCGCATCTCGCCCGGCACGCGCGCGCTTGGCGGCGCCACGTAGCGCACCTCGACCGTGCCGTCGACGAGGCGGCGGATGACGCGCATCGGCTCGGCGTGCGACCGAAACGCCCCCACGGCGATCCGCGCGCCGTCTCCGGCCATCAACGCCGCGTGGTAGCGCTTGAGCAAGGCCGCCGAAACGGGCGTGTCCCACGTCTTGCGAATCGACAGCATCATCTGCGCGACGCCTTCCGCCCGCGCGTCCTTGGTGAAGCCCTTGGGCGCGTAGGCCACGCCCAGCGCACGGCAGATCGAGGACATGACGACGCTTTCGTCGACGCTCACGCCCTCGATGACGCTCGTCTTCACGGCCTCGTCCGTGAGGGCGCGCGCGGCGACCTCCGGGTCCTGCGGCTTGCCCAAGGCCTTTTTGAGGGCCCTGAACGCCGCGCCGAAGGCCTTCAGCTCGTCGCGCAAGGCCGCGCGGCTGACCGTCGCCTTCGGCCAGCCCCTCTGCTGCCAGTTGAACTTCATGGTTTCCGTAGTATACCATATTCAAGCCGCCCGGATGCGAACAGTCGGGACGGGCGCGTCTTCAAGTCATCGTCGCGGCCGTCAGTCCGTCCCACCGCAGGGCTGGAGAGGCATTTCGCCATTCAGGGCTGACGGGAATCGGCCGTTTTGGGCAATACAGCGCCGACGCTTTCGTCGACGCGGACGCCCTCGATGACGCTCGTCTTCACGGCCTCGTCCGTGAGGGCGCGCG
>CAVGMG010000188.1:0-2573 GCA_963630185.1 Alistipes onderdonkii | reverse complement strand
CGCTCGAAAAGGCGGTCGCCGACTTCAATGCGGACGCGGCGGCGCACGGGTCGGCGCGGCGCGTCGAGCTGCGCGAGGTCTCCGGCCATTTCGGCGAGGCGCTGGAGGATGACTGGGCGTGGGCGGACGTCCTCTGCCTGCCGTCGCTCTCGGAGAACTTCGGGCTCGTCGTCGCCGAGGCGCTCGAACGCGGCGTCCCGGCGATCGCGACGGACGGCGCCCCGGCGTGGGCGGGGCAGGAGGGCGTCGTCTATCTGGACGGGTATCGGGACGGGGATCTGAACGCCCGCGTCCGTCTCCTGAAAGAGGCGTTTGCGCGATTGCTCAAATAGGCCTTGTGCAATCTGTCGGCTCTACTTTTGGTATAATAGGCGGCATGTATCATCTGTGATACGTCCGTTTCCGTTTCCAATTCTTGAACATATGCGATTCGTCCTCTATACCGGCGCCTTGTCCGAACACCAGCTCCCGCTCGCCCGCGAAATCGCGAGGCGAGTCGGGGAGGATCGCTTTCGCTACGTCTACACGAACACGCACGGCCAGAGCTTTCAGGCGGGCGCGGCGAACGAGCCGTGGATTGCGTTCGGTCCGCATCCGTGGCTGGAGTCGGCGGACGTGATGCTGACCGGCATGCGCGACGCGGACCTGTTCGCGCGGCGGGCGGCGAAGGGGCTCAAGACCTTCTACATGAGCGAGCGCTGGTTCAAGCCCGCGCTGGGGATCGGCCGCCTCCTGTGCCTGCCCTACTTCCGCATGGCGCGGCGGCTCGTCCGCCTGATGGCGTCCGGGAAGCTCGTCTACCTGCCGATGGGCGTCTGGGCGGCGCGGGACATGGCGCGGCTCGCGGGGCTTCTTGCGGGCGACGCGCGGTGCCTCTTCCGCGCGCCCGCCGTGTCGTTCGCGCCGGAGCCGCTGGGGGCGGTCGCCGGCTTCCCGTGGATGCGGATGTGGGGCTACTTCGTCGCGCCGTCGGACGCGGCAAGGGCCAGGCAAGCGGACGCCGACCTCGGGGGACGCGCCCTGCGCGTCCTCTGGGTCGGCCGTCTGCTTGCCTGGAAAAGGGTTGACACCCTTTTCAAGGCCGCAGCTGCTTGCCTGGAAAAATTTTCCCTGGCGCTCACGGTCGTCGGCGACGGGCCGGAGCGGGCGCGGCTCGAGCGGCTCGGCCGCCGCCTCTTCGCGGGGCGGCCGGGCGTCCTCGACTTCCGCCACTCCGTGCCGATCGGCGAGGTGCGGACGCTCATGCGCGCGCACGACGTCTACGTGCTGCCGAGCAATGGCTACGAGGGCTGGGGGGCGGTGGTGAGCGAGGCCCTGGAGGAGGGAATGTCCGTCCTCGGCACGTTCGAGGCGGGCGCGAGCGCGACGATGCTGCCGAAGGAGCGGCTCTTCCGCGCCGGCGATTGGCGCGCGCTCGCCCGGCTCCTGGAGAAGGCGCGCGAGGGTGCCCTGCCGCCCTGCGCGATCGGCGACTGGACGGCCGCGAACGCGGCAGAGCGGCTTGCCTGTTTCATGACCTGTCAAGAGCGTGAGAGGAGTTATCTTAAATGAAGGCGTTTTCCGACGTGATCTGGGACAAGAGGTCGCTGGTGACCGACTTGGCGTTTTTCGGCATCATGATGCTCGCCATGTATCTGACGCAGGGTTCGGGCTTCGCCCTCGTGTGGCTCATGGCCCTTACCGCCCTGATGTCGAACAACCACGAACGGCTTCTGCTCGTGATGGTCTTGACCGTCGCCGCCCTCGTCGGCAACCAGAACCTGATGCCGAAGGGCGTCACGTTTCACGTGGAGCAGAAAAGCCTGATCATGTTCCTGGCCGTCGCGTTGACGGCCAAAAACACGTCAATTCGGCGTCATTCGCCGCTCGTGAAGCCGTTTCTTCTGCTTATGCCTTATCTGGCGTGGATGGCGATGATCTCGATGCAGGGGTGGAACCCGGCGATTTCATATCTGAAGATGATCCTGTTCCTGAGCTTCTTCTTCGCGTTCTACGGCACTGCAGATGCCGTGATTTCGGGCCGGAGAGTTCCGCCCGAGAAAGTGCGGAGCGTGTTCTTGAGCCTGTGCGTGTTCGCGATTGTCGGCTCGGTCGCCCTCATCCCGTTTCCGGGGATTTCGCAGCTGGGCCAAGAGGACTACGTCGAAGCCTTGAAGGCGGGCAAGCAGCTCAAGAGCCTCTTCAAGGGCATGATGTTCCATTCGCAGGCGTTGGGGCCCGTGATGGCCATGCTGTTCGTGATCGCGTTTTCGGACTATGTCTTCACGGCGCGGAAGAAGGACAAGCTCTATCTCCTGCTTCTGGTCTGTGCGCCGATTGCCCTCTACAAGACCTCAAGCCGGACGGCCATGGGCACGATGCTTGCGGGGACGATGTTCACCCTGTGGCTGTTCATGCGGACGCGGCAGATCCGCTCCGTATGGAAGGCGCGGGTCATTTCAACGTCCATGCTGGTCATCGTCGTCGGCGCATGCGCCTTGGCGAGCAGCGGCTCCGGGCGCGAGGCGATTGCGCGATACGTGACCAAGACGGCGGAAGCGACGACGCTCGCCGGCGTGAGTTCGGAAGAGATC
>CAVGMG010000187.1:0-2620 GCA_963630185.1 Alistipes onderdonkii | reverse complement strand
CCCCGAAGTTTGCGCTAAATCTTCTCGCACCCCGTCTTGAAGCCGCCGATGACGTGGCCGAGCGGCTTCGCCCTCGCGCGTCACATCGGGGATCGCGTGAAGGTGGTCAGGCATGACGCTTTCATCTTCGCGTCACGCGCCGGAACAGGCTCGTGAGAACGCTCTGCCCGACAATCTCGTAGCCGCGTGCGCGAAGGTAGACGGCGACGGGCGAATTCGGTATCTCCCAGTTCCGCCCGTCCGCATGGATCTCGATCAGGACATATTCGGGCTGGTACAGGTTCCAGTCGTTCGACTCCAGGATTTCCAGGTCAAGTCCTTCGCAGTCTATCGACAAAAAATCGATCGCCTGCCCCTTCGGCAAATAGCGGTCAAGGAGATCCTTCAGCGTCATCACGGGAATCTTGACGGTTTCACGCAACTTCACACCACCTTCTATCGCTTTCTCGGCAAACGCCTTCGAGAACGTGTTCATGGGCGACGCGGACATTCGATAGTAGTCAAGCGTTCCTGCCGTCTTCCCGATGCCCACGTTCACGTTGATGTCGCGTGGACGCTCCCGTTCAAAAGCCTTGATGGCCTCGCACGACGCATCCACGTTGATTCCGCGCCATCCGACGTCAGAATAGATTTTCGTGTTTGACAGCCTTTTCGGATGGTGCGCACCGATATCGACCCAGAAGCCCTTGTAGTTCCAGCACCACTTCTCGCCGAGAAACCCTTGCAGGAGAAGGTCTTCGCCGAACTGCGAATAGGAACGCTTGAAAAACAGTTCCTTCGAGTAGAACCGAGCCTTTTTGACGAACGTCTGCACGTCATGCAACAGGTCACGAATCCGAGCCATCTTTCTGCCTTTCCTTACGTCATCCATGCCGACCTCCAACGCCAAACGCCTGCGCCAGCGCGTCGAACGCGCGGGCGTTGTGGAAGCCGAACGGCAGGCCGCGCCGGACGTCCAGCGGAAACGAGCCGTCGTAGGAAAAACGCGCGGCGCGTCCGCAGGGGCATGGGTTCAGCTGAAGCCACGCCCCGACATGGCGGCGCGGCAGAAAGTTCGTGTAGAAGTTGTCCTCGACGAAGTCCGGCCTGAACGGCTCGTTCGCGTAATGCCGCCGCCAGTAGTCCGCCACGATGCGGCAGCCGCGCCGGCTGCGCAGCGAAAAGCCGCCGTTCATCGGCGCGAACCGCAAAAGGCGCGTCAGGAGGCGCGGAATCGGCCGGTCGCGGCAAAACGGCGCCCCAATGAAGTCGTAGCCGAGCGCGACGAACTCCTCAAGCCCCTCGCGCAACGGGAAGCCGTCGTCCTGCACGATCAGCACGTAAGGCGTCGCGAACCGCTCGCCCAAGCGCGAGATGCAGTCGCGGCTCATCGTGTCGATGTCGCCCGGCACGAGCGAGGGCTCGACCTGCACCTCGACCCACGGATAGCGGGCGGCAAACCGCGCAAGCGCGTCGCCGACCCGGTTCGTCACGACGACGGTCTTCAGGCGGCCGCATTTCCGCCACGTTTCGAGGATCGCGCCCGCGAGGTGAACGAACTTCTCGTCGTAGCGTGCCGCGTCGCGGAAGAAGTAGGCCAGCGCCGTGACGGACGCGAGACCCTCCCGAAACGTCTCGCCGCGATCCTCGGCCGCACGCCGCGTATACTCCGAAAGCGTCATCGTCAGATCCTGAAGAGAGCGGGGAAGAGCCGCTCCAGACGATACGCCAACGCGACGAGCAGACGGCCGCAAACGCCCGCCCGAGACCCGATCACCGTCAGCGCGCGCGGCACGTAGCCGGCGCTCCGGTTCGCGTGGCGGCGGTCGGCCGCGTCGTCCGCCTCGACGCGCGGCGGGTGCGTCAGCGGAAACGCGAGAGCGCCCGTCGCCGTGAAATGCGGCAGGTCGTAGACGAAGCCGCCCGTGTGCAACGCGCCCGCCTCGTGTCCGACGTTCGCGACGAGATTGACGCGCGGCACGACGCAGAGCCATCCGTTCGCGGCCATCGCCACGCACCACTGGATGTCCCACGTCGTCGGGTTCGCGAGGACGCCCTGGAGATACTTGCGCCAGTAGCGACGGAACTTGGTCGGCTTCGGCGGATGGAGAATCGCCTCGACCGTCTCGCGGTAGCGCGCCATCGAGCCGTCGTAGGCGCGCCACGCCCGCCGCCAGGTCGCCCAGCCCCAGATGTGCACGTGACGCGAGAAGTGGTAGGACGCGCCCGCGTCGCTCTGGCAGCCGTAGAAGTTGTCGCCCGAGACCATGCCGACGCGCGGCTCGTCGCGGTAGCGCACGAGCATCTCGGACGCGAACCGCAAGAAGTCGACGGTCGGGGCGCAGTCGTCTTCGAGGACGATGCCCTCGCCCGCCGCGTCGAGAAACCACGAGATCGCCTCCGGCGGCGCGAAGCGGCAGCCTCGGTTCGCGTCGAGAAAGCGCGTCTCAAGGTCGCACGGCCAATCGACGGCGCGGACGGCCTCGCGGGTCTGCGCGACGAGCTCAGCCTCGCCGGGGCGGTCGGGGCGGGGCCCGTCGACGGCGACGAACAGCCGACGCGGCTTCACCTCGCGAAGGCGGTCGATCTGCGCCTTCAGCCGCTCGGGCCGGTTGAAGCCGATCAGCAAGACGGGCGCACA
>CAVGMG010000186.1:0-2628 GCA_963630185.1 Alistipes onderdonkii | reverse complement strand
GCAACCTCGACGACGGGACAATGGACGGTCGCGGGCGGCGACCTGCGGCTCGTCAGCCCGACGTCCGCCGCGCCGGGATGTATTCTGTGGATGCCGACTCTGACGGTCACGCCCGGCGTCGCCCACCTCGGGCCTGGAGACCCAGCCCCCGCCTTCACGGCGGCGCTCTCGGACTGCCCGGATGCCGTCCGTGCGTCGTTCGCATGGGACTCGTCGCTCGGGCAGTCCGTCTTCTCGAGTCCGTCGTCCGCCGCCACGCGGCTGGACGTCAAGGAATTCCCCTCGTGGGCGGAGTTCACGGCGATCTTGACGGCGACCATCGGCACGAACGAACTCGTCTCGACGCTTTGCGCCACCTACGGAACGAACGCGACGCCGCAGGTCAGGATTTCGATGAATGTTCCGGAAGGCCTTGCGGTTGGCGGCGAGAGGCGCGAAATGAAGGTGCGCCTTGTCTCGGACTGCGCCACCAACGGAACTGTCATCGTGCGATGTGTCAATGGGGGAGACAGCGTTTCGCTTTGGTCAGCGGAAACGGGAGGCGTTCGACTTGGCGGCTCTGCGCAATGGAATCTCAACTCGGAGTCCTGTGGCATGTTCTCACTGTTCGCCCAAGGAGTGGATGCAAGCGAGTATGAGGGCGTTGAATTCGAATGTCGGTTTCTGCCAGAAGACGGACGCATCCAATCCTCGAGCGCCAAGACGACAGTCTTCGAGTGCCATGTGCAGCCGATCGAAAACGATCCCCGCAGGGGCTATGAGGTCGTCAATCCGTGCTATCTGTCGACGAATTCCGATTCCGTTTTCAGAATCGCCATAAAGCCCGAAGGCATCCCGACTTCCAAGATTCGCTGGAAGGTCGTGTCCGGCAAGGCGACCTTTCTGTCCGCGAGGAACGGACTGGAGACGACCGTGCGCGGCGTCAGCGGCATGGTCGATCTTGAGATAAGCGTTCTTGGAGTGACCGACGAAAGGATGCATTTCAGGGCAAAAGTCCAATAGCGGACAGAAGGAGGTTGCATGAAAACAGTGATGGTTGCGGTTCTTGTTTCGACGATGGCGCTTGCGTCGGGCGTGCCGTCCGCGACGCTGTCGCAGGACGAGGTTGACCGCCTCGTGGAATCGGAAGTCCTGTCGTGCATTCACCAGGAGGATTTCGAGGACGCGGAGGCGGCGCTTCGCCGACGCGGCGCGACCGACGCCATGCTCGCGCACGGCTATTTCGCGGCCATGGACAAGACCAAGGATGCGCCGATAGGGTCACTGTCTGCCGAGAAATTTCAGGGCGCCGTGCATGGATTCGCGACGGTCGCCCCCGAAGGCCAGCTGACCAACCTGCTGCGCATCGCCACGGCGGCGACGAACCAGCATAGCGTCGCCGACGCGATCCTGGCGTATCACAGACGCGACCCGCAGTCACGTGAGCTGCTGGAATGGTGCATGGGCAGGGCCTGCGACGACAGTCGCGACCTGGTGAAGACGACCGCCTGGAACTGCCTCAGGAAGACGCTCAAGGGCGGCAAAGCCTCTCCAGCCATGAGAGCCACGATTCTGGAATTTGCGAGAAAAGGCCTGCGGGCGGATCCCCGTTCGGTCTTCGCGGCGGACAGGATTCTGGAGGAGAACGATATTGCGTATGCGCGGAGCGCCTTGCGAAAAGAGGCCCTGCGCAGAGTCGCCGACATGAAGAGCCTTCCGGACAATGGCGTGATGAGGCGATATTTCGATGCGAAGATGAAAGAGGAGGATGTCCGATGAGGCGAATGGCCGTTCTTCTGCTCGCGTTCCTGTCCTCGCTCGTTTCCACGGGAGAGGCGGTCAAGCTGCATTGCTGGATTGTCGGTAACGACGACGGCGAGACGTCGTTTTCGGAGGATTCTGTCCGCGACATCGTGGAGGGGGTCAATCAGATCTACGCCCAGGTCGCCATGTTGTTTGACGTGTCTTCCGTTTCATTCACGAACGACACGCGACTGTCCGACCTTGTCTATTCGGATGCCGCGCAGAGAAACGCGATTTGCGGAATCACCAACAACACCGATGGAATCGAACTGTATTTCATTCGTTATCTTGAAGGCCACCCGATGGCGTTTTTCAAGCGCGACGGCATTGTCATTGGCCATCGCGCCAACGTGAGGACTGTCGCTCATGAGATAGGCCATGCCTGCGGCCTTAAGGACATATACGATCGGCGGAAGGATGCGGGATTGTCCGTAGAGGGGGCTCCTTCCGAGAGCCGGATGCCGCTCGACTGGGGATGGTATCCGCCTGACGTGGCGCAGGCCGACATCCTGAAGCGGCTTCTGATGTATGGCTATGCGAGTGACGAGAAGGCGGACATTTCCTTCGGCGACGTCTACGGGGTCTACTTCGTCAGCTCCTGGAATCCCGTTTCGCAGAGATACGAGCGGGAATGGCTTTTGGGCCTGGCGCCCGTGGGGTTTGAGGCGAATGGGAGTCGAAACCCGGTCAGCCGCTAATGGAATCATGCAACGATTCAAGAGGAGGGGCAAAATGAATAGGGTTGCGCTCGCGTTGGCGGCAGTCTGCTCGATGGCCGCGTCGGCGTTTCTCTCGTGCAGGGCCGAATCGGAACTGTTCACGTACGTCACGAACGAGTGGCACCAG
>CAVGMG010000185.1:0-2634 GCA_963630185.1 Alistipes onderdonkii | reverse complement strand
CTGTTGCGCAGTCCGCAAGAGGCCGTCGGCGGTTTGCCATTCAGCCGCCCGCTCTCAAAGGTTTCGCCCTCGGGCGGACGCGATAGGTATCCCCCAGCCGCAGGCTGTCCGCGAAGCGGATGCCCTGACAAGGGTGCGCGTTCTTCTCCAAACGGATGGGTCGAGAGGAAGCGCGAAGCCTTTTCGTGCATTCGACGAAAGGCTCAGTCCGCTTTCGTGTCCGCGCCAGCGCCAGCGCCCACGCCGACGACGCCGACATCCGCTGCCACGCCTCGCAGACGCAGAACGTGCGCAATCGTCGCGCCAGGCGGCTACAGAGCCTGTCAGGCTGTAATGGGTATTAGAGCCGCACGGACACGTCAGGGCGCGTCTCCGCGCCCGTCTCACACGTCCTGCCGCGCACGCACCGCGCGGCATCCGCCTCGTCTCGGCTCGCATCCCCAGCATTTGCCTTGAAGTATACCATTCCCCCTCGCCGGATGTCAAATCAGGCAACCGCCCGACAGAGATTCCAAATGGGCGCGGTTCCGCCGGCTGCGCCGCCGGTACCGCGCCCGCCTGGGTCGTTTCGGCGTCTCGGGAAGCCGCCCGCGCCGCCTCGAGACGACGCCGCGCCAGCCCCTCCGCCAGGAGGGGTCCGCATTTCGCGGCCTGCTTCTGACGCGGGGCGCCGCATCCCCGCACCGGTTCACAGAAGGCGCTCGCGGGACATCCTGCGCTTCGGGAGCCCGGCCGAGAAGCCGCCGATCGCGTGGAAGCCGACCGTCAGCATGGCCGCGAAGAGCAGCTTCGCCCACCCCTCCTGCGTGACCTTGCGCGACCTCTTGCCGAGCCGCTTCAGGCATCCCGTGTCGAAGACCTGCCAGAGGGCGTAGGCGATCTCCATGACGACGTGGACGTTGTGGCTCGCCCTGTCGTCGTTGCAGAACGTGTGCTCGAGCCCGAACCCCCCGTGCTTCTCGGCGTGGAAGCCGTTCTCGACGTTCCGCCGTCGGCGCCCCCACGACGCGACCAGCTCCGCGCGGGCGCCGTCGTCGACGGGGAGGCTCGTCAGGAACTCGCCGCGGCAGCCCTCGACGGACGGGTGCCGCTGCTCGACCGTGACGACCCATCCCGGGAGGGGGTCGTCCGAGCCGCGCTCGAGCTGCGCCTCGGTCGCGTCGACCCATTCGCCGCGCCCCACGCACCGCTCCGCGCCGTCCCCGTCCCTGCGGAGCATCGCGTACGAGTTGTCCGACTTCGCCATCGCCTCGTGCACCTGGGCGTAGACGGACGGGGCGGACCCCTCCTTGAAGGTGAGGACGTAGTCCCAGCCGCAGCCGCGGCAGACCTCCGCGACGGGCCTGCAGGCGTAGAGGGCGTCGCCGAGGATGCAGATCCCGAGGTTCGGGAACGCGTCCTTGAGCCGCGAGGCGAGGCGCCTGAAGGCGTTCAGCTCGCAGTCCTGCTTCTCCCTCTCGGTCTCGTACGGGGCGACCTCCTCGAAGAGGACGGGGACGTTCCACCCCCACGGCGTGACGATCCGCGCCTCGAGCGAGTAGCGCCGCTTCTCCCTCTCCGGCAGGGCGGAGCTGCGGACGCGCTCGCGGAGCGTCCCGTCGACCGCGACCGCGATGCGCCCGCAGACGCGCCCCCGGTCGAACCACTTGCCGCGCACGAGATGCCGCACGAGGCCGAGGAGCGCGCCCTCGAGCCGGGCGGAGTCCGCGCGGGCGAACCGGTTGCGCCACGTCTGCGAGCAGGCCGTGTGGAGGGCCGGGTCGTCGGGGGCGTAGGCCTGCCCGGAGCACTCGAACACCGTCTGCGAATAGGCGCGGGCGTTCCGCGCCATGTCCATCTGGTTGCGCGAGCGGAGGCGCGAGAGGAACCCGAGGGCGACCGTCCAGAACAGCGTCCGCGTCGAGTAGGCGCACCGCCCCTCGGCGTCCTCCGGGATGAGGCCGCCGAGGAGCGGGTTCAGGACGTCCCTGAACGGGCGGATGAAGTCCCTCAGGTCGCGGAGCGCCTCGCCCGCGTCCGGCTGCCCGGCCGGGGGGCGGCCCCGGAACGAGAACGGCCTCTGCCCCCGGTCCTCGCCTTGGCTTCCGCGGAAGAGCGAAGGATCGCCCTTGAGCAGTCGCTCAAGGCCTTCAAGAGGGCCTTCGCCTCCTTCCAGCGCCTCGTCCAGTCCGCGACCTCCGCCTTCATGGCGAGCGGCACGTAGTCCGTCCGCGTCCGGCCCTTGACCTTGCGCGTCAGCTGGTAGTGGACCGCGGAGCCCGCGCGGACCTCCGCCAGCGTCCCCTCGATCACGATCCCGTCCGTGAGCAGCCTCTTGAGCCTGCTCGCCTCCCGCCTGTAGGCGGCCGTCAGTCCCGTTTTTCTAATCATATACGGTATTATACTTATATTTTCGTCGAAAGTCAAGGGGGCGTCCGCGCTTTTTGACAAAAAAGCTTTCGGGCCGGCCCGCCGGGAAGGCGGAGCCGGCCCGTCGCCGAAAGCCTCGGACGCCCGTCAGGCCGTGCGACTTATTCGCCCATTTGGAATCTCTGCCCCCATTTGACAGGCGCGGACGTTTTTTGGTATCATACACGCCCGTTGCAGGAGAGATGGCAGAGCCTGGTTGAATGCACATGACTCGAAATCATGCAT
>CAVGMG010000184.1:0-2653 GCA_963630185.1 Alistipes onderdonkii | reverse complement strand
CCTTCTGCCTCTCACGGCGATGGGGGATATGGCCAAAATATCTAACGGGTCAGCGAAAAAGAGAGGGAGGCCATAGGGTTCAAGGAGTTCTTGCAACCCCCTTTACAAGTCACCTCAGCCCTCGCACTTTTCCACTCTTCCACCTTTCCACTGTTCCACTCGTCCACTTTTCAGCGCCTGGCGGATCCGCAGCGCGAAGACGATCTCGGCGACGGCGAGAGCCTCCAGGACAAGCGGCTGGTAGCGCATCGTCCCGAGAAGATGCGGGAACCCGGCGCCCAGAAGGTTCGCAAGCGCCAGGACGGCCGGCTTGAAGAACTCCTCCAGAAGATAGGCCGTCAGGGCGAACTGCCCGAAGAGCGTCACGAGCCCAAGCCCGCGCCGCAGCCTCCAGACGTCCGTCAGCACATAGAGGGCGGCCAGCGACAGCACGCTCAACCCCATTGCCTGCGCCGTGAACGAAACCGTGTAGACGTGCTTGACAAGCTTCACGCCGGCGGCCTCCAGCGCCCATCCCGTCGTCCAAAGCCCCGCGCCGTAGAGCAGAAGGCCGCGCGCCTTGGCCCACGCCGTCCCGTCCGACTGGAGGATCTTCGTCGCATAGTAGCCGCAGAACGCCATGAAGACGAACATCAGCGACGTCAGATACCACGTGTAGTGGATCTCGCCGCCGCGCATCAGCACGTGCGGCGGAATCGCCGCCGGATCGCACAGGATTCCGACCGAGGCGATCTCCCGCATCGTCTCGGACGTCGGCGGAACGATGCGGAGGAGAATGCCCTGCTCGACCTGGGCCGCGAAGTTCCCGTTGAGCGAATAGTCGCCGAACGCGTGCATCAAGACGCCGTAGACGGCGAAGCAGAGGACGGGAATCGCAAGCCGCACCCAGCGGGAGCGGACGAGAGCCGCTGCGGCGACGGCCAGATAGCCGACGGCGATCGCCTGCAGCGTGTTGTCGTAGAGGCGAATGCGGTTCCAGTCGAAGCTGAGGAGCCGCCCCTGCACCAGCAGGCCAAGCCCCCAGAGCATCGCCACGCGCCCAAGGACGTGCCGGACGTAGCCCGCGTCGGCGCGTCCGCCGTTCCGCGCCAGCCGCCGCTCAAGGGAAAGCGGAACGGCCGCGCCGCACATGAAGACGAAAAGCGGCATGATGAAGTCATACGCCGTAAAGCCCTCCCACGGGTGGTTCAGCTGCTCGCGCCAGCCGTCCGGGAGTCCCCACACCCTGTCGGCGGCCCGGAGGAGAGGCACGACGGCCGCGAGGAAGAGCATGTCAAGCCCGCGCAGGAGGTCGAGGGAGAAGAGGCGGCCTTTGGGCAATTCGGTCTTCATGGGAGCAGACTCCAGCGCGTTTCCATTCGGCCTCACCAGCGGATCGGCGTCTTCCCGTGCGCAACGAGGTAGTCGTTGCACGCCTTGAAGTGTCCGCACCCGAAGAAGCCCCGATAGGCCGAAAGCGGCGACGGGTGGGCGCAGGCGAGGACGAGGTTCTTCGCGCGGTCGACGAACGACGCCTTGCGCTGGGCGAACGAGCCCCAGAGGAGGTAGACGAGCCCTTCGCGCCTCTCGGCAAGCGCGCGGACGACGGCGTCGGTGAACGTCTCCCAGCCGCGCCCCTGGTGCGAGCCCGCCATCGACGAGTCGCCGCCCGCGACCGTCAGCGTCGCGTTCAGGAGGAGGACGCCCTGCTCGGCCCAATGCGTGAGGTCGCCGTCGCGCGAGAGGAAGTCGCCGCCGAACTCGTCCTGGAGCTCGCGGTAGACGTTGACGAGAGACGGCGGAAGCGCCACGCCCTTCGGCACCGAGAAGGAGAGCCCGTGCGCCTGGCCCGGGTTGTGGTAGGGATCCTGACCGAGGACGACGACCTTGACCCGGTCGAACGGCGTGCGGTCGAAGGCGTTGAAGATCAGCTTCGCCGGCGGATAGCACGTGCCGTGCGCATACGCCGCGCGGACGAACGACGCGAGCTCGGCGAAGTAGGGCTTCTCGAACTCGTCCGCCAGCGCGCGTTTCCACGACTCGTCCAGGCGCACGTTCATGGGCGGCGCCTCAGTAGCCGAGCGGCTCGTCCACGAGGATGACGAGCGTCGACGTGTGCGACGGGCAGCGGTCGAACACCGCCGTCACCTTGCAGATGCGGTCGGGCGAGTCGCAGTCGCCGCACAGCCCCGTCTCGGCGCACGGCGTCTTCTTGCCGAGGCGGCGGCAGTTCGGCCCGCAGGCGCACCGCTTCGCGCGCGCGACCGCCTCCAGGACGCCGCCCGCGACGAGCTTGTTCCTGCCGACGACGTAGACGACGCGCTTCGGCCCGAAGATGGACGCCGCGACGCGGTTGCCCGTGCCGTCGATGTTGACGATGACGCCGTCCTCGGTCATCGCGTTCGCCGAGAGGAGAAAGAGATCCATCTGCGTCTGGTGGTCGCGGATCTCCTTGCCCGCCGCCGCAAGCGCCTCGCGGACGCCGAGCGCCTTCACGCTCTCCGACCCGCCCCAGCCGACGGACTGCGCCGCCTCGGCCTCCTTCATGACGAGCGCGGCGGCCTCGTCCTTCGTCGCGACCGCCGTCGCCTCGTATCCGCGCCGCGTCAGCGCCGCAACCGTCTTCGTGTAGTCGTTCATGTCTCAAACCTCCTGAAGCACATTATAGCAAAAT
>CAVGMG010000183.1:0-2655 GCA_963630185.1 Alistipes onderdonkii | reverse complement strand
AAGGACTATGAGAACACTCCTTCTATTCGCGTCGCTCCTGCTCGCCCCCTCGCTCCTCGCCGCGCCTCTCCGCGTCGCCTGCATCGGGGACTCCATCACCTTCGGCTACGGCCTCGCCAACCGCGAGGAGGAGTCGTATCCGGCGCAGCTGCAGAAGCTCCTGGACGCGCAGAGCCCCCGCCGCTACGAGGTGCGCAACTTCGGCAACTCGGGGCGCGGCATCTACCTGGACTCCATGCGCGGCAGCGAGAAGCGCGGCTACCGCTGGATGAAGGAGCACGCGCAGGCGCTTCGCTGGAAGCCCGACATCGTCATCTGCAACCTCGGCATCAACGACAACGGCGAATACATCAAGGAGTGGACGGGCGGCCGGACGCGCGGCCAGTTCGTCCAGGACTATCTCCAGCTCCTCGCCGACTACAAGAAGGCGAACAAGAAGGCCCGGCTCTACATCTGGACGAAGCTCGCGCCGCTCGCGGAGGGGCAGCGCTTCTACCGCTCGCCCGAGCCGTTCCTCATGCAGGGCGACCTGGAGGCGGTGGCGCGGAAGGCGCACGCGCGCGGCATCGACATGCAGGAGCCCCTTCGCGCGTCCATGGACGAGATTCTCGCGGCCGACAAGATCCACCCCAACGCGGAGGGCGCGAAGATCATCGCCCAGGCGACGTTCGAGGCCCTGACGCAGGCCGACGAGCCGAAGGTCGCCCTGCCGAAGGACGTCGCCTCTCGCGCCGAGGTCTGGCTCTGCGCGGGGCAGTCGAACATGCAGCAGGGCTGGGGGTTCTACGAGCGGACGCCCGAGGAGAAGGCGCGCGTCGAGAAGGAGCTCGCGCAGCTCGACAAGGTGGACATCCGCTTCTGGGACTTCAACACGCGCACGTGGACGCGCCTGACGCCGCAGACGCCGCTGGCGCGCGAGAAGTGCGCGAACGGCATCTCGTTCGCCATCCGCCGCGCGAAGAAGGTCAAGAAGCCGATCTGCCTCCTTTACGTCGCGGCGGGCGGCGCGCCGACGGAGTCGTTCCTCTCGGAGCAGACGATGTGCGCCGTCGGCAAGGACGGCAAGCCGAAGTATCCCGCGCTCGCGAAGATCGCGACGAACCGCCACGCGCTCGACAAGAACGACGACTTCCCCTGCCTGTGGTGCAAGCGCGAGTATCCGAGGCGCAAGGGCAAGGCCGCCGAGGCCGCGTGGTGGCCGGTCTCGCTCATGTACGACAAGGGCGTCCGCCTCGTGCGGCACCTGCCCCTGACGGGCGTCTACTGGTACCAGGGCGAGTCCAACGCCACGACGAACGTCGCGCCCGACGTGCCGCTGGACGACGACTACATGCTGGAGACGAACCTGGCCGTCATCGAGGAGCTGCGCGGCGGACGCGACATCCCCTTCGTGATGATGGGCCTCCCCAAGATGAACAGGCCCTGGGACCCCTACCGCGCCGCCCAGCGCAAGGCGTGCGAGAAGACGGGCGCCATCTACGTGGACAGTTTCGGGGCGGGGCTCGGCGACTTGCGCGACGTCCATCCGCGCAACAAGATTCCCTTTGCGGAACTCGTCATGAAAGCGCTTCAGTAGGAGAGAAAAGCCATGGCACACTTGCATCTGGGCGTCCTCGGGTCGGGCGCCGGCACGAACATGCAGTCCATCATCGAGGCGATCGAGGCAGGGTCGCTCGACGCGGAGATCCGTCTCGTCCTCTCGGACGTGCGGGACGCGAAGATCCTCGACCGCGCCGCGAAGCACGGGCTTAAAAACCAGTTTCTCGACTGCTCGCCGTGGAAGACGAAGCTGGACGGCGAGGCGGAGCGGACGTGTCTTTCGCTCTTCCGGGAGGCGGGCGTCGACACGGTTGTCCTGGCGGGCTTCATGCGCATCGTGAAGCGGCCTCTCCTGGAGGCCTTCCCGAACCGCGTCCTCAACATCCACCCGGCGCTCCTGCCGGCGTTTCCGGGCGTCCACAGCTGGACGCAGGCGCTGGACTACGGGTGCAAGGTCGCGGGCGTGACGGTGCACTTCGTGGACGCGGGGACGGACTCGGGGCCGATCATCGTCCAGAGGGCGGTCCCGATCCTGGAGGACGACACGCCCGAGACGCTGCACGCGCGCATCCAGGTCGAGGAGCACAAGGCCTTCCCGGAGGCGCTTCGCATCCTCTCCGAAGGCCGCTACGCGCTCGACGGCCGCCGGGTGAGAATCGCTAAATAGGTTTTAGGTTTCAGGTTTTAGGTTTTAGATGCGTGGGTGGAAGAGTGGAAGAGTGGAAAGGTGGAAAAGTTGTTAGCCGCGAATGAACACGAATCTCCACCAATCTGATTCGTGCGATTCGTGGCTGAAACCTAAAACCTGAAACCTAAAACCTTTTCGGCTGAAACCTAAAACCTATAACCTAAAACCTTCCCCCGCACCATTCCACTTTTCCACTCTTCCACCTTTCCACTTTCTTCAAAAAACCCCCTTGCGCGTCTGCTGCGGATTTGGTATACTATCCATCCGTTGCCCTTGACGGGGCGGCGAAGGTTCTTTGACAGTCGGCCGTTGAGAAAACAGTAAGACATAAAGGAAGTTTGTGTGGAGCCCGGGATCTAAATCGAAGATTATGTTTTCTGAGAGTTTGATTCTGGCTCAGAACGAACGCTGGTAGCGTGGATTAGGCA
>CAVGMG010000182.1:0-2656 GCA_963630185.1 Alistipes onderdonkii | reverse complement strand
GCCTCATAGGGGTTGCAGTCCACGTAGGCGAGCTGTGCGCTCATGTCACGGACAAGCGGTTTCGAGATGCGAACCTTGTAGCGGTTTTCCCAAAGCGTCCCGCAATGCGATCGGCGACCGTTGAACGAGGTGGTGACATACTGCTTGAGCGTCTTCATGAACTCGCCTGGATGAAACATCCGCGCACGCAAGCGGTTCTTGAGGTCTTCGAAGCGGCTGCCGAACGCGACTCCATTGGCGGTCTCAGCCTCCGCCTCCTTTCTAAACGCATCCCATTCCGAAAGCGCGAGAACGAGTTGCGGGCCTCGATAGAGCGCCTTGACGCGGTCGAGAAGCTGTTCGTCAGACAGCGGAACTTCTTCAGGAAGGTAGACGAGAATGTGGAAATGGTTTGCCAGTATGCACCATCCGAGAAGACGGACACCGCTGAAGGACGCCGCGCGATGCATGAACTCGACAAAACGCCCCTTCTCCTCGTCATCGAGGAAGAACGCCTGATGCGCCACCCGGGAGACGAGGTGATAGCAGCGGTTCGGAACGACGACTCGCTTTTTGCGTGGCATATGCCAAGAAGTATATCATATTCCGACCGCACCACGCAACATCCTATGCACTCGACTTGTTGGGCGATGAGCAAAATGAGATTTTTGGGGCGAGCAAAATGAGACGCCTTTCCGGTCTCTGCCGGGCGTCTCTTTTTCACCCCGATTCCGGTGACAGCAAGCCTGAAAGGCGCTGTCGGCGGAATCGGGGTAGCCGTGAGGCTTGAAGGTCAGTACGAGAACTTCCCGAGGATGCGAGGAAGCCCCCTGACGGTCGGGTCGAGGTCGTCCTCGAGGACATAGAACTCCCGGTCGTACGGGCGGACTGCGACCGTCACGTGCTTCCTCGCCGTCTGCGCGATCGTCCACCGTCGGCCGTCGAACTCGACGACCCTCCCCATCTCCACGCGCCGCCTCTCCCGCAGCGAGAGGTAGAGCCTGACGACCTTGAAGTCCGGAGGCGCCTTCATCTGGGTCCTGCCCTCGTCCTCCATCCTGACCCGCGCCTCAAACGGCGTGCACCCGAGCTCCTTGTGTACGTGGCTCGAGTTCCAGTGCCGGCAGTGCTCGAACGCGACCTCGTTCGCGTCCCGGGCGTTGTCGACGCCCTGCGACGCGAACACGATCGCCAGGCGGTGCTGGAACGTGCGCATGTGCCGCTCGACCTTGCCCTTGGCCTGCGGCGTCGGCGCGACGAGGTGCAGGATGCCGAGCGCCCTGCAGACCTGGCCGAAGCGCGACTTCAGGTCCTCTCCCGCCTTCCCGAACATCGTGAAGCCGTCCGTGTAGACCGCCCGGGGGACTCCGACGTGCGCGAACATCTGCTCGAGCGCCATGAAGTGCTCGACCAGCGTCTCCCGCTCGCAGACGCGGCAGGCGAGGACGTTGCGCGTCGCGTCGTCCACGGTCATGATCACCGACTGCCGCGCCTCGGGCGGGCCCCAGAGCCGCAACGGCGTGGAGTCGTGCTGGACAAGCTCGCCGAACTCGGACTTCTGCCACCTCCGCCCCCGCTCTTTCGGACGGCGCTCGACCGAGAAGAGGCGGCGGAGGAGCCCGCCCATGTGGGCCTCGCAGTACTTGCGCACGTTCCCCCTGTCGCGCCGGAACCCGTACATGCGCCCGAGCTCGTCCGCGTAAAGGGCGTAGTCAGGCCCATGGCTTCCGGACGCCTCAAGCATCCTCTCCAGATGCTCCACGCACTCCTTCGGCCAGGCGACGGAATGGTCGCCGCCGGAGACGCCGAGCTCGAGCGCATCGCCCTTCCCGGACGAGAGCCATCGCGTCCGCAGCCGGTAGAGCTGCGGCCTCGAGACGGCGAGCGCCTCCATGGCCTCTCCCGTCGTGATTTCCCCTTCGTTCCACTGCCCCAGGACGTGCGCAAGCGCCTCCGGGCAGACCCTCTTCTGCACCTGTTGTTTGCTCATGGGCGGGAATTATCCCACTTCCGGCAACGGCTCGTCAGTCCTGGCTTGTGCCGCCGGACGCTTGGCGGCGCCCCGACGACCGCCCGGGCGCCCCGCCGCGCTGTTCGGCCCGATGCCGGACACGGCCACGGGCCAGCCTTTCAGAGGGACGAAAGCCGCATTCTGGCCGTGGGCGGGCAAAATGAGACGCTTTCTCGCTCCAGGCCAACGTCTACAGGGGTCTCGTCGCTTTTGCGGCGTCTCATTTTGCTCGCCCAGACTGTCTCATTTTGCTCGCCCGCCAACATACATTTCTTTGCCGCATCTATATCAACCGCTTGAACCGCCGAAAGGCAATTGAGACGCGTGTGGCGGTGCGGCTATGCGCTCAGTTCGAGGAGCTATCAACCGCTTGAACCGCCGAAAGGCAATTGAGACCTCTTCCACGTCCCTTTCACGTTCACCATCACGAGGAACGCGCCTACCAACCGCCTGAACAGACGAAAGGCAATTGCGTCCGCACCGGGGTCAGACCCCAGTGCATAGGATCGAGTGCAGAGGATGCGGTGCGCAGGGGCGTCAAGCGGACGCGCTTGGCCGTGTCGCGTTCAGTCCCGAATCTCACATTTTATAAAATGAGGCAATTGCAAAACTTCCTGCGGGCGCATTGGAGATGCGCCCCTACCGCTGTACAGGGGTAGGGCGGCA
>CAVGMG010000181.1:0-2691 GCA_963630185.1 Alistipes onderdonkii | reverse complement strand
CAGAGCAATTCTGTCAATCCTGTTAATCCTGTCTAAAAACTTTGCGACCTTTGCGTCAAGTCCTTTGCGGACTTTGCGTTAAAACAGTCGCTCTTTGCTGAAGACTAAAAACTTTTCCACCTTTCCACTCTTCCACCTTTCCACCCTTGCGGCTGGAACCTGAAACCTAAAGGCTAAAACCTTTCGGTCGGTCACTTCTGGCTGTCGTTCACCTCAAGGACGACGAAGAACGCCTGGTGGTCGGAGAGTTCGTCGTTCGGGAAGACGCGGCCGGGGGCTTTCGCCGCGAAGCCGCGCGAGAAGACGTAGTCGAGTGCGCTGTCCCCGTAGCGCGCGGACGGATGCGTGCCGCGTTCGCCCGGCGGCAGAAGCGCGAGGAGGTCGAGAAACCCCGCCTTCTCGAAGAGCGCGAAGATCTCCTCGTCCTGGAACTCGCGACGCCAGCGGTCGGCGTTCATGTCGCCCGCCACGAGGACGGGGCGCGTCGGGCTTGGCGCCCCCTCTCGCGCAAGAATCTCGCGGACGGCCCGCGTGCGCTTGGCGCGGTTCAAGTCCTTCGCCTCCTTCTTCGTCGCCCGATAGTTCGACTTCAAATGGACGGCGTAGACCGCGCCCGTGAGAGACGGCGAAAAGAGAAGCTCCGCATAGGCGTAGCCGCGAGGCGGCGTCTCCTTGCCCGCCGCCGCGAACTTCGCCCACCCCGACGAGACGACGGGCAGCGTCGTCGCGACGAGATCCTGCTGCTGGTCGAAGCGGTCGCGCCGCCGATACGCCGACAGCGCGGCGACGCGGAGTGCCTTGCGCCCGATCTGCGCGACAAGGTTCGTCGCCGCGTTGCCCCGGATCTCGTTGAGGCAGAGGACGATGTCGTTCGTCCCCTCGGGATCCATCGTCTGGAGGGCGTGCGAGAGCATGCGAGCGACCGCCTCGCTCGTCGCCGCCTCGACGGACGGATGGGCGCGGTGCTCGGCGCGTCCCGACGGAAACCAGTTGCCGTTCCACGTCCCCACGACGACGGCGGCGAGAAGAAGCGAGAAAAAGGCGTTCATAGCCCCTCCCTTAAAGGCCTTTCGGCGAGGCGGTGGGCCGGCGACGACTCGCGGCTGTGCGGCTGGCTCCGGTAGAGCGACCAGCCGTTGTTGAGCCAGAACGAGATGCCGCAGACCCACATCGCCGGGACGAGGAGGCCGTGGTTGCCGGAGATCTCCGCGACCATGACGATCGCCGCCATCGGCGTGCGGATGGCGGACGACAGGAAGCCCGCCATCCCCACGAGCGCGAACGCCTCCGGGTGGATGCCGAACGACGCGGGCAGGACGCGCTGGAAGAGAAGCCCCACCGCGCCGCCCAGCGTCGCGCCGCACACGAGGGCCGGCGCGAAGACGCCGCCCGACCCGCCGCTTCCGACGGTGCAGGACGTCGCGAGGGCCTTCGCGAAGAAAAGGACGAGAAGCGCGAGGACGGTTAGGGACGCGCCCGACAGCGTCTGCTGGATGACGGGATAGCTCGACCCCATGACGTCGGGGATGAAGAAGCCGATCGCGCCCGTCACGAGGCCGCCCAGCGTCACGCGCGCCCACCCGGGGAGGGAGAGGGACGAGAACCGGCGCTCCGCCGCCGTGAAGCAGCGGATGTAGAACCGCGCCCCGAACGTGACGACGAGCGCGAGGACGAAATACGGCAGAAGGCGAAGCCCGTTGGCGTAGACGATGTCGGACGGCATCGAGAAGAGCGAGCCCCACCCGTAGAAGCAGGCGAAAATCGTGTAGGCGACGGTCGCGGCGGTGAAGCAGGGGAGGATGCAGTCGTATTCGATGTCGCTCGACGAGTAGAGGACCTCGAAGCCGAAGATCGCGCCGGCGAGCGGCGCCTGGAAGAGCGCGGCGATGCCCGCCGAGATGCCGGCCGTCATGAGGATGCGCCGCGCCCGCGCGGGGAGCGAGAACCACGAGGCGACGAGGCTCCCGCACGCCGCGCCGAGAAGCGTGACGGGCCCTTCGTAACCCGCCGAGCCGCCGGAGGCGACCGTGAGGACGGACGCCACCGACTTGATGGGCAACACGGCCGGCGGCACGTAGCCGCAGCGGCGGTGGAAGGCGAGGATCGCGCTGTCCGTGCCGCGCGCGTGTTCGAGGGAGTCGAACCGGCGGATGAGAAGATGCCCGAGAAGCGCGCCGGCGGCGGGGAGGACGAGAAAGAGCCACCGCCTCCCCGACGCAAGGGCGGGCTCGAAGAGCCAGGCGTCTCCGCACGAAATCAGCGCACGGAAGGCGGCGACGACGAGCCCGGAGAGGACGCCGACGAAGAGCGCCTGGACGAAATACTTTCCAGTCCGAAAAGAAAGGCCCTTCCCCGCAAGGAAGAACCTAAATGACGAAATGGAAAGGCGTCGGAACATCCGGCCCCTTTAGATCAAGTTCTTCGCCTCGTTGCACTTGATCTTGCGACCCTGGATCTCGCGGTCGTTCAGCGCCGCGCAGGCCTTCTCCGCCTCGGAGCGGTCGGGCATCTGGACGAAGCCGAAGCCCTTGGACTTGCCGTTCATGCGGTTCGTCACGAGACGCACGTGGCTGACGGTCCCGAACGCCGCGAACGCCTCGCGCAGCTGCTCCTCCGTCATGTCGTAGCTCAGGTTCCCGACGTAGATCTCGACCGAGCCGTCCGCCGGGGCGGGATGCGGCTTGCGCTTCT
>CAVGMG010000180.1:0-2754 GCA_963630185.1 Alistipes onderdonkii | reverse complement strand
TCCACCGCCACATGCCGAACTCCATGACGTCGCGCATCCCGAGGTCCCAGAGCAGCGCCTGCTTCTTCGGGCCGACGAAGAAGACGCTCGTGCGCGCGTCCGCGCCGGGCGCGAACCGCACGGTGGCCGACAGCTTCTCGGGGCGGTAGCTCGACGTCTTGAGGTCGCGGTCGATTGTCGCGTCGAAGCCCTTGTTGGCCGCCGTCGAGGAGCAAAGCGCCGTCACGAAGAAGCGGTTTTTGAGGGCGATCCACGTCTGGGCGCCGGGATACGAGACGGTCTCCGACGGCGCCATGAACGTCGCGTCCTTCGACCCGCTGCAGCCGCCGACGAGGCCGCCGACGAGATACGGCTTGAGCGGCGAGTCGCCGTCGCCGTGGTGGATGACGCCGGGCTTGCCCTTGCCCGCGTCAAGCGCCCACGAGTCCACCGACAAAAGGTCGTTCTTCGCGCGCCCCATCTGCATGACGCCCAGCGACAGGGCGTCGCCCATGCCGCGATCCTCGAAGACGATCCTGTAGCCAGGCTCCAGGCGGATCGTGCGCGACGCGCCGCTGCGGGCGAAGACGGCCTCCGCGCCCTCGGCGCGGCGGATCTCGAAGGCCTCCGGGTCGTCCGCGCCCGCGCCCAGAGGCGACGACGCGAAATCGAACGTGACGGGCGGGTTCTCGTCGGAAAGAGGGCCCTTGTCCCGGGCGAACTTCTTGAGCGTCACGCTCTTGACGACGGCGCCATACGACGAGAGCTCGACCTTGACGTCGTCGTTCTCAAGCGTGACGCACGTTTCGGGAACGGACGGCAGGACGCGCGCCTTCTTCGCCGGCGCGGGCGCGGCGGGCGTCTCGACGGCGGCGGCCTTCTCGGTTGTATTCGTCGACGCGGCGACGGCCGCGTTCTCGCCCGTCGTCGCCGTCGTCGGCTCGGAACGCTTGACGCCCCGGCCCGAGAAAATGTACCAGGCGAGAACGGCCCCCAGCACAAGGCACACGAGTTTTTCTGTTTTGTTCATCTTTCCTCTTTCCTAAACAACGTTCGTCCAACGCCCCACGGGCGGCACGGGGTCAAAGCCCTTCTTTCCAAACGGATGGCAGCGGCAGATCCGCCACAGGCCGAGAATAAGCCCCTTGAAGACGCCGTGCGTGCGCAAGGCCTCGATCATGTAGTTCGAGCAGCTCGGAGAGAAGCGGCAGCAGTCTCCGAAAAGGGGGCTCAAGGCGACCTGGTAGGCCCGCACGCACAAAATCAGGGGCGCGGCGAAGAGATGCGTCTGAACGCCGCCGAGATTTCGTCCATCACGTCCTGGCATGTCCGACCTTTCAACGAAGCGCGGCCGATGAAGATCCAGTCCGTCTTCGCCGGGGCGCGGCCCTGCTTGACGAGCAGCCGGAACGCCTCGCGCATGAGACGCTTCGCCCGGTTGCGCTCGACGGCCAGGTGAAAGCTCTTCTTCGAGACGACGACGCCCGCCTGGCCCAGGGCGTCGTCGGACGCGAGATGCCACGCGACAAGGAGACGCCCCTTGACGGAACGCCCCCGGTCGAAGATACGTCCGTATCTCGCCCCGGGGAGCCGCGTGGACATCGACGCGCGTCCTCAGACCTGCGTGAGGCGCTTGCGGCCCTTGGCCCGGCGAGCCGCCAGAATCTTGCGTCCGCCCTTCGTCGCCATCCGTGCGCGATACCCGATTTTCCTTTTCCGCTTGATCCGCGAAGGCTGCCATGTCATCTTCATAACTTGAGATTCCTTGTTTCAGTTGAAAGTGTTATTATACCAAAAACTACCTCTCCCCGAAAGACGCTATTTTTCGGCGGCGGAGGCGGCGATGTCGGCGAGATACCCCGCGACGTCCGCGAACGTCGCCGCACGGTCGGCGGGCGTCTTGAGGCCGCACTCCCAGATGACGATCACGTTCCAGCCCTGCTCGGCCCAGAGCCGCTCGTGCTCCTGGTCGCGGCGGACGTTCCGGCGGAACTTCGCGTTCCAGAACGCGCGGTTCGACTTCGGCGCGGACGCCTGGGCGCACGACTCGGTCTGCACGAGCTTGCGGCCGTCCCAGATCCAGCCGTGGTGGTGCCAGAAGCAGCCGCGGACCTCGATCAGCGTCTTGAGGCGCGGCAGGACGACGTCGGGATGGCCGACGACCCGCTTGTCGCAGACGCGGAAGCGGTAGCCCTGCGCGAAGAGCCACTTGCGGACGACGACCTCCGGCAGCGTGTCGCGCGACCGGATCGCCCGCATGATCTTCGAGCGCACCTCCGGCGAGCACGTGTCCATGCCGCCTTACCGCGAGGCGAGCTTGGCGATCTCGCGCTGGAGGTTGTTGACCCACTGCGCGACCTTCTTCGCCGGGATGTTGCTCTCGACCATCCGGATCGAATAGTGGCTCGCGTCCAGCAGCTGCACGTCGACGACGACCTTGTGCGAACGCTGGACGAGCGTGCAGCGGACGGTCGAGGCGTCGACCACCTCGGGCGACCAATGCCGACGTGTCGCGGCGAAGACCACGGCGTCCTTGAGGCTCTTGCTCGGCGCGACCATGACCGCGACGTTCTCGACGTCGGGCGGCAGCGTCGCCTTGTCGCCGAACAGCGAACACCCGGCGACGCCAAGGCCGCAGACCGCAACCATTATCAGCTTCTTCATCTTCATGCTCCTTTTGAGGTCATCGAAAAGCCCTATTATACCAAAAGGTTGGGGGAAGGTTTTAGGTTTCAGGTTTTAGGTTTTAGCCACGAATCGCACGAATCATCTTGG
>CAVGMG010000179.1:0-2766 GCA_963630185.1 Alistipes onderdonkii | reverse complement strand
CAGCGGGAGGTCGTGCGCCACGGCAACGCCGTCGCCGTCCTCGCCCGCCGCCCCGACGGCGCGTTCGTGTTCGTGCGGCAATACCGCAAGGCCGCCGAGGAGGCGCTCGTCGAGGTCATCGCCGGCGGACTCGAGCCCGGCGAAGACCCGGCGGACGGCGCGAGGCGCGAGACGGCGGAGGAGACGGGCTACGAGGTGACGGACATCAAGTTCCTCACGACGATCATCTGCACGCCCGGCTACTGCGAGGAGCGCATCCACCTCTACTTCGCGGAGCTCTCCGCGACGCCCCACGCCCAAGACCAGGACCCGGACGAGAACGTGCATCCCGTCGTCCTCTCCGAGGCCGAGGTCGAGGACGGCATCCGCTGCGGCGCGATCTTCGACTCGAAGACGCTCTCCGCCTGGCTCTGCTGGAAGCTCGCGAAGTAAGGACTGGCGGCTTTCGTGGGGGCTGTCAATGTGCAGTTTTTCCGTCTGCGGTCTAGTTGCGGATATCGGCTGATCCCGGTGCGACCTTGACTTTCGGAGGCGGTCATGCTATATTTTCATGTCGTTTGACCGAGCGCGTCGTGCTTGGGAATGGCGCTGTGGAACTTGGGAAGGAGAGGAGGCCGCCATGGGCGGACGGGAACTGCACAATCAGATAGAGTACATGGTGACGTGCATCGGCGATTTCGCGGCACAGCACGCCATGACTCCGTCTGTTGCCTATGCGTTCCTCGAAAAGCACAAAGGCCTTTCGTTCCTCTCGGACTGCTACGATGTCGAGCATACGCAGTCCATCCAGACGGCCGTTGACGACATGTATGAAGTCTGCGTCAGAAACGGAGGGCGGGTGGCATGACCTTGTACCATGGAAGCCATGTGCCGTTCACGACGCCGTCGCTGGCGAAGTGCAGCCCGCACAAGGACTTTGGGCAGGGGTTCTACCTTTCCGACTCCTTTGATGTCGCCCGTCGCACTGCGCTTCGCGCCGTTCGACAGCGTGGAGGAGAGCCGGTCGTTCTTGTCTTCGAAGTTGACGCGGCGAGACTGAAGCAACTGTCTTCCAGGAGGTTTTCGCAGCCGGGAAGTCGCGCGTGGGCGCAGTTCGTGCTTGCCAACAGAAACCCCAGGATGGAAGCGACCGACCACAATCGTGATCGGCGGTACGATTGGGTTGTCGGTCCCATCGCCGATGACGGACTGGCCTTTCTGTTCAAGATGTTCGAGCGCGGATACTACACGCTGGGGGAGGTTCTTCGGAGGATGCGGTTCGGCCGCCGGCTGACCACGCAATACTCGTTTCATACACGTGCGGCGCTTTCCCTGCTCGTGTTCAAGGAGGCTCGCCGTGTCTGACGTTCAAAAGCAGATGATTGAGCTTTCGACGATGGATCTGGTCGAGTCCGTCGCCTTGTCGCGGAAGCTGCCGTTGCCCAAGGCCATGGAGGTTGTGTACACGTCGCCCTTCTTCGCGAAGCTGCAGGATCCGGAGACCGGGTTGTATCGGGAATCGAAAGCGTATCTGATAAGGCAATTTAACATAGAAGACTCAAATCGCGGACATTGAGTCAGTGAGGCGAAGGGCTGTTTAGGCGGGGCCATGTCGCCTACGGGACCTTGGTCTGGCCTGGTGAAATCGACATCGGCCCAGGAGTCGTCTGGGAGTTTGCGGAAAGGCAACCGTCCGTTCCGCAACGGCGGCGGGTCTGTTCCGTGTGAAACCAGCCGCGAACGCCACCGCATACGCCCGAATCTGCCACGGAAGTCAGTCCCTCTCGAAGTTTTCGGAACGATATGCTGTATAAAATACAGACATCTACGTTTGCAATTATTCCTCAAATAGTGTATTATGCGCAATATGAACAAAGGCGGAACAGTGTTCCTGTCAAGCGAAAAGACGGCCAGGCGGTGGGGGATATCTGACCGCCGGGTGCGCCTCCTCTGCGAACGCGGACAGGTCGCGGGGGCTGTCCGCGACGGCAAGCTGTGGAAGATTCCGCCGTCGGCCGAGAAGCCCCGCGACGGCCGGACGATGCGCCGCCTCGGCATCCCCGCCGCTTGGCGCGGACGCATTGCGGAAATCGACGCCCTCAAGGAACGGCTCGCCGGCCATCGTCCGCTCACGGACGGCGAGCGCGAGCGGATTCGCCATGCGTTCCTTGTCGATTACACCTATTCGTCGAACGCCATCGAGGGGAACACGCTGACGCTCAGCGAGACGGCGCTGGTCCTCTCTGGCATGACGGTCGGCGAGAAGCCGCTTAAGGATCACCTGGAGGCGACGGGCCACCGCGACGCCTTCTGCTTCCTGGAGGACTTCGTGAAGTCGGGCGATCCCGTCAGCGAGTCGTTCGTCCGCCAGCTCCATGCGCTCGTCCTCGCGGACAAGCCGATGGACAGGGGCGTCTACCGGCGCATCCCCGTCGTCATCACCGGCGCCGTCCACGTGCCGCCGCAGCCGTATCTCGTCGCGCCGATGATGGAGGCGTGGGTGCGAGACCTGCAGGCGACCCGGCTTCATCCGCTTGTCGCCGCCGCCGAGTTCCACGTCCGCTTCGAGGCCATCCATCCCTTCATCGACGGCAACGGGAGGACGGGGCGTCTCCTGGCGAACTTCGTCCTGATGAGGGCGGGGTATCTTCCGGTCAGCGTCAAGTACGAGAACCGCCGCGCCTACTACGACGCGTTCACCGCCTACCACACGAGCGGCGACGTCGCGCCGATGGTCGGCATCTTCGCCGAGAGCGAGCGTCAGCGGCTTCAGGACGTCCTCTCCGC
>CAVGMG010000178.1:0-2838 GCA_963630185.1 Alistipes onderdonkii | reverse complement strand
GGAAGCCGTCGCGGAACGCCGTGAGCATGAACTTGACGTTTTTCTTGGCCATTTTATTTACCTTGTTGTAGCTTCAATGAAATAGATGCGTTCAACCCTTCAGCGCGACTGCGAGCGCGAGGGCGACGTTCGCGTCGTCCGACGCGGCCTTGGGCGCGGGCTTTTTCTTCGGCGCGTCCTCCGGGAGGATGGCGGTGAACCGCGAAAGCCCCTTCATCGAGAAGTTCGTCACATAGATGAGAACGGTTAAGAAGAGATAGACGATGCCCATGCCGGCGATCATCAACACGAGTCCTTGTCCGAGTACTGCCATGAGTTTGTTCCTGATTAGTTGGTGGAAAAGTGGAAAGGTGGAAAGGTGGAAAAGTGGAAAGGTGGAAAGGTGGAAGAGTGGAAAGGTTTAAAAGTGGAAGAGTGGAAAAGTTGTTAGGGGTCGATGTTCGTGAGAGAGAGGGTGTCGAAGTCGATGCGGCGGTAGTAGCAGTTGCGCGGTGCGCCCGCCTTGTTCTTCGTGTGGCAGATGCCGCCACGGCAGGGCCGCACGACGTAGACAAGCGAGTTCTGCTCGCAGTTCACGTAAGCCTCCAGAAGGTCGAACGTCTCGCCGCTCGTCTCGCCCTTGAACCAGAGCTTGTTGCGCGAGGTCGACCAGAGGACGAGCTTGCGCTTCGCGAAGGATTCGCGCATCGCAAGCTCGTTCGTGTAGGCGACGAGAATGACCTCCTTGGTGTCGGCGTTCTGCACGGCGACGGGGATGACGCCGCTGACCTTGTCGAGCTTGGTGAAGTCAAGCGTCAGAACCGTCGATTCTTCAAGTTGTCCCATGGTCTCCTTTTCTCTGCGATTGAAAATTGGCGAACATTATACCAAAAAGAATCGCAAAAATCTCATTTCGCGGGACGCAGAATCACGTTCTTGTAGTCCGCGTCCGAGTGGTCGCCCTGGAGGTAGATGGGCCCCGGCACGAACTCGTCCGCGTCGATCGCGCCGCCCGTGATGCCGACGACGGGCGCGTCCTTGATGATCGTCGTGCCGTTGAGGACGACCGTGATGTGGCGCTTGTAGAGCGTGACGGACACGTGCTGCCATTCGCCGGCGGGCTTCTCCGCCGCCGCGCTCGGCACGACGCGGCCGTAGTAGGCCGCCATGTTGTGCTCGTTGACGGGCTTGCCGTAGCTGTCGACGACCTGGCACTCGTAGCGGCCGCGCAGGTAGACGCCCGAGTTGGACTTCGCGGGGACGCGCACGTCGTATTCGAGGTTGAAGTCGTAGAAGTCAGAGCGCTTCGTCATGAGGTTCGAGCCGCCGCCCGCCCACTTGCCGTCCGCCGTGAGGCCCAGCTTGTTGGAGAGGACTTTGACGCCGTTCTCCTCCGTGACCGACCAGCCGTTCTTGGCGTTGGGCTCCATGAGGACCCAGCCGTCAAGGCCGTCCTTCAGGAGGTCGATCTTCTCGCCCAGGACGGCGTCCGCCGTCGAGGCCGGCTCGATCTCGGGGTTGCGCCAGCCGACGACAGACGTCTCGCCGAGGCCGCTCTTCCGGATCGCGACGGCCTTGAGCCCGTCGCGGCCGCAGAGGCGACCCTTGACGGAGAAGCCCCACGGATGGTCGAAGCTGAATGTCGGCCCGTCCAGGACGACGTTTTCCATCTTCATCGGCGACGCCCAGCGCCAGAGGACGATTGCCTGGGCCTTGCCCGACTCGTCGCGCGAGACGATCATGTGGCCCGCGTTCATGCTCTTGTAGCCGAGCTTGAGGCCCCAGTTGCCCACGACCGGGTCCTTCGGGCAGACGGCTGGCTTCGGACACGTCGTGGAGACGCTTGCGCACCCCGCGAGAAGGCCGACGGTGAGAAGAGAGAGTAAATTCGCTTTCATTTTCTTTGGATGGCTTTCGTTTGGTTTTTAAGCTTCGAGTTCGCCCTTGAGCCGTGCGACGAGGCTGTCGAGCGGCATCGCGCCGAGGTCGCCCCCCGTCCGGGCGCGGACGGAGACCTGGTTCGCGGCCTCGTCGCGGGGGCCGACGACGATCTGGTAGGGGACTTTCATCAAGGTCGCCTCGCGGATCTTCGCGCCCAGCTTCTCGTCGGACGGGTCGACGTCCGTGCGGAAGCCCTGCGCCAGGAGGGCCTTCTTGACGCGCTCGGCGTAGGGAAGGGCCTTCTCCGAGATGGGCAGGATGCGCACCTGCTCCGGCGCGAGCCAGAGCGGGAACGCGCCCGCGTAGTGCTCGATGAGGATGCCGAAGAAGCGTTCGATCGAGCCCAAGAGCGCGCGGTGCACCATGTAGGGCTGGTGCTCCTTGCCGTCCGCGCCGACGTAGGTGAGGTTGAAGCGCTCGGGCAGGTTGAAGTCGAACTGCACCGTCCCGAGCTGCCACGGCCGTCCCAGCGCGTCCTTGATCTTCATGTCGATCTTCGGCCCGTAGAACGCGCCGCCGCCCTCGTCGACCTCGTAGGACAGCCCCTCCTGGTCGAGCGCGTCGCGGAGCGACTGCGTCGCCTGCGCCCAGCGGCTCTCGTCGCCGACGGCCTTCGCGGGCTTCGTCGAGAGGTAGGCCTGGATGTCGTGGAAGCCGAACTTGCCGAGCATCGCCTTCGCGAACTCGACCGTCGCCTTGATCTCGCCGACGATCTGCTCGGGCGTGCAGAAGATGTGCGCGTCGTCCTGCGTGAAGCCGCGCACGCGGAAGAGCCCGTGGCGGACGCCGTCCTTCTCGTAGCGGTAGACCGTCCCCAGCTCGGCGTAGCGGATGGGCAGGTCGCGGTAGCTGCGCTTCTCGAACTGGTAGCACTGGATGTGGAACGGGCAGTTCATCGGCTTGACGTAGTAGTCCTGC
>CAVGMG010000177.1:0-2840 GCA_963630185.1 Alistipes onderdonkii | reverse complement strand
AGGCCGTGTGCTGCCTGCTCGTCAACCGCGTCCTCGCGGCCCCGTCCTCGATGGTGGGCGCGACCCAGTACAGCCAGGGCGCGGGCGGCTACACCGCCTCCGTGACCTACGGCTCGGCGCTCGGCGAGATGTACCTGGGAAAAAGCGACCTCAAGCGGCTCGGCCTCGTCGGCCAGTCGCTCTCGGCGCTCTCCCCCATCGACAGGGCGGGGGCGTAGGCATGGGCATCATCAAGGGCGAGGCGGTGACGGTTCGCAGAACGTCGGTCGAATACGACGCCCTGGGCGAGCCGACCGGCGAGACCGTAACCGATACCGTCATCGAGAACGTAGTGGTGGCCCCCGGCGCGACCTCCGACCTCGATTCGACGCGCCCCAACGGGGTTCGCATCGCGTTCACGCTCTGCTTCCCCAAGGGGGCGGGCGCGGACCTGAAGGACGCGATCGTCATCGTGCGCGGCATCGCGTGCAAGGTCGCGGGAGACCCGCAGCGATACGCGGAGGCGAACACGCCGGGGGAATGGGACACGACCGTGGAGGTGACCCGCACCGATGGCTAAAGCCAGCTGCAAGGTCAAGATCGAGTGGAAGGGCTGGAATCGCGCCGGATACGCCGAGGTCATGAACGGCCAGGGCGTGCAAGGGCTGCTCGACGAGAAGGCGAACGCGACCATCGACGCCGCGAACGCCGCCTTCACCCCGCGAGCAGGCGAGGGCGCGGGCTACTCGGCGGAGACGCTGCAAGGCACGCTCGCCAGGGGCCGCGTCCTCAAGACCGGCACGCCGCACGCCTTCGCGAGCGAGCGCAAGCACAACCGCCTGCAGGGCATCTTCGGGGGCGGTCTGTGATGGACGCGGAGCGCGTGGCGGCGCTCGCCATCCAGCAGGCCACCGGCATCCCCTGCCGCCTCGACGTGCCGGCGGAGCGGCCCGACGAATTCGTCACCGTCTCGCTGGCCGCGACGAGCGCCGACAGGTTCAAATCCACGGCCAGGCTCGCGGTGCAGTCGTGGGCCAAGACGCGCCGGAGGGCGCGCGAGATAGCCGAGGCCGTCGAGGCCGCGTGCGCGTCCGTGGAGGACGAGCCGAACGTGTTCTCGTGCCTCCCCGACGGCACCTACAGATGGGACGACCCGGAGACGGGTTCGCCCCGATACCAGACGAACGTAAACATGATGATCTGCGAGTAAAGGAGCAGGCATGGCAGAAGCGACGACCAACAACATGGCGAACGTGTCCACGACCAAGGGCGTGAAGGGGGGCTACCTGTTCATCGCGAAGAAGGGCGCGGACCTGCCGACCGACTACACGAGCAAGCTGGCCGACGGCTTCCACACGCTCGGCTACGTCTCCGAGGACGGATACGTCGAATCCCTCGAGACGGACTCCGAGGACATCAAGGACATGAACGGCGACCTCATCCACTCCGAGACCACGTCCCGCGTAGAGTCCGCGACGTTCACGCTCGCCGAGATCAAGGCGCTGACGCTCAAGGTCATGTACGGCGAGGACAACGTGACGGACGCCAAAGGCGTGATCACCGTCAAGCACAACGGCAGCAGCGCCGACGAGTGGAGCCTCGTCGGGGACTTCGTCCTCAAGAACGGCCGGCGCTGGCGCAAGGTCGTGCCCGCCGCCAAGATCGACGAGCTGGGCGACCTGACGCTCGCAGCAGGCGAGCTGGCTGGCCGCGAGGTCACGGCCAAGTACCTGACCGACGCCGACGGCAACACCTGCTACGACTACTTCCAGTCCACCGAGACCGAGGCCGCGTAATGAACGAGGTCAGGTTCGAGGTAGACGGCATAGAGATGGCGGCCGACTACGACAAGCTCACGTCCTACAAGGTCAACAAGGCCTTCGCACGCAGCGCATCCGACCCGGCGGGCATGTTCGACGCCTACGAGAGCGTCTTCGCCGGGCACGACGAGGAGTACGTCGACGCTCTTGGCGGCACGGTCGACTGCATGGGCCGCATCATGCAGGCCGCGTTCGAGGCGGCGAAGGCAAAAAACTCCCAGGCTTCGCCCTCGACCTCGAAGAGCACCGGGGCGAGGTAGTAGCGGACTTCCAGCAGTTCTACGGGATCGCCCTCCCCTTGGAAGGCGGCCCCGAGGACATGCCCAGGATGGCGCTGCTGTGGGACATGCTGCCCGCCGAGAGCCGCACGGCCAGGAGGCAGCGCCCGGAGCTCGAATGGTCCCCCGCCGCGTACATGCTCTGGCGCATCGAGCACCAGCTGAGGCTGATGGCCTGGGGCATGTCCGACCGGAAATCGCGCCCGCAGCGCGAGCCGCAGCCGCTCAAGACGCCCGGGCAGCTCGCGGAGGCGAGGGCCAAGGCGAGAAGCGCGCTCGCGAGCAGGGCGGAGATAGACGCGATATTAGGGATAGGGGGCGAAGATGGCGGCGAAAGGCGCGACTAGCGTAGGATCGGCATGCGTCACGCTCATGCCCTCCATGGACGGCTTCGCCGGGAAGATATGCTCGGAGTTCGGAAGCACCGGCGCGAAGGCCGGCAAGGACTTCGGGGACGGGATGTCCGACGGCGTGAAGGGCGGCACCGAGGCGAGCGAGGGGCTGATGAGCAAGCTCGGCGGCGTCGCGACCGCCACGGCCGCCGCTGCGGCCAAGGGCTTCGCGGCGCTCACCTCGGCGGTGACCGGCATAGGCGGCGCGGCCCTGGCGGCGTACGCCGATTACGAGCAGCTGGTCGGCGGCGTCGACACGCTGTTCGGCGACGCGTCCGGCACGCTGCAGCAGTACGCGGCCGACGCGTACGAATCCTGCGGCCTGTCGGCCAACCAGTACATGACGCAGGCCACGAGCTTCGCGGCCTCGC
>CAVGMG010000176.1:0-2859 GCA_963630185.1 Alistipes onderdonkii | reverse complement strand
CGCTTGTCCCCCGCTTCTTCGCGGAGGTCGAGCCCTACCCCTGCGCGATACTGCGCTCCAAGTTCCCCGACGTCCCAAACCTCGGCGACGTCACGAAAATCAAGTACGACAGCGAAAGGAAAGAGCTCGCAAATGGCTACGGCACAACAGTTGACCTTCGGGACGGACTGGACGTCCTCGTCGGAGGAAGCCCCTGCCAGGACTTCTCTACGGCCGGCCTCCGCGCCGGGGCGCGAAGCGAAACCCTCGACGACGGGGGGACGACCCGCTCGTCCCTCATCTACACCTACGTCCGGCTTGTTCGGGAGATTCGCCCGCGCTGGATCGTCTACGAGAACGTGCCGGGTATGCTTACCTCGAACGAGGGAAGAGATTTCGCCCACTTCCTCGTGGCGCTGGCTCAATGCGGGTATGGCGACTTCGCCTGGCGAGTGCTTGACGCTCAGTACGTGCGAGTGGACGGGATGGAGCGCGCCGTGCCGCAGAGACGACGGCGTGTGTGGCTTGTCGGACGTCTTGGAGCGAACGACGGGCGGGCTGCGGAGGTACTTCTTGAGCCTTACGGCGATCCGGGGGATATTCCGCCGCGCCGAAAGACGGGGGAAGAGGTTGCCCGAAGTCTTGCGGCGCGGGCTGGAGTGCATGGCGGCGTGGTGGGAGGCGCAGGGCAAGGCGGAGTGAGCGCGTTCAACTTCGAGCTGTGGGCGAACCCGCCGAGCGGCCTCATCGACGCGGTGTGCGCTCGGCGGGCGCACGACTGGATGCTCTCGTTCCGCAGCGGGTCGTTCGCGCAGTTCGTCCCCGACGCGGTGAGCGGCACGCTCGACTGCGACCACATGACGCGCGCGGCGAACGGGACGCCCTGCCTCGCGGTCGGCCCCGCGTCCTTCGACCCGTTCGAGCCGGGCGGGCTGAAGTCCGTCCGCACGGACGGCGCGTCGCAGACCGTCGTCAACGGGACCTGCCCCGGCAGCCACAACGCGGTCGTCACCCACTCCAACGGCGGAGACGTCGCGCCGACGCTCGCGGTCGCAGACCTCGTGAAGCAGTACACGGGGCAGGCCGACAAGGGCGGCGGCTACGTCTGCGCGACGATCGAGCATCACAAGTGCGGGGGCGAGCGCGTGCGCAAGACCGCCGTCGCGCCGACGATGGGCGCGTCGCGGAACGCGAACGCCTCGAACGACAACCCGCTCGTCGTGGAGCGTCCTTGCGTCGGCTTCAAGTCGAAGCCGTCGGAACGCGCGCACTCCATCGGCGCGGAAGAGGAGGTCGCGCCGTGTCTTTCGTCCATGACGGCGGACGCGTCGGTGGCCGTCCCCGAACGCCCCGTGCCGTTCGTCAAGACGCGCTACGCGAAGAGCGCGGACGACGACGAGAAGTGGGCCGGCGGCGAGGTCGTCGGCACGCGCAACGTCCACGACGGCGAACGCCCGCAAGAGGTCGTCGTGGAGAGGCCCGCGCCGGACGCGGTGTGCATAGCCGAGAACGTCATCGGGCGCGGCGACAGGTCGGGCGGCAACGGCGTGGGCGCGCAGTCCGGCGTCGCCTACACGCTCGACACCGTGGCCCCGCACGCGGTCGCGCAGCCGCGCTCCTACGGCATGAACCCGCAGAACGGCTCGCAGATGTTCCCCTGCATCGAGGAGGTCGGCCAGACGCTCGCCGTCCAGCACCAGGGCGGCGTCGTCGCCCCGACGCGCTCCACGTGCCTCACGCCGGGCGACCCGCTCACGAAGCGCGTCTACACCGCCGACGGGGCCGCCCCTACCCTCATGGTCATCGCCAAGGACAGCGGCATCTCCGCACAGGCGTTCCTCACCGCGCCCAACCGCGCCTGTCCCATCGACATCCGCAACGCCACCCGCGTGAAGCACAACGGGCAGGGCGCGGGCATCCTCACCGAGAAGGACGCCTCGCCCACCCTCTGCGCCGACTTCACGCCCGGCGCGGCGCATGACGCGGGCGACCCGCTCCCCGAAGTCGTCGTGCGCCGCCTCACCCCCACCGAGTGTGAACGCCTCATGGGCCTCCCGGACAATTGGACCCGCGTCACCTTCACGCCCGAACAAATCGCCGACCCCGAAATCGTCTCCTACTTCCGCCGCGTCCACGACGACTGGCAGAAGATGACCGCCGACGACGGCAAGACCCCGAAGCCCAAGACCGAGGCCTTCGTCCGCGACTGGCTCACGCGCATCAGCGACCCCGCCACCTGTCCCGACGCGCCGCGCTACAAGGTCTGCGGCAACGGGATGTGCGCGAACCAGGTGAGGTGGATTCTCTTGAACTTACTTTATTCCGAAAAAATCGACCCGTGGTATTTGGAGGAAGCGAAATGAAGGTGCTGGAACTTTTCGCGGGGACGCGCGCCGTCTCAAATGCGTTCGCCGCGCGCGGACACGAGACGTTCGCCGTGGACTGGGACAAGTCGCTCGGCGGCATCGACCTTTATGCCGACATCGGCAGGCTCGGCGCGGCCGACGTCCTCCGCGCCTTTGGCCGCCCTGACGTCATCTGGGCAAGCCCCGACTGCGCGACATACTCCGTCGCCGCGCTCGGCCGCCACAGGGACGGCACGATGCCGAAGACCGACTACGCGAGACTTTGCGACGAGGTGAACGCGCACGTCATCGACCTCATCCTCGCGCTCCGTCCGCGCTACTGGTTCGTGGAGAACCCGCGCGCCATGATGCGGCGGATGCCGTTCATCGAACGCCTCTGCCGCGACGGCGACGGGAAGCGGCATACCGTCACCTACTGCCACTACGGCGAGAGGCGCATGAAGCCGACGGACATCTGGACGAACCACCCCGACCCGCAGTTCCTCCCGCCGTGCAGGAACGGCGACCCGTGCCA
>CAVGMG010000175.1:0-2866 GCA_963630185.1 Alistipes onderdonkii | reverse complement strand
CGCGAACTCGCTCATGATGGGCTGCGCGAAGTGCGGCGTCCGCTACGTCTGCTGCGCCCCGAAGGAGCTGCGCCCCGACGAGGCGATCCTCGCGGAGGCGGAGGAGGTCGCGAAAAGGAACGGCGTCGACATCCGCGTCGTCGAGAACCCCCAGGACGGCGTCAAGGGCGCGAACGTCCTCTACACGGACGTCTGGGTCTCGATGGGCGAGGAGGCGAAGACCGCCGAGCGCATCAAGCTCCTGCGTCCCTACCAGATCAACATGGATCTCATGCGGGCGACGGGCAACCTCGACGGACGGCTTCTCTTCCTCCACTGCCTGCCGGCGTTCCACGACCACAGCACCGAGGCGACGAAAGACTGCGGGGCCTTGGAGGTGACGGACGAGGTCTTCGAGTCGAAGTATTCCAAGGTCTTCGACGAGTCGGAGAACAGGATGCACACGATCAAGGCGTTGCTCGTCTCCGCCCTCTGCGACAGGGCCTCCGTCTGACGCCATGCGACGGGGGCTTTTCATCACGTTCGAGGGCGGCGAGGGGTGCGGCAAGTCCACGCAGGTCGCGCGCCTCAAGGACGCCCTGACGCGCGAAGGCAAGGACGTCGTCCTGACGCGCGAGCCTGGCGGCACGTGGGTGGGCGAGAAGATCCGCTACCTCCTGAAAGACCAGGACGACGAAGAGCCGTGCGCCCGCGCGGAGCTCCTCCTCTTTTTGGCCGCCCGCGCCCAGCTCGTGACGCGCGTCATCCGCCCCGCCCTCGCCCGGGGGGCGTGGGTCGTCTCCGACCGCTTCAGCGACTCCACGCTCGCCTATCAGGGCTACGGGCGCGGCCTTGACGTCGAGACGCTTCGCCTCATGAACGGCTTTGCGTGCGAAGGGCTCAAGCCCGACCGCACGTTCCTTCTCGACGTCGACCCGGGCGTGGCCGTGAAACGCCTCGCGGCGCGGCAGGCCGCGCTTCAGGCACCGGCCGACCGCATCGAACGCGCGGGGGCGGACTTTCACGAACGGCTGCGAAAAGGCTACGCGGCCTTGGCGGCGGCGGAACCGCAGCGCATCGTCCGCATCGACGCGAACGCGCCGCGCGACGACGTGTGGGAGCAGATATGGACGTCACTCAAGCCGACGCTCTGATCGCCCACGCGCTGGAGACGGGGCACGCGGCGCGGGCCTACCTTCTCATCGGCGACTTGCACGGCGCGTGCGAAGAGCTCTCCGAGCGCATCTTGAGGCGGCTTTTCCCGGACGCGCTCGACCAGCTCGCCGCGCACACGCACCCCGACGTCATCCGCCTCGCGCCGACCGGGAAGAAGCGCATCATCACCGTCCAGGCCATGCGCACAAGCGTCCTCGCCCCCCTTGCGGAGACGTCGTTCTCAGGCGGCTGGAAGGCGTGCCTCATTCTGGGGGCGGATCGCATGGAGGACGCCTCCGCGAACGCCTTTCTGAAGATGCTGGAAGAGCCCCCGCCGAAGACGCTCTTCCTGCTCCTCTCCGACCAGCCCGACGCGATTCTGCCGACGATCCTCTCGCGGACGCAGCGGATCAGCCTCGCTCGCACGCCCGACGTCCTCGCGGGCGCGGCGGGTCAGGCGCTTCGGGAGGCGTTCCTTAAGAAAGACCTTGGCAGGATCGTGAGCCTCTTCGCGCAACTGAAGGATGAAGCGGCGGACGAAGACGTCGCCCTCGTCCGCAAGACTTTTTTTCGGACGATCCTCTCCGTCGTCCGCGAAAAGGCGGTCACGGATCTTGCCGACGACAAGGCGGCGAGACGCGCCTATCTTTCGTTCCGCAATCTCGCCGCCGTCGAAGAGGCGTATCGGCGAAGCGGCAAGTCCATCGGGGACGAAGCCGTCTTCGCCTATCTTTTAGACCACATTACGCCTTGAAATAGCGCGCCAGAAGGCCCTGGAAGGCCTTGCCGTGCCGCGCCTCGTCCTTCGCCATCTCGTGGACGGTGTCGTGGATGGCGTCGTAGCCAAGCTGCTTCGCGCGCGTGGCGATGGCGAGCTTGCCGGCCGTCGCGCCGCACTCCGCCTCCACGCGCCGCTCCAGGTTCGTCTTCGTGGAGTTCGTGACGATGTCGCTCTTCTCGCCGAGAAGTTCCGCGAACTTCGCCGCGTGCTCGGCCTCCTCGAACGCGATGCGCTTGTAGGCCTCGGCGACTTCCGGGTAGCCCTCGCGGTCGGCCTGGCGCGACATGGCCAGATACATGCCCACCTCGGTGCATTCGCCCGCGAAATGGTCTTTCAGGCCCTGCATGACCTCCGCGTCGTCCACGATGCCGTCGCCGACGTGATGCTCGCAGGCGAACGTGAGGGACGACTTCTCCATCTTCAGGAACTTCGAGCCCGGCACGCCGCACTGGGGGCATTTCTCGGGCGGCGTGTCGCCTTCATGGACGTAGCCGCAAACGGGGCAAACCCATTTTGTCATTTCTTCTCTCCCTTTCTGTTGGTGGTTGAAGAGACGATTATGGCATTTTTCCCGCCGAAACGCAAGCAGGAAATTTAGCCACGAATCAGAGTGGAAGAGTGGGGTGGAAGGTTTTAGGTGTTAGGTTTTAGCCACGAATAGGTTTTAGGTTTTAGGTTTCAGGTTTTAGCCACGAATTTTCACGAATCAACACCAAAGATTTGCGGAGATTCGTAGCTATTCGTGGCTAACGCTCAATCCTGTGGAAGAGTGGAAAAGTGGAAAGGTGGAAAAGTTGGTGGAAGGTTTTAGTTTCAGCCGAAACCGCTGTTCGCTGAAACCTAAAACCTAAAAGCTAAAACCTACTCCTCCGCTAAAACCTATAACCTAAAATCTAAAACCTCTCCGCCGCCCTCTTACAAGTTCACCCTCTCCAAGACCGCCCCGTATTT
>CAVGMG010000174.1:0-2895 GCA_963630185.1 Alistipes onderdonkii | reverse complement strand
TCGCCGGCTACGGCTGGGAGACGAAGATCGTCGGCAAGGACGGCGTGACGCCCGTGAAGCCGGGCGAGGTCGGCGAGCTCGCGCTCAAAGGGCCGGGGCTCATGAAGGAATACTACAAGAACCCGCAGGCGACGGCGGAGATCATGAAGGAGCCGGGCTGGCTCCTCACGGGCGACATGGCCGAGGAGAAGGACGGCTTCATCTACCTCGTCGACCGCGCGAAGGACGTCGTCATCACCGGCGGCGAGAACCTCTACCCCGTGCAGATCGAGGACTTCATCCGCGCCAACCCGAAGGTGAAGGACGTCGCGGTGATCGGCCTTCCCGACGCGCGTCTCGGCGAGATCGCGGCGGCCGTCGTCTCCGTCAAGGAGGGCGAGGCGATGACGGAGAGGGAGTTCAACGACTTCTGCCTCGGCCTGCCGCGCTACAAAAGGCCGCGCAAGGTCATCTTCGCCGACGTGCCGCGCAACCCGACGGGCAAGATCGAAAAGCCGAGGCTCCGCCAGACGTACGGCGGCGCCGGGCTCGTCGCGCACCAGAACGGACTTTCGGCATAAGATGTCGTGTTCGGCCCGATTTTTTGTTATAATGAGGCTCTATGGAAAAAATCCGCGTTGAAATCTGCTGTGGAACGGCGTGCTACCTTCTGGGGGCGGCCAAGATGATGGAACTGGAGAACGAGCTGCCCGACGTCTGCCGCGGCCGCGTCGAGGTCGAGGCGAAGACGTGCCTCGACCTCTGCGAGCGCGACCAGCTCGGCGGTGCGCCCTACGTGCGGATCAACGGCACGGAGGTCATCAGCCAGGCGACGTCCGACAAGGTTCTGGCGCGGCTTCGCGCCCTCTGCGAAGGGGCGGGCGAGCCATGCTGAACGGAGCCACCTTCCTGCGCCGCGAGCTGATGATCCGCCTCGTGCGCGCGTTCGACGCGGGGACGCCCGAACAGGACATCGACCAGATCGCCATCCGCCTGCGCCCGAAGGGCCAGCCGTCGTCCCGGTGCTGCATCTACCACGACCGCGCCATCATCAAGTACCGCCTCATGGCGCTTCTGGGCGTCAGCGTCGAGGAGGAGCGCGACGAGGCGAAGCCCCTCTCGGCGTATTACCGCGAGAAGCGCGACGAGGGGCGCGTGAGCGAAGTCGCCGCGTCGTCGCCCGAGGTCGCCCTCTCGCCGCTCTCCGTCTGCGGGCCCGCGTGCAGCGCGTGTCCCGACGCACGAGTCGTCTCGACGCCGAACTGCCGGGGCTGCTTCGCGCGCCCCTGCGTCTACACGTGTCCGAAGAAGGCCATCGAGGTCGTGGACGGGCGCAGCGTCATCGACCAGTCCAAGTGCATCAAGTGCGGCAAGTGCCTGACGGCCTGCCCCTACCACGCCATCATCAAGACGACCGTCCCCTGCGAGGAGGCGTGCCCCGTCCAGGCCATCCGCAAGAACGAGCAGGGCGTCGCCGAGATCGACTTCAAGCGGTGCATCTTCTGCGGCAAGTGCTTCCACGCCTGCCCCTTCAGCGCGGTCATGGAGCGGTCGCAGCTCGTGGACGTGCTTCTCGCGATGAAGCGCGGCGAGAAGCTCGTGGCGATGGTCGCCCCGGCGGCGGACCGCCAGTTCCCCGGCACGATCGAGCAGCTCCTCTCCGCGTGCGTGAAGGCCGGCTTCTCCGACGTGCTGGAGGTCGCGCTCGGCGCGGAGATGACGACGGCGCACGAGACGGCGGAGTTCGTCGAGCGCCTGGCGAAGGACCCGGCGACGTTCATGACGACGTCGTGCTGCCCCGCCTACGTCAACCTCGTCGCCAAGCACGCGCCCGACCTGCTCGACCACGTCTCGCTCACGCCGAGCCCCATGGTCTACGCGCGCGAGATCGTCAAGGCGAAGGACCCGTCGGCGAAGACCGTGTTCATCGGGCCGTGCGTCGCCAAGCGGAGCGAGGCGCGGCGCAAGGCCGTCGACTTCGTCCTCTCCTTCGAGGAGCTGGGCGCGATCCTCGCCGGCCGGAAGGTCGACGTCCTCTCGTGCGAGCCGTGGCCCGTCGCGCGTCCGGCGAATGCGACGGCGCGGAACTTCGCGCGCAGCTGCGGCGTGACGGAGGCCGTCCTGGACGAGGCGACGCGGAAGATCCCCGGCTTCAAGCTCAACGCGAAGCAGATCAACGGCATCGACCGCAAGACGTGCGCGATGCTCCGGCTCTACGCGACGGGCAAGATCCCCGCGAACTTCCTGGAGGTCATGGCGTGCCCCGGCGGGTGCGTCAACGGCCCGTGCTCGCTGGCGCAATAAGGCGACATGACAACGACTTTGTGATATAATAGACACCATGAAAATGCACAAGAACAGAATACGGATCACCGATACGACCTTGCGCGACGCCCACCAGTCCCTGTGGGCGACGCGCATGCGCACCGATGACATTCTCCAGATCGCCGAGACGATGGATCACGCGGGGTTCTACTCTCTGGAGTGCTGGGGCGGCGCGACGTTCGACGTGTGCATGCGCTTCCTGCGCGAGAACCCGTGGCAGCGCCTGCGGGAGATCAAGAAGGTCTGCAAGAAGACGCCGCTCCAGATGCTCTTGCGCGGGCAGAACATCCTCGGCTACAAGCACTACCCGGACGACGTCGTGGACCGCTTCGTCGCGCTCGCGTGCGAGAACGGCATGGACATCTTCCGCGTCTTCGACGCGCTCAACGACCCGCGCAACCTGGAGACGGCGATCCGCAGCGTGAAGAAATACGGCGGCCACGCGCAGGGCACGATCTGCTACACGACCTCGCCCGTCCACACGGTCGCGGCCTACGTGAAGCTCGCGAAGGCGCAGGAGGCGATGGGCGTCGACTCGCTCGCGATCAAGGACATGGCGGGCATCCTGACGCCGGGCGCGGCGCGCGAGCT
>CAVGMG010000173.1:0-2921 GCA_963630185.1 Alistipes onderdonkii | reverse complement strand
CGTCTGCTTCAGCGTGACGACGCTTCCGCCGAGCGTGTCGAACGTGACGTCCGCCGTCTTGAAGACGCCGTAGACGCCATCTGCAATCTGCGCAGGCCCAAAGCCGTCCGCGCAATAGGATGCCGGCACCTTCATGTTGAAGACGCCGCCGCTCACCGCCGTGCAGCCCGCCGACCCGGCCCCGTCGTGGTTGAGGATCGTCCCCTTCCAGTTCTTCAGCGTACTGGTGAACGTCCCGCCCTTGACGACGGTGCTGGGCGTCGCGCCATCGGAAGCCGTCATGATGACATGCGGATAAGCCCACGCGGGGGATGTCGCCAGCTGGGTGAACGTTCCGTCGACGATCTCGACGGACCCGAGGTTGTAGATGACACCCGTATGTGCACCGTTCTCGCCATATGCGTTCTCGAATGTGCCGCCGTTGACAATAAGGGTCGCGTTCGGCTCGTTCTTGACCGTGTTCATGCCGCCCTCGTAGGTGCCGCTGTCAATGGTCAGCGTGCCCCGGTTGTCGATCATCGACGAGCCGACGTTGCCCGCCTTGGCCGCCACGCCCTCGAACGTCGCCGTGCCGAGGTTCTCGATGGCGTAGTAGCTCGTCCCGCCGACGACGCTTCCGTTCTTGACGATCGCCGTCACGCCGTGCGCGACCGTCAGCGTCGCCTTGCCCGCGTTGGCGCTGGAGAGCGTCTTGCCGCCGAGGTCAAGCGTGACGTCCTTCGAGATTTCGACGTCTTCCGCGATGTCCGCGACAAGCGTGATGGTGTCGCCCTTCTCGGCGGCGTTGATCGCTTCCGCGAGGGTGTAGTATTGCGTTGCGCCAATCTTCGCGACGGGAGTCTTCACGCCGTAGGTGCCGTCCCCGTTCGCCATCGGGACATAGCCCGCCGCGCAATACTTCGCGGCAACCGCCGTGTCGAACGTGCCGCCGGAGACCGAGGGCGTCACGCCTGACGTGCCGACCAACGGCTTGCCGTTCGCCGTGAACGTGCCGCCCTCGACCGCCATGCCCGTGTCGGATTCGCCGTTCAGAAGCGCAACCGCGCCAGCCGAATACGCGCCGCTCTTGATCGTCACCGAAGAGCCGTTCTGGGTCCAGAGGGCGTAATACCGTGTGCCGTTGACCGTCAGGTTCTCAAGGACGACGTCCGTCGCGTGGCTGACGTTGATGCCGCCCGTCATCTCGACGTCCTGGACGGTGAAGCCCTCCGTCTCGACCGTCTTGTCCGTCGCGGTATGGTAGCCGATGAAGAGCGCATAAGAGCCGTTGCCTGCGTTTTTGTCGCCGTCATCGTAGGGCGCGCAGACCATCTTGCCGTTCTTGATGACACCGCCCGTGCCCTGGAAGACGTGCGCGTAGTTGTATTGCGTATAGGTGTATCCGTTCAGGTCAAGTGTCTTGCCCGTCATGACATACGGAATCGCAGCCGCTTTCGCGTCCGTCTCCGTGACGTCCGCCGTGAGCGTAATCGTGTCGCCCTCCTTCGCGGCGGCGATGGCATCGGCGAGGAAGTAATATTCGGTCTCGCCGATCTTCGCGACGACAGCACCCGTCACCCAGAGGTCGTTGTCCTTGACATAGGCCTTGCCGCCCGTGACATTGACCGTTCCGTAGTCCGCAAGCGTCAGCGCATTCGCGCCCGTGTAGTCGATGACCTTGACCGACTCGGAATCCGTCGCGTCGATGTTGATCGTCCCCGCGTTGCTGACCGACTTCGCGGCAATAAGCGAACCCGGCTCAATCGTGACCACGCCCTCGGCAATCACGCCGAAGCCGCCCGCGATCGTCATCTGCGAACCGTTCTTCAGCTCGACCTCGTAGGCGGAAGTTTCTCCAGAACCTTTGACCGCCCCCTTGAATGCATCGGCAACGAAAGCCGTATTGTCCAGGACCAGCTTTGTCGCCGTCGCGGTTACGCCGCTGCGATTCTGCATGCTCCACCATGCGCCCGCGTTCACGAACGTGTCCTTGAAGGAGACCTCGCCGCCCTGCTGAGCGGCATAGCTCAGGACAACTTGCGGATTTTCCGCGCCCCAGGCGCCGCCCGTGCCCGTCACCGTCATCGTCGAGGCGCTCCGCGTAATCAAGCACTCGCTAATCGACTTGAGTGAGCCCGTCTTCGAGACCGTGAGCGTCGAGCCAGACCCGAGATAAGGCTCGTAGGCTTCAATGCGTCCGTTCAGCACGACGTTAATTGGCACCCATCCGCCCTTGCCATCTACCTTGCCATAGCCAAAATAAAGCGCACCCTTCTTCGTGGAGGTCGCAGGGAAGGCAAGCGTCACGTTCTCGCCGACCGTGAACGTGCGCACGCTGCTGGTGTCCGCCGAAGCGAGATACCCCATGCCGTCCGTGTCAGGCGCGTCGGAAGCGTTCGTGACGGGCGCGAACGTCGCCGTCGTGGCGCTCGCCGCGTCAATCGTCACGTCGTTCTGGAGGAACCAGGTCGGGACGACTGTCGCGTCTTCGCTGTCCGCAAGAAGCGTGACCGTGGTCGCCGCGCCCTTCGCCGCCGCCGCTTCCATCGCCGCGTCAACCGTCTTATACTCCTCTGTGCCAATTTTCGCAACGACGAAGTTCGCGCCCGCATAGGCCGTAGTCGGGGCGAGAGTCGTCGCCGCCGGCGTGATCGTCTCGTCCGTGCCGCCCTTCTCGAAGACCTTGAGCGTGCCGGTCGTGCCGGTAATCGAGTAGGTGATCTCCGCATTGTTCTCGGCGAGTTCCTTCTTGCCGATGCCAATCGCGTTCGCCGCGCTGCATTCGTCGAACGTCAGGTTTTCCAGGGTCACGGTCGCCGAAGTCCCCGCTTTCTCGCCCGCCACGCGAACGGCCGCCTTGCTCGACGTGCCGCAGTTCGTAAACGATGTGTCCCTGATGACGACTTCCATCTTGCCGCCGTTGCAGTTGTTCGGGTTCACGA
>CAVGMG010000172.1:0-2924 GCA_963630185.1 Alistipes onderdonkii | reverse complement strand
ACGTCCGCCGCCGCGCATTTTGCCGCCGCGCCCTACAGCATCGACGCGATCGGCTATCATCTGGAGCGGCTCGGCTGGACGGTCGCGTGGCTCGGCTGGCGCGACACGGCGAACCCGTTCCGCCTCGCGAAGGAGATCGACGCCTTCAGGCCCGACATCGTCTACACCTACGGCTCGACGGCGGCCGTCTGGCCGATTTTCCTGAAGCGCGTCCTCTGCCGCCACCGCCGCTTCGTCGTCGTGCACGGCTGGGACGACCCCTACGACCGCATCTGGAACGAGATGTTCGGCTGGCCCGGCAAGATCCTGATGCGCGGCGTCCAGAAGTTTCTCGTCACGCGCTCGGATGCCGTCGTGACGCTGAGCTACGCCTTGCAGAAGCTGGGGCGAACGTGGGGCGTCGACTGCGCCTACATCCCGAACGGCGCCGACCCCGTCGACCGGAACGCCGTCCACGGCTCGATCCGGCTCGAAGGCCGCTTCAAGCTCGTCTACACGGGCGACAAGGCGAAGTGGAAGCGGACGGAGGACGTCTGCCGCGCGATGAGGGCGCTCCCCCGCGACGTCAAGCTCTACATGACGGGAAGCGAGGCGGCCTACCTGAAGCCCTACCTCTCCGACAACTGCATTTCGCTCGGCTGGCTCTCGAAGGACGAGCAGCGCTTCGTCATGAGCCAGGCGGACGCCTTCGTCTGCACGTCCAACCAGGACTGCAACGCCAAGCTGCAGGAATACCTCCGCTGGGGAAAGCCGATTCTCGCCCTGCACGGCGAGGCGGACAACTTCTTCGCGGACGGCGAGAACGCGCTTCTCGCGACGGACGGCGACTACGCGCCGCTTATCCGGCGCCTCGCGGACGACCCTGCCCTCTGCCACCGTCTCGCCGTCAACGCGGCGCGGCAGATCCCCGTCTACTCGTGGGCGGAGATCGCACAGCAGTTTGACGCCTATTTTAGGGAGCTTTTGGCGTGAAAATCTCGCCCGACAACGACTTCGGCTATCCGATGAACCTGCACGCCTATCTGACGCGCGGCATCATCTGGACGCAGCGGCTTGTCTTCTCGCGCCTGTTGAACGGCGTCAACGACCACCGTCCGATACCGCCCGACTTCACGGGACGGGCGGCGAACGACCATATCCGCCGTCTGCTGGAGGGCGGTGCGCCCTGTCTCGTCGCGCGGTTCGGCTGCGTCGAGCTGGATGCGGTCTTAAGGGGATACGACATTTCCCGCCGATGCCCGAAGGCGAAGAAGGCGCTCTCCCTGCTGACGGGCGCGTTCGGCCCGTTCTGGTGGGACAACTCGATCCGGGCGGGCCTTCTTCGCACGACCGGCGTGTTTCCGGCGGACGACGCGACGCTGATGAAGTTCTCGGCGCGTGCGCTGGAGGACGCCCGGTCTCTTGACGTGCTCGCCTCGTGGAATGCGCGGGAGCTTGAACTGAAGAAGCTCTTCTTCCCGACCTGCAAGGCCGTCAACCTCAACGGACTGGATGCGTTTGCCTACCGCGACCCTTGGACGTCGGCCTTGGCAGGAAAGCGCGTCCTCGTCGTCCATCCGTTCTGCCGGACGATCGCCGCGCAGTTTGCGAGGCGCGAAAGGCTGTTTGCGGATCCGGCGGTCCTGCCCGCGTTCGAGCTTGTCACCTACCGCCCCGTCACGTCGTTCCTTGGCCTCAAGACGCCGTTCCGCGACTGGTTCGAGGCTCTGGACGCGATGTGTGCGGACATTGCGAAGATCGACTTCGACATTGCCCTGATCGGCTGCGGGGCCTATGGGATGTCCATCGGGGCGTTCGTCAAGAGCCGTCTGCACAAACAGGCCGTTCATCTTGGCGGCGTGACGCAGATGCTCTTCGGCATCAAGGGCGGACGGTGGGACGAAAGCGACTACAGCCGCTTCTACAACGAGTTCTGGGTGCGCCCCGGCGACGAGGAGCGTCCCGCGAATTACCGCTGCCTCGAGAACGGGGCGTATTGGTAGGGAGGGCGTGATGCGCGTGCTTTTCATCGACCATGCGTGCCACAAGGCGACGGCGTCGGCGGACTTCTTCGTCGAGATTCTGCGACGCGCGTTCGAGGTGACGCCCCTTTACTACACGAAATACTACCGCACGGGGGCCGAGGCGGCGATGCAGGGACAGGACGGCGCGGTCATCTGGGAGTTCCCCGTCTCGCGAAGCCGCTTCTACTTCCCCGGCAAGGTCAACGTCTTCGTGCCGATGTACGACAACGAGTGGGGAAGCCGCTGGCAGTGGCGGCGTCTCGCCGCGAGCGGCATGGGCGTCGTCTCGTTCTGCGCGAAGGTCTCGCGGCACGCGCGGCGGTGCGGCGTCACGAACCTCCTCGACGTGCGCTACTTCCCCGATCCGGCGACGCTGCCGCAAGAGGCGGGCGACCCGAAGAAGGTCTTTCTCTGGGAGCGCGGCGGCGTCTCGCGCGCCCAGGCCGAGACGATGTTCCCGAAGGAAGACGGCTACGCGCTCGTTGTCAAGGGCACGGGCGACTTTTTGCCGCGTGATGAGCACCTGGCGCGGATGGCGGCGTGCGGCGTCGTCATCGCGCCGCGCCGCAAGGAGGGCATCGGCATGGCGTTTCTGGAGGCGATGGCGATGGGCAAGTGCGTCGTCGCGCACGACGACGCGACGATGAACGAGTACATCACCGACGGCGAAAGCGGCGTTCTCGTCGATTTCGACCGGCCCGAACGCCTCGCGCCGGAGCGCGTTGCGCGGGCGCGGGCGGGCGTCAGCGCGGCGGCGGCGCGTCATCGGGCGCGGTGGGTCGAAGACGCGGCGAAGATCGCGCCGTTCGTCGCGGGGCAGGCGCCGTGCCGACCGGGGCCGCTGGTGCGGGCGAAGATTGCGCTCGAATACCCGCTCTATCTCGTCGAAGGCGCGTGGTGGAGGCTGCGCCATGGGTGAGC
>CAVGMG010000171.1:0-2924 GCA_963630185.1 Alistipes onderdonkii | reverse complement strand
CCTGAAACCTAAAACCTCTTCGGCTAAAACCTAACACCTAAAACCTTCCCCCAACCTTTCCACCTTTCCACTTTTCCACTTTGCGCCCGCGCAAATCGTTTTGCGCAAGATGTTTTCTTTTGCTATAATACAGATACCTCTATAAACCAATTGAGAAGGAGTTGAAGTTATGGCGTGTTCCTGCAGCAAGAAAAAGTGTGCCTGTCCGTCCTCGGCGTTCGTCGCCCCGATGAGCGCCCTGTGGCAAGTCTACGACGGCATCGAGAACAAGGCGAACGCGCAGATCGTCGCCGTGGCGTGGGAGCGCGAAGACGGCAAGGTCTACCGCTACGACCTGCCCGTCCCGAAGCGCCTGGATCCGCAGGCCGAGAAGTTCGTCACGCACGTCGTCGAGCGCATCGCGAAGTTCATCGTCTGGTCGGCGGGCGGCTGGAAGCTCTACCTCGCGGGCCCGGAGAAGATCGTCGGCCCCGTCGCCAAGGCCTACACGAAGAAGGGCGCGCGCGCGTTCGACTACGACTTCTTCTCCTCCATCTACGGGCGTCCCGTGGAGACGGCGATCGTGCCCCTGAAGAAGATGCCCGAGATGAACGAGAAGCCCGCGCTCGTCAAGACGGTGGCCGACGGCTGCCGCATCGGCTTCGACCTCGGCGCGTCCGACTTCAAGATCTCGGCGCTGAAGAACGGCAAGGTCGTCTTCTCGAAGGAGTTCCCGTGGGATCCGCGCAACCAGCCCGACCCCGAATACCACTACTCCAAGCTGACGGCCGGCCTCAAGGAGGCGGCGGCGGCCCTGCCGCGCGTGGACGCCATCGGCGGCTCGACGGCCGGCACGCTCGTCGGCCAGAAGATGGGCATCGCCTCGCTCTTCCGCGCCATCAAGGAGAAGAACCCCTCGAAGTTCGAGGAGGCGCAGAACCTCTTCTTCCGCATCGAGAAGGACTGGGGCGTTCCGTTCGCCATCTACAACGACGGCGACGTGACCGCGCTCGCGGGCATGATCACGATGAACAAGAAGGGCATCCTCGGCGTCGCGATGGGCTCGTCCGAGGCCGTCGGCTACGTGGACATGAAGGGCCGGATGACGGGGCGCATCAGCGAGCTCGCGTTCGCGCCGGTGGACTTCAACCCGTGCGCGCCCAGGTGCGAGTGGTCGGGCGACTACGGCGTGGGCGCCATGGCGTTCTCGCAGCAGGCGGTCAACTGGCTGGCCGAGAGCTTCGGCTTCGAGTTCCCGAAGGCGATGGCCCTGCCCGAGCGCCTCAAAGTCGTCCAGGCGGCGATGGAGAAGGGCGACGCGCGCGCGCTCAAGGTCTACATCCAGATCGGCCGCTTCCTCGCGCACGCCATTCCGTGGTACAACGAGTTCTACGACTACGAGAACATGATGATCCTCGGCCGCGTGACGTCGGGCCTCGGCGGCGAGGTCATCCTCGAAACGGCCAAGGCGATGCTGAAGGACGTCTACCCCGAGTGGGCCGAGAAGATCGACATCTTCATGCCGGACGAGAAGGCGCGTCGCCTCGGCCAGTCGGTCGCGGCGGCGCAGATCCCCGTCATCAAGAAGCGGGCGTAAAGCCGCCGGACGCCCCGCGTCCCAAAGCGCCGTCTGCGGAGAGAATCTGCGGCGGCGCTTTCAATATGGTATAATAGCGTCATGAAAGTTCTCGTCACGGGCGGTTCCGGCTTTCTCGGAATCAACCTCATCCGTTTTCTTCGCCAGCAGGGCGTGGAGGAAGTCCGCGTCCTCGACATCGCCGACTTCGACTATCCCGAAAAGTCCGAGCCGTGGCTGAAGTTCACCTTGGGCGACGTCCGCGACGTCGCTGCCGTCGAGCGCGTCACGGAGGGCTGCGACGTCGTCGTCCACTGCGCGGCGGCGCTGCCGCTCTACAGCGAAGAGGACATTCGCACGACGGAGGTGGACGGCTGCCGCAACGTCCTCGCGGCGGCGCGGAAGTTCAAGCTCGACCGCATGATCCAGATCTCCTCGACGGCCGTCTACGGCGTCCCGAAGAAGCATCCGATCTACGAAACCGACCCCCTCGTCGGCGTGGGCCCCTACGGGCAGGCGAAGATCGAGGCCGAGGCGCTCTGCCAGGCGGCGATCAAGGACGGCTTCTGCGTCTCGATCATCCGCCCGAAGAGCTTCGTCGGCCCGGAGCGGCTCGGCGTCTTCGCGCTCTTCTACGACTGGGCGCAGACGGGGCACGGCTTCCCCATGATCGGGTCGGGCGAGAACCGCTACCAGCTCATGGACGTCGACGACCTCGACCACGCGATCTGGAGCGCGATGACGTATCCGAAGGACGTCGTCGCGACGGAGTTCAACGTCGGCGCGAAGGTCTTCACGACGATGAAGGAGGACTACCAGGCCGTCCTCGACCGCGCCGGCCACGGCAAGAGGATCCGCGGCATGCCGGTCAGGCCGCTCGTCCTCATCCTGCGCATCCTCGAGAGGCTTCATCTCTCGCCGCTCTACCCGTGGGTCTACGAGACGGCCTCGACGGACTCGTTCGTCTCGATCGAGAAGGCGGAGAGGCTTCTTGGCTACCGTCCGCAGTATTCGAACAAGCAGGCCCTGGTGCGCAACTACGACTGGTACGTCGCGCATCTTGCCGAGTTCGCGGGCAAGTCCGGCGTCTCGCACCGCGTGCCGTGGAAGCAGGGGCTTCTCGCGGCCGCCAAGTGGTTCTTCTGACGGGTCTGCGTTCCGTCCTGTCGCTGTTCGTTGCCGCGCTCGTCTTGTCGCTGTTCGTCGTCTCGCCTGTCGCCTGTCGCCTGCCAGCGTGCGGCGCGCTTCGGGGCAACGGTGCTCGCGCCTGGCGTGCGGGCGATTCGGGCGTCCTGCGGCCGTGCGGCGACCGCCAGGTCAGCCGCAGGCCGCAGTCCTGCCCGACTCGCCTCGCCCGGCGGGCGCTCCG
>CAVGMG010000170.1:0-2931 GCA_963630185.1 Alistipes onderdonkii | reverse complement strand
CTCGACATCCGCCTGAGGATCGCTTCCGGTTCGCCCGAAGCCCTTGTTGAGGGCTAAAAGGAACTCTTCCGCATAGTTCTTGACGCTGAAAAACGTAAGCGCAGATCCAATCTCGTAAAGCGCGCCTTGCGAAAACACGGTCCTCGGAAACGATTTGCGCCATTTCACTTTCCGTTTCTGGACGAAGTCGGACGCCCCGTCGTCATGGAAATACTCGCCACAGATCTCTCCGAAATAAATCATGCGGTCAAGTTTGGACGGGAACAGGACGTAATCCCCGATTTGCGCTTCGCAGACAAACCGGTAGAGCTGACCGGCTTGCGTGGCAATCGACTGCTTGGCCGCGTCAGGATGCGCCCTTGCGTAAGCCTCTTTAAAAGCGTCGCGGCTCGGCGGCAATCCCGCGACATCCCCCACCTCGTCGCATTTGATCGCGATGACGTTTTCCCTCTTGAACACCCCCTCCTTCTCAATAGGGCAGTGGATGCCCCAAATCCGGCGTTCCTGAGTCGCATCAACAGCCGCATCAACGGCCGTGACGGCTTTCGGGGCTTCTCCACACCTGAACGCGGGGTTGACCATGAACAGCTGCTTCTTCGCCGCCTTTGCAAATCGACTTCTCTCGCCGTTCTTCCGGATGTCCGTATAAAGGTTCGCGGACAGCGTGTCCCATGGCGTTTTCCCCTTGGTCGACCAATAGCCCTCGTCAATGACGGTCTTGACAATCTCCTTTGGCGACATCGGCAGCCCGTTTCTCGACAAGACAGCAAACGCCGCATCCAGCAAGTTCATGCCCATTGTAATTTCTCCTTATAGACTCACATTATACCAAATTCAGCCCTTCGCCTTGCCGTCGTCGAGCAGGAACTCGGGCAGATAGCGGTGCTTGACGCCGTTGCGCGAGAAGTTGACGCGGTCCAGCGAGAGGACGAGCTTGTCATACTGGTCGGGAATCGCCTCAAGGGCCGAGAACTCGCGTTCGCGCGTCGCGGGATCCGCCATGAGGTAGCAGACCTGGACGTAGAGGCGGTCGTCGCCGTTCTGGCAGGCGAAATCCACTTCCCGTTCGCGGACGCGCCCGACCGTGACGCGCCAGCCGCGGCGCACCAGTTCGCCGTAGACGACGTTCTCCAGCAGGCGGTCGACGTCCTCGCCGCGCGAACCGCCGACGACGGCGCGGCGCAGGCCGAGGTCGCTGACGTAGTATTTCTCGTCGACGGACAGGATGCGCTTGCCGACGAGGTCCTCTCGCGGAACGCGCGTCACGAGAAAGGCGTCCTCGCAGGCGCGCAGGTAGGCGAGGACCGTCTCGACGGTCGTCGTGCGCCGCTCGCTCTTCAGGAAGCGCACGATGCTGCGGGCCGAAAAGACGTGCCCGATCTCGGCCATGGCATAGCGCACGATGCGGTCGAGAAGGTCGACGTCCCGGATCTGCAGGCGTCGCATGACGTCCTTCGAGAGGATCGCCCAATAGAGGTCGTCCAGGTAGGAGCGCGAGGCCGCCGCCTCGTATCTCACCTGGGGGAGGAACGGAAGCCCCCCGCAGTCCAGGTACCTGTCGAAGAGGTCGGCTGTCGCAAGTCCGCCCCAGAGGTCTGCCGTCGCGAGCTTGAACTCGCCGAACGAGAAAGGCGCGACCTTGAACTCGACGTAGCGTCCCGTCAGGTAGGTCGCAAGCTCGCCGGAGAGCAGCTTGGAATTGGACCCCGTGATGAAGATGTCGGCGTTCTTTCGCTTGCGGATGGAGTTGACCTGAAGCTCCCATTCCTCGACGTCGTGGATCTCGTCGAGAAAGACGGCGACCCGCCGCCCCTTCGCCGCCTCCAGCCTCGCGTCAAGGTCGTTGAACAGCACGTCCTTGGCGAGATAGCGCGCGTTTCGGCGGTCTTCGAGATCCAGATAGAAGATCTCCGTCGAGGGGTCGCGTTTCCTGATTTCGTCCCGGATCTGCTCCAGGATCACCGACTTGCCGCTGCGGCGCATGCCGGTGATGACCTTGATGACGTCCGTTCCGACAAACGGACGGATCAAGTCAAGATAATGCGTTCGCGGTATCATAAATCTCCTTCAACAAGCAGTGTCAGCGACAAGCAGAACTCTCCAACGGAAATGAATTATACCATTTCCATGACCGACAAACAACGGCCTATTCGCATTTTTGTCGGCTATGACCGACGAATTACTGGAATCAGGAGGCTTGTCGGCCATAGACAGCCGCGAAATGCGCGTTCAGAATATTCCGCAATCAATTCTCATTTCTCGCCTGTTGCGGCACTTCATGCTCCGCCGACAGAACGCCTCGATGCGGTCAAAGGGACGGCGTTCTTGCCGCCGTCGGCAGAGAGGTCGCCTCGGCGTAGTCCGCGTCGGACACGGGTTCGAGCCAGGTGGTCTTGTTCGTGTCGGGATGGCATTCGATGGCGAGGTGGGCGAACCACGTCGTCGGCCCTGCGCCATGCCAGTGCTCGACGTCGCCGGGAATCTCGACGACCGAGCCCGGCAGCATCTTCACCGCCTTTTCTCCGCGCGCCTGATACCAGCCCTCGCCGCCGACGCAGACGAGGACTTGTCCGCCCGTGTGGAAATGCCAGCTGTTGCGGCAGCCCGGCTCGAAGGTGACGTTGCTGATCGGAACGCCCGTCTCCTTCGCGTTTTTCGTGAGCGAGGCGAGCCAGGAGCGTCCGCTGAAATATTGCCGGTAGCGCGTGTTGGGCGTCCCCGCGCGGAAAGGGCTCACGTCGTCCTCCGTGCAGGCGGACGCGAGGATCTCCGCGATGTCCGAATTCGCCACGCCGCGAGCTGTTGCGGCGGCGACGTCACAAAGCGTCTTTTCCTTTTCGGTCAGTGCCATAAGACTTCCTCCGATGAGTAATGCGGTGGTTGCAAACAGAAGCTTCTTCATTTTGTGTCTTTCTTTTTTAGACAGGATTT
>CAVGMG010000169.1:0-2966 GCA_963630185.1 Alistipes onderdonkii | reverse complement strand
GCAGTTCGGGCTCTGGAAGTTTCAGTCTTTCGTCATCAAGTTCCTTTCATCTGCTTTTGCTCTTTCGCTGACAGCTCGCGTCGATACAGCTCGCACAGCTCGGCTGAAGGAGCCGCCCCGCCGAGAGAATCGTCCGCTCACGGGCGGCTTCGCGCCCGCAACCGCTTTTCCCTCCCGACAGGACAGACACATTATACCACACACGGCGGCGGTGCGACAAGACGGCCCGCGCCGCCGCTCACAAAATGAGCGGTGAGAAGGCACGACCCCTTCGGTGAAGCGTCGAAAGGGCTACGCCTCTCCTCGCGAACGGCCGACTCGCGGAAGAGGCGAGCCCGTTCTCACGGGCAGATGGGATGACGCCAGGAGAGGAGGTCGAAGCCGCTTCGCCTCTGCGTCTCGTCACCGCCGTAGACGACGGCCTTTCGCGCGACAGTCCCGAACTGCGGCGCCAGCCGGTTCATGGTCGAGACCCAGTCGCCCGAAAACGTCGCACCGCTCTTGACCTCGCAGAGCGTCGTCCGTCCGCCCTCCGTCACGACAAGGTCGATCTCGTTCCGGTTCGAGTCGCGGTAGTAGTTCATTTCCGCATGCGTCCCGCGGTTGAGCGCGTCCTTCAGGAACTCGTCCACGACCATCGTCTCGAACAGCGCGCCCCTGAGCGGATGCGCCGCGACCTGCGAAGGCTCCGTGATGCCGATGAGGCTGGCCGCCAGGCCGACGTCCGTGAAGTAGAGCTTGGGCGCCTTGGTCAGGCGCTTGTTCAGGTTGGCGTGCCACGGCTCCAGGAGGCGGACGACATAGCTCGCCTCAAGGAGCGAAAGCCACTCCGAGGCGACCTTCGGCGAGATCCCGGCGTCCGCCGCGAGCGACGAGACGTTCAGGACCTGTCCCGTCCGCCCGGCCGCGAGGCGCAGAAACGTCGAGAACGTCCGCAGGTTCCGGACGTTCTCGATTTCGCGGACGTCCCGCTCCAGGTAGGTCTGCACGTAGAACGCGAGCTCGTCCGCCGGCGGAACGCCATTCCCGTAGATCTTTGGGTAGAATCCCTTCCACATCGTCTCGTCAAGCGACTGCCCCCGCAGCCGCGAGCCGAGCTCCGCCAGCGAAAGCGGCAGAAGCGTCACGAGGGCTGTCCGCCCGGTGAGGCTCTGCGAGACGCCTCGCAGGAGCGCAAAGTTCTGCGAGCCCGTCAGGACGAACCGTCCTGATTGAGGCTTCTCGTCGACGCAGACCTGGATCTGCGAGAGCAGTTCGGGCACGCGCTGGATCTCGTCGAGGATGACGCTCTTGCCCTCGAACTGGCCGAGAAAGGCGATCGGGTCGTCGGACGCGAACGCGCGCGCCGAAAGGGACTCGAGATTGACATAGGCCGATTTCGGGAAAAGCGCCTTCACGAGCGTCGTCTTGCCGCTTTGGCGCGGCCCCGTGACGGTGACGACCGGGTAGGTCCGAGCCAGTTTCGCGATCCTGTCTGAGATTTGCCTCTTGATCATGTGCATAGTATAGCATCTTTCGCCCACCCGTGTCTATGCAGATTTTACTTTGGAAGTAAAAATTGCATAGTCGCTCGTATCGATATGCTCCGTCTTCAGCAGCGCGAGCTTCCGGTCGAGGCCGGCCGCATAGCCGGTCAGGCTGCCGTCCGCCCCGACAGAACGGACACATTATGCCACACACGGCGGCGCGGCGACAAGGTGGGCTATGCCTGCCCCGAATTCCGTCAAACATCCGCAGGTAACACGACGGCAGACGCGCCTTTGGGCTGCGCGATGCACTGCCCATCGCGGCGGCTGGGGCAGACCGCCGGCTTCTTCGCCAGGATCGCCGCTCGCAACCTACACCAGGTCTGCAAACGTCAAAGCCGCCGTCGCGAGGAGAGCACCGTCCGACGGGCGCACGATGGCGCAGCGGAGGCGGGCGTCGTCCACGACCTCGACGCGCGACTCCAGCGCGTCGCCCGCGTGCGCCGCCTGGCGGAAGACGATGTCGAGCTCGCGCACGGGGCGCGCACGAAAGGGCTCCGGCAACGCCTCCAGCGCCCACTCGACGTAGTGGACGTTGTTCACGTGGTCGTTGAAGTCGTGGTCGGCGCGGCGCACGAGGATGTGCGCCACCTGATCGACCTTCGCGAGCGCGGCGAACTTGCCGCCGCCGTCCGATGCCGCGAGCGCGACGCGCGCGACGTCCGGCGGCACGAGCCGCGCAAAGCCCTCGGACGGCTTCACGATCCTCTGCGCCGCGAGATCGACCGTCAGCCACTCGCTCACGCCCTCGAGGATCGGCGCACGACCGTTCGACCGGTCCGCGCCATCGTCCGTCGCCGTAAACATCTGGAAGTCGCGCAGGGCGACGAGGCGACCCTTGAGCCCGCTCGGCCATGTCACGACCTTCACGTCCGCCCCCCACGGGACATCCCGCGCAATCTTCAGGTGGAGACGCGCGAGCATCCACGAAAGGCCGCGTGCCTGAAGCGCCAGAATGCCGAAGCCCAGCTGTTCCGCATGCTCGCCCGCCGCCTCCTGCAAGTAGTTGCAGACGGACGGCAGCGTCAGGCGGTTCTGCACGCCCGTCTCGTAGCTGCGAACGCGATACGTCCTCTCAAAAGCGTTTTCCATGCCGCACATTACCCTAAAGTCTCTCCCTTCGTCCATAGTATAGCATAAAAGAGAGGTTTGAGGTTTCATGAGAATGCTCTGCGACCCTCCCGACTCCCATTTTCCATGAAATGTGGGAACGAGGAGACACGCACTCGATTCTATGACACCGGGGCAGACTCCAATATGATCGAGTCAGAACAAATACAGAACTGTATGCAAAACGGTAACTCGCCAGTCGCAGCCTCTTGACGGCGGCGGCGCGAAATGCGATAATGTGTGGCGTCGAAACCGCAGAAAATCAGAAAATCTGCGGTTTGCAAACCCTAAACCGCAGTTGAAGAGGCGCAAAATCATGGATAACCAGTC
>CAVGMG010000168.1:0-3046 GCA_963630185.1 Alistipes onderdonkii | reverse complement strand
GCGCGGCAAGTCGGGGTCTCGCGCCCCGCACGTGACGAAGCATCCGACGCGCCCTGCCAAGGACAAAGCCGCCTCGAATGCGGCGTCCAAGCTTAGGACAACCTCTACACGAGACGCGAGGCACGGCTTCAGGCGAAGGACGGTCTCCAGAAGATCCTCGGAGCGAATCGAGCGGTCGGTCGTGCCGCCCGCGTCGTAAACGGGAAGGAGCAAGAGGCGATCTTGCGGACGAACGGCCTCGGCGAACATCGCCGCGAGCGCGTCTTTCATCTTGCGAAGCGGCGCATAGCCGTGCGGCCGCCAAATCGCGCACACGCCTGCCGGATAGGCCTCGGCGAGCGTCGTCCACATCGCTTTGAGTTTTTCCGGGTTGTGCGCATAGTCGTCGTAGACGTGCGCGCCCACGCGCTGCAGACGGCGTTCAACGCCGCGAAAGGAGAGAAGCGCCGAACGGGCCTGAGCCTCGTCGCAGCCAAGCGCGACCGCCATGCGAAGAGCGAGCGCGGCGTTCTGGCGGTTATGCCTGCCCGGCATCGACGTTTCCACATCCTCTCCGCACCTTTCCACTTTTCCACTTTTCCACTTTTCCACCTCTCCCCCGCACTCTTCCACTCTTCCACTTTTCCACTTTTCCACCTCTCCCCCGCACTCTTCCACTTTTCCACTTTTCCACTTTTCCACTTCTCTTCGTCCATCTACCACCGGGCCTTTGCAGTCCTTGACAAAGGCGTCGAAAACGGCGTCCATCTCCTCTTTGGAGTAGTGGTCGGCGGAGGCGTTCGTGACAATCGCCGCATCGGGGTGGAAGGCGACGAGCGACTTGTCGCTCTCGTCCACTTCGGCGACGGCGATCTCGCCGCGTCCGAAGCGCACCGCCCCGTCCCAGCCGACGACGTTCGCGCCGTTGACGCACAAGGGGTCGAAGCCGCACTCGGCCAACACGTGGCCGAGCATCGCCGTCACCGTCGACTTGCCGCACGTGCCGACGACGGCGACGAGGCGGTGTCCCGCGAGCGCACGGGCGAGCGCCTTGGCGCGATGCGTGACGGGGATGTTCAGCTCTCGCGCCTTGACGAGGCCTCTGTTCGTCTCCTCGATGGCCGTCGAGACGATGACCTCGTCTATCGACGCCTCGATCCCGCTGCCGTCGTCCGGGAAGACGCGGACGCCCATCTTTTCAAGGAAGCGGACGTTCGGCGTGCCGAGCGTGCGGTCGGAGCCCGTCACGACGTCGCCCTGCTTCATAAGCACCGTCGCGAGCGCGCTCATGCCCACGCCGCCGATCCCCATGAGGTGCCGCCGTGCCGGCTTTCTCTCCCGTTCGCTCATGCGTCCCTCGTTGTCGGCTGTCATTCCGAAGCGGTCGTTTCAAGTTCGCGCAGAAGGCGCACGGCCTCCTCCGTCACGTTCGTGCCGCGATAGATCCACTCGCCGTCCTTTTGCAGGGAGACGAGGCGGACGGCCCGCTCGGCCGGCGCGTTCGTCTCGAAGAGCCGGGCGAAGTCGCGCTGCGCGGCGAGGTGGAGCGCGTTCGTGACCGGGGGGCGGTTCGTCACGCAGGCGAGCGCGTGATCCACTTCGTTCTGGAGGCTCAGCGGCAGGACGTCCGGCGACGCGAGAGGCCGCAGAAGAAGCGTCAGGAGAAAGACGGTCATACGATCAGCATGCAGTCGCCGTAGGAGAAGAAGCGGTAGCTCTTCTGCACGGCCATGGCATACGCGCAGAGGACGCGCTCGCGCCCCGCGAGTGCCGAGATCATCATGAGAAGCGTGGACTGCGGCAGGTGGAAGTTCGTCAGCATCGCGTCGCAGACGCGGAAGCGGTAGGGCGGGTAGATGAAGATGTTCGAGGCGCCCGAGCCCGCGACGACCTTCCCGTCCGGCGTGGACGCGGCCACCGTCTCCAGCGTGCGCACCGTCGTCGAGCCGACGCAGACGACGCGCCCGCCCCGCGCCTTGCAGGCGTTGACGGCGTCCGCCGTCTCCGGCGGCACCGTGAAGGCCTCGAAGTCCATCTGGTGGTCCTCGATGTTCTCCGCCTTGACGGGGCGGAACGTGCCGGGCCCGACGTGGAGCGTGACGGCGACGCGCGTGACGCCCTTCGCGTCGAGCGCGGCGAAGATCTCCGGCGTGAAGTGAAGCCCCGCCGTCGGCGCGGCGACCGAGCCGACCTCGCGCGCGTAGATCGTCTGGTAGCGTTCGCGGTCCTCCTTCTCCTCCTCCGCCGTGCCTTCGCGCTTCACGTAGGGCGGCACGGGCGTGTGCCCGAATTCGTCGAGCAAGTCCATGAGGGGGCGAGAGCAGTCGAACGCGACCTGCCACATCCCGATGCCGGAAAGCGGCTTCAGGAAACGCGCCTTGAGCTCGCCCTTCGGCCCGAAGACGGCGACCTGCCCTTCGCGGCACGTGCGCCCCGAGCCAACGATGACGTTCCAGACGAGCCCCCCGTCCTGCGGGATGGCGTCCATGGGCGCGGCGTTGACGAGCAGCATCTCGACGGCGCCCGGCGTGTCCGCCCACGTGCCGAGAAGTCGCGCCGGAAAGACCTTCGTGTCGTTGACGACGAGGAGGTCGTCGGGCGTGAGGTAGTCGACGATGTCGGCGATGTGGCGGTGCTCGATGACGCCCGTGTCGCGGTGGAGGACCATCATCCTCTCCGTGCCGCGCACCTCGGCGGGATGCTGGGCGATGAGCCTCTCCGGGAGCGGATACCAGAACTGCCGCGTCTTCATGCGCTCACATGGCCTCGGCGAGAAGCCGGGCGAACTCGGAACATTTCACCTCGGTCGCGCCCTCCATCTGGCGGGCGAAGTCGTAGGTGACGGTCTTCGCGGAGATGACCTTGTCCATCGCCGCGAGAATCCTGTCCGCCGCCTCCGTCCAGCCCATGTAGCGGAGCATCATCTCGCCAGAGAGGATGAGCGAGCCGGGGTTCACCTTGTCGAGGTTGGCGTATTTCGGCGCCGTGCCGTGGGTCGCCTCGAAGACGGCAACGCCCGTCTGGTAGTTGATGTTCGCGCCCGGCGCAATGCCGATGCCGCCCACCG
>CAVGMG010000167.1:0-3046 GCA_963630185.1 Alistipes onderdonkii | reverse complement strand
CGTCGTGGCTTCCGGCCATCGCCGTCGGCGGCGGCTTCGTCCTCTCCGTCCAGTACCAGTTCTGAACCGCGCAGCACGAAGATGAAACCAGAACCGTTTGTCCTGTGCCTCACCAATACGGTGGCGGCGAACTTCACGGCCAACGTGCTGTTGGCAATCGGCGCGAAGCCGGCGATGATCGAGGAACCGTCGGAAGCTCTTGACCACTCTCTACAAATAGTATATACTTCTCATATATCACTACAAGAGAGGAGCGTTCCATGGCGACAGCGAGCATATTCATGAACGGAGGCTCTCAGGCCGTTCGGATTCCGCGTCCGTTTCGATTCACGACGGATCGCGTGTCCGTGCAGGCGTTTCACGGCGGCGTGCTCCTCATGCCGATCTCCAGCCGGCCAAAGCTCGAAGACGTGTTCGCAAAATGCGATGCGCTCTCGGACGGCGAAAAAGGCTTCCTCTCGAAGAGGCCCTGCAACGAGCCCGCCCAAGACCGAAAGCTCTTCGCATGAAAGCCGCGTCGTACATGCTGGACACGGACACGTTCAGCTACCTCGTGTCCGGACGCCGCCCTGCCGTGCGCAGACAGGTCGCCCGACACCAGAAGGCCATCGTCCTCTCCGCCATCACGCTCGCCGAATCGCTCTTCGGCGCACGGAAGAACGGCTCGCAGAAGCTCCTCTCGGTCATCTCGCTTTTCCGCGAGATCTTCCCCGTCCAGCCCTGGAACTCGGACGCCGCCGAGGTCTATTCGAAGATTCGCGCGGAGATGGAAGGCCAAGGGCAGCCCATCGGCAACATGGACATGCTGATCGCCGCCTCGGCCATCGCGTCGGGCTGCACGCTCGTCACCAACAACGAACGCCATTTTCGGCGCGTCCCCGGACTGACGCTTGCGAATTGGACGCAAGAGCCGTAAGTCGCGCCGTCACTGGACGATGAGGCAAAGCGGCTTCTTCCGGCTCTCGACGAAGAGCCGAAAATCGCAGAACCCGAGCGGCGGGTCTTTCTGATCCTTGAGCTTTCGGTTGAGGACGCGCACGTCGAGACGGGAGGACGCCGGCACATTCAAAAACGCCTCGGCCGATACGCTTTGGATCGTCTCGGAAAGCGGCGGATTCTGGTCGGACGACGTGAAGCTCGACGAGAAAGACCCGAAGTCCGTCCACGCGCCAAGCGTTCCGTCGGGCGACTCGAACCGCCACTGGAAGAGGAGGTCGCGCGTCGCCTCGTTCCGGGCCTTCAGCTGGGCGAACGTCCCCGACAGGACGAGGCGGCGCGGCGCAAAGGCCTTCGTCTCGACCGACACGCGCATCTCGGCCTCTTCGCAGTCCGCCTTCGTCTCGGCGGCAGGCGGAATTAGGACGATCCAGTCGCGCGAAAAGACGTTCGTGCAGACGTAGACGCCGACCGACGTCACCTTCTCGACGTCCTTGTTCCCGCTGAGGGTCAGCTGGTCGACGTCGTTGATCAGAAACCGAAAGGCCGACGACGAGACGTCGATCTTGCCGGACGCGGAGGCCGCCGTCAGCTCCTCCAGCGGGAAACGCGCGTCCAGCCGCCCCTTCGCGTCGAGGGAAAGCACGCGATCCTGCCACGCATCGAGCGAGGACGCCTCCACGAGCAATGGCTCCGTCCACGCCTCCTGGCCGTCGGCGGATTCGGCGGCAAGCGCGACAAGATAGGCCCGCCCTTCCGCCAGAGCCACGTCGCAGACGGTCTCGTCAGCCACGTCCAGGCAGAGGAATTCGTTGGTGGCGACGGACTCGCCCTCATACCCTCGGACGAGCGCGATCTCGTCCAAAACGATGCGACCGTCCTTCGGCGACGAGATCTCCGACAAAAGAAGGAGCGAATCGGAGGCGACGAGAGATGCCGTCAGCGGAAAGGCCTTTTCCGAATAGACGCCTGGAAGCGTCACGCGGCCGAGGAGGTTCGTCGCCCCGTCTGCCGCGAGGATCGCCGCGTTGAGGATGACACCCGAGTTCTCCTGCCCGTTGCCGTGCTTCGCCCTGACGACGAGCGAAAGGTCCTCGCCCGCGCAGTCCAGCGGCTTCGAGACGAGCGCACCCGGCTTTTCCGTCGTGCCGATCCTGACCGCGCCCGCATCGGAAGAGAGAAGGACAAGCGAGCTCGCGCCGACATCCCAGCGGTCTGGCCCGCCGTCCGTGTAGAGGAGGAGCTTGTCGTCCCTGTCGATCTTGACCGTCGAGTTCGTGGCCGGCGCGGCGGCAAAGGTCTCCCGGAAGAGGAAGGCGTCGTCGTCCAGGGCCGCAAGCCCGCCCGATGCATCAAGAGAAAGCACACGCACGCGCACGTTCGTCGCCTCGTCGGGGCGCGTCCACGACAGGCGCACCTGCCCGTCCGAGAGGCGCCCCGCGCGGACGTTGGACGGCGCGTCAAGCGTCGCGAGGGGCGCGTCGTCCGCCGCCTCCTTCGGCGGCTCTTCGTCGGAAAGGACGACGGACGAGAGGACGAAGTTCCCGATGTCCTTCGTGTAGACGATCTTGAGCGCCGTGCAGACGACATCGTTCGAGACGGTGAACGAAAGCTTTTTCTCGTTCTCCGCGACCGTGTTGGCGAGGCCCGTGCACGAGAAGATCTCCGTCCACGCCTCCTGCGCGTCGCTTCGCCCGAAGACCGTCACGCACGACGCATTGCCGCTGTTGATGCCGGATCCCCACGCCGACAGGACGACCGTTCGGACGGCCCACGGGAGGCTGGGGCTTTCGATCTCCTGCGACGCGCCCTTCTTCGGGCTGAACTTGCGCCCGCCCGGCTGCGTCGACGAGGACGCTTTCTGCTCGGTCGTCGCGCCGAAATTCCATCCGTCCGTCAGAACGGGCGCGGCGGGGTCGAAGGAGACCGTCATCGTCTCCGAAAGCGCCGGGCAGGCGACCGAGAGCATGAGCGCGGAAAGCGCGGCGGCGGCGGGGCGTGCGACCATAGGGAGTCCTTTCTGAACAGATGTGGTGGAGGAAGGAGCGCGGTCAAAAGACAACCGCATTATAGACGAGACGCCCGCCCTTGTCAAGCGAAAACTTTCAGC
>CAVGMG010000166.1:0-3062 GCA_963630185.1 Alistipes onderdonkii | reverse complement strand
ATGTCCCTGTCCGAGTTCAGCCTGAAGCGCCCGATCGCGATGACGGTCATCCTGGCCGTCCTCGGCCTGTTCGGCTTCCTCGCGTTCCGCACGGTCGGCTACGACATCACGCCGTCGATGAACGTGCCCTACGTCACCGTCACGGTCGTCTACCCCGGCGCGTCGCCGGAGGAGATCGAGACGTCCGTCGCGAAGAAGCTCGAGGACGCCGCGACGCAGGTGAACGGCCTCAAGCACGTCACGGCGACGTGCGCGAACAACTTCTGCCAGCTCCTCCTGGAGTTCGAGGGCGACCGCGACGTCGACGTGATGGCGACGGACGTCCGCGAGAAGATCGACCTCATCAAGAACGACCTCCCGTCCGGCGCGGAACAGCCGAAGGTCCTCAAATACGACATGAACGCGACGCCCGTCGTCACGCTCGCGCTCTCGGGCGCGGCGGACGTCGGCGCCTTGCACGACTACGCGGACAATTCGCTCAAGTCGCGCTTCTCGACGCTCTCCGGCGTCGCGCAGGTGGAGCTCATCGGCGGCGAGACGCGCGAGGTCGTCGTCGAGCTCGACCGCGACCGGCTCGCGGCGAAGGGCCTCACCGTCGCCGAGGTCGCGCAGAAGGTCGGCAAGGGCTCGCTCAAGGTCCCCTCCGGCGACGTCGACGACGGCGGACGCAGCATCCCCCTCACGTTCGACGCGGAGGCGAAGACGCCCGCCGCGCTCGGCGACGTCGAGCTCGGCACGGCGCGCGGCGCGAAGGTCTACCTGCGCGACGTCGCGACGTTCGGCTTCGGCTCGAAGAAGGTCGAGTCGCTCGGCTACTTCGACGGACGCGAGGCCGTGCTCCTGAAGATCACCAAGCGCGGCGAGGCGAACGCGCTCAAGACCGTCTCGCGCATCCGCGAGGCGTTCGCGGACGTCTCGAAGGCGCTCCCGGCGGGGATGCGGCTCGACTGGGTGCGCGACGACGGCGACTTCGTGCAGGCCGCCGTCGGCGACGGCTTCAGCTCCATCTGGCAGTCCGTCCTCCTCACGGGCCTCATCCTCGTCCTCTTCCTCGGCGACTGGCGCACCGCGTGCGCGGCGTTCGTGTCGATCCCCGTCACGGTCGTCGTCACGATGCTCGCCTTCCCGGCGTTCGGCTACACGTTCAACCTGATCACGATGAGCGCGATCGGCATCACGACGGGCATCCTCGTCGCGAACTCGATCGTCGTCCTGGAGAACATCGCCCGGCGGCTCTCGGAAGGCGCGGCGGACGTCCGCGCGACCGTCGCCAAGGCGGCCGGCGAGATCGCGCTCGCCGTCTTCGCGTCCGCCCTCACGAACGTCGTCGTCTTCCTGCCGATCGGCACGATGAAGACGCTCGTCGGCAAGCTCCTCTCGCCGTTCGCGATCGTCATCACGGCGGCGACGTTCGCCTCGCTCTTCGTCTCGTTCACGCTCACGCCCATCCTCGCCGCGCTCTTCGCGGGACACGGGGAGGGCGTGAACCGCCTGCTCGCGAAAGCCCTCGCCCCCTGGAACGCCTGCTACCGCGCGATCGAGCGCGGCTACAACGCCTCGCTCGGCGGACTCCTCAAGTTCCCGCGCCTCGCGACGCTCGCGATCGCCGCCGCGACCGTCGCCGCGTTCTGGCTTATCGCGCCGGGCGTGAAGATGGACTTCATCCCGACCTTCGACAAGGCGGAGCTCTCGGTGCGCCTCGAATATCCGCCGGACTTCTCGCTCGCCCAGACGGCCTCCCGCGCGACGGCGCTCGCGCAGCGCCTCGCGTCCGTCACGAACGCGGCGGGCGAGCGTCTCGTCCTCCGCCAGGCCGTGGCCGTCGGCAAGACGCAGGGCGTCGTGGGGCAGGTGAGCCAGGGCTCGTATCTCGCGGAGGTGACGGTCATCCTGAAGCCCGTCGTCGACCGCCGCGAGTCGATCTTCGCCGTCGCGGAGGCCCTGCGCACGGTCTGCCGCGACGAGCCGGACGTCATCTGGTCGGTGCTCGTCCCGAACCCCGTCGGCGGCGCGGGCCAGCAGGTCGAGCTCCGGGTGCGCGGCGACGACTTCGCCGTCCTCGACCGGACGGTGCTCGCGGCGGCGCGGGAGATCGAGAAGGCGCCCGCCTGCGCGGACGTCGCGCACGCCGTGCGGCCGGGGCGGCCGGAGATCCGGGTGCGTCCGAACCGCGCCGTCCTCAACGACCTCGGGCTCTCGCCGGACGCGCTCGGCGTCACGCTGCGCGCCTCGTTCGCGGGCCTCACGCCGACGACGTTCACGCAGGGCGACCGCTCCTACGACGTGCGCGTGCGGCTGAAGGGCGAGGAGGGCGTCGGACAGGTCGCCGCGCTGAACTTCCCCGGGCCCGACGGCGTCCCGTTCGCGCTGGGGGCGCTCGCGGACGAGACGCGGCGGCTCCAGCGCGTCCAGATCGTCCGCAGCGACAAGCGCCGCGCCGTGACGGTCTCCGCCAACGCGGCGGAAGGCGCGGGCCTCGGCGCGGCCATCGACGCGATGGAGAATATCGCCGCGTCAAAGCTTTCCCCCGGCATGGACACGAGCATCGGCGGCATCGCCGAGCTCATGGGCGAGACGGTCTCGGAGTTCAAGTCCGTCACCGTCATCGCGATTCTCCTCACCTACCTCCTGCTCGCGGCGGTGCTGGAGTCGTGGACGGGGCCCTTCGTCATCCTCTTCACGATCCCGTTCTCGTACCTGGGGCTGTTCGCGGCGATCCGCCTCGCGGGGACGACGCTCTCGATCTTCGGGCTTCTCGCGGGCATCATGCTCGTCGGCGTCGTCGTCAACGCGGCGATCCTGCTCATGGACGAGCGGACGAACCTTTTGAAGGCAGGCGTGCCGAACGGCGAGGCGGTGCGGCGGGCGGCGGCGACGCGGTTCCGTCCGATCCTGATGAGCTGCGCGGCGGCGCTGTTCGGCATGCTGCCGATGGCGTTCGCGCACGGGTTCGGCGCGGAGCTCCAGTCGTCCATCGGCATCGGCTCGGTGGGCGGCATCCTCGTCTCCTCGCTCGTCTCGCTCTACTTCATCCCGTGCCTCTGCTGCCTGAAGCGCGACCG
>CAVGMG010000165.1:0-3144 GCA_963630185.1 Alistipes onderdonkii | reverse complement strand
GCACCGTTGCCCCGAAGCGCGCCGCACGTCGGCAAGCGAGCGACAGGACGCGCAGATTTAGCACGAAGACTCGGCAGACAGACAATCATCCGCCAAGGGGAACTCACATGACGACAAGCGAAACGACAACCGAACGCGAAAGGCAAGAAGACATGACCGAAGAACGCACAGGTACGGAAGACCCCTCCGCCGCCCGCCGGAAGACCGCCGTCGTCATCGGCGCGGGGCCCGCCGGCCTCACCGCCGCGCACGAGCTCCTCCGCCTCGACCCAAGCTGGAAGGTCGTCGTCCTCGAGGAGTCGCCCTTCATCGGCGGCATCTCGCGCACCGCCGTCCACAACGGCTGCCGCATCGACATCGGCGGACACCGCTTCTTCTCGAAGTCGAAGGAGGTGAACGACCTCTGGGCCGCCCTCATGCCCGTCCAGGGCGCGCCGGCGAAGGACGACCTCCTGCTCGGCCGCGCCTGCCGCGTCGAGCCGGGCGGGCCCGACCCGGAGCGGGAGGACCGCGTCATGCTCCGCCGCCGCCGCGTGAGCCGCATCTACTACCTGCGCCACTTCTTCGACTACCCGATCTCCGTCAAGCCCGCGACGTTCCTCGCCATGGGCCTCGTCCGCACGTGGAAGGCCGGCTGGAGCTACCTCCGCAGCGCCCTCGTCAAGCGTCCCGAGAAGTCCCTCGAGGACTTCTACGTCAACCGCTTCGGGCGCGTCCTCTACGAGATGTTCTTCGAGGACTACACGGAGAAGCTCTGGGGCGTCCACCCGTCGAGGATCTCGCCGGAGTGGGGCGCGCAGCGCGTGAAGGGGCTCTCGCTCTGGAAGGCGCTCCTCAACGTCTTCCTCCCGAAGGGCGGGAGGAGGGAGACCTCGCTCATCGAGGAGTTCCTCTACCCGAAGAAGGGCCCGGGCCAGCTCTGGGAGACGCTCGCGGACGGCCTGCGGGCGAAGGGCGTCGAGATCCGCATGGAGACGAAGGCCGTCGGGTTCGAGGCGGCGGGCGGGCGCGTGACGGCCGTGCGGACGGACGGCGGCGAGACGCTTCCCTGCGACGCGCTTTTCTCGTCCATGCCGGTGAAGGACCTCGTCGCCGCGCTCCCCGGCGCGCCGGCGGACGTCGCGCGCGTCGCGGCGGGGCTCCCCTACCGCGACTTCGTCACGGTCGGGCTCAAGGTGCGCCGCCTCGCGATCCGGAACGAGACGAGGCTGAAGACGCTGGACGGGCTCGTCCCCGACACGTGGATCTACGTGCAGGAGCGCGACGTGCGCATGGGGCGCATCCAGGTCTTCAACAACTGGAGCCCCTACATGGTGGACGACGTTGGAAAGCACGTCTGGGTGGGGCTGGAGTACTTCTGCGCGGAGGGCGACGCGCTGTGGGCGATGGACGACGCGGCGTTCGTCGGCTTCGCGGTCGGCGAGCTGCGGAAGATCGGGGTGCTCGGGGCGGACGAGCCCGTCCTCGACTCGGTGCGGCTCCGGGTGAGGAAGGCGTATCCGGCCTACTTCGGGACGTACGCCGAGTTCGGGAAGGTGCGCTCGTGGCTCGACGGCTTCGCGAACCTCTACTGCGTCGGGCGCAACGGCCAGCACCGCTACAACAACATGGACCACTCCATGCTCTGCGGGATCGAGGCGGCGCGCGCGCTCGCCGCCGGGTCCTCCGACAGGTCCGCCGTCTGGAACGTCAACACCGAGGAGGAGTACCATGAGGGGAAGTAAGGCGACGCGGTGGGTCTTGTTCGCCGGCATCGCGCTGCGGCTGGCTCTCTGGTGCTTTCAGTCGTCGCCCGAAGGGGACGACGGCATGCGCTATCTGTCCGAGAGCGTGAACATGGTCAGGCACGGCGTGTTCTCGACGGCTTCGTTTCTGGACGGGAACGGCGTGCCGACCCCGTCGGCGCACGACTTGCCGCTCTGGCCGGGCGTCATGGCCGTCTACTACCGGCTGACGGATTCGGTTCGATGGACGCAGTATCTGGCCGGGCTGACCAACATCTTCCTGTGTGCGCTTGGCGCGTTCGCCTTGTGCTCGATGCTGAGGAACAAGCCGTTCGGATTTTCGGACAGGCAGGTGGCGGTCGGATGCGGCGTCTATCTCTTCATGCCGGACGCAATCGTCTACTCGCTTTTCCATATGCCCGACCAAATGGCCGTGACGGCCGTTCTCGTTGCCTTGTGGTTTTACTTCAAGGCCGTTTCGGGAAGTCGTCTCGCGCTTGCGGGCTTTGCGCTTGCGCTTGTGGCGGCCATCTACGCGAAGCCCATTTGCCTGCCGCTCTCGGCCGCGCTGATTCTGTCTCTTGTTCTTATCCTGAAGGACGCTTGGTGGAAGAGACTGGTCATGACCTTGGCCTGCGGTCTGACGGTTCTCGCGTGCCTGTATCCGTGGACGGTGCGGAACAGGAATGCGTTCGGAACGGCGGGATTGACGACGATTGCCGGGACGAACCTCTACGCCTGCAATTGGGGTTGGCTCGTCGAGAGGCTGCCGCCGGAGAAGAAGGCAGCGGAACGACAGGCCATGGAGAAGTTCGAGGCGACGATTCAGGCGGACGACCTGATGTCCCAGTCAAAGAAGAAGGGCGCGTATGCGCGGGAGCGCATTCTCGGCAATATGCCCCAATACGGGCTTTTTACGCTCAAGCGGCATCCGCGCCTGTATGCGGGGACGGGAACGGTCGCCCTGCTTCGGTATCTCGGACTTGAACGGGTTTGCAATTGCCTTGATGCGTTCTTGGGTTCGGGCATGGCACGCGGGCATGTCGTCCACGAGAATCGGCCCTACACGATTTTCGAGAAAGCGATAGGCGTGACCGTTCAGGCTGTCTCGTGGGCTGTGCTGCTTGTCGGATATGCCCTTGTGCTGACGGGAATCTGGAAGGGATTTAGGTTTGTCGTTTCCTGTCACGAGGACAAATGGCGGGAATGGCTTGTCTATCTTTGTCCGATTCTCTGCCTTGTCTTGCTGGCGGTCGTGATCGGGCCGGTCACCGCGACGCGCTATCGGTTCATCATGCTTCCGTTCTTCGCGATGCTCGCCGCCCGTGCGTTCGCGACACGCGGCGACCGTCGCCGTCCCATCGTGCCCATCCCGTGAATCCTGTCAATCCTGTGAATCCTGTCTGAAAACGCGGGGGCA
>CAVGMG010000164.1:0-3154 GCA_963630185.1 Alistipes onderdonkii | reverse complement strand
ACGAGGCCGTCCGCCGCCTCGGCGCGGAACGTCGCGTCCGGCGCGTCCGCAAGCGCGAACGTCAGTCCCACCGTCGGCGTCGAAAGAAGCGCATACGCACCCGTCTGCCAGCCGCCGAGCGGCGCATCGACGGGAATCGACCCCTCTGCCGTGACCGCGCCCGCGACGCGCACGGGCTCGCCGTCCGCGTCGGCGACCAGCCCGTCGTCGAGCCCAAGCGTCAGCGTGCCGAGCGATGTCTGCGGCGCGACGCGGAACGCCGCCTCCAGCCGCGCGGCGGCACCGTCCGCCGCGAGCGACCGCACCATGCCGTGCACGACCGTCAGCGGATTCGTCGCCGAGAGGTCCGAGACGCCGTCCTTCGCCGCAATGTCGGCTTCTGCCAGGGTGATGTCCGAGTAGAGGCCCTGCGTCCCCTCGCGCACGAAGAACCGCAGACGCGCCACGACGCCCGAATCCGCCGCGAAGGACGAGGCGGAGAGGATGACCTGCCCCGACCCCGTGTCCGCATAGAGAAACGACTTCGCGTCGACGGCTGCACCCGCATCAACGCCGAGGCAGACGAGAACGGAGGCGTCGTAGTTGACCGTGAAGGACGCCGCGCCGACGTCGGAGAGGTCGTCGACGGACAGCGGCACGGAGACGATCGCCCCAGGATTGCAGAGAAAAGTTCCCGCCGTGAGCGTCCGCGCGACGGCGGACGACGCAAGTCCCAGGCAGGCCAGCATCAAAATCAACCTTTTCATTTTCCGGCTCCTTCCGCTTCCGCAAGCAGCATCTTCAACATCGCAACGTCGCTCATGTTCACCACGCCGTCGCAGTTGACGTCGGCGGCGCGGGCTGCATCGCCCGTGAGCCGCACGTCCACGCCGTATTGGGCGAGATAGCCGTTCGCGAAGGTGCGGGCGAAGTTCGCGCCCTTCTTCTGCGCATTCAGGTAGGAGACGTAGCCCGTCAGGATCAGCAGGTCGTTGTTCGTATAGACCCCGTCGCCGTCCACGTCGCCGGGGTCGTATCTGCCGACCTCGCGCACGATTATCACGTTCCCCGTGCGCGGAAGCTCCGTCTTCAAAACGGCTGCAAGCCCGTTCTTCCCGACGCCGGACGCCGCGACAATCCGCGTCCAGGCGTTCGTCTGCAATCCCGCGATGGGCGCCGCCTCGAAGTCAAGGTTGAAGAGGTTGTAGTTGCCCTCGCAGGCGAAGACGATCCGGCGGCTGTTCTCGGCAAGCGTCGTCACGCTCGTGGCGGCGGAACAGCCGACGAAGGAGAGGAGCGACGAATCCCAGTCGACGTCCACCGTCAGCGTCGCAAGGTCGCCGCTCGTCGTCGCGCCGACCGGGATCTGGAACGCCTCGCCGCTCGTCGTCCGGGCATGATAGGTCGCGACCATCATCTCCACAGGCACGGACGTATTGGCATCCGTGAGATGCACCATGCCGTCGACGGTCGTGATCTTCGCGGCAAGACCGTCGATGCAGAACGCCGACGCCCCGCCGAGCGTGATGACCGTCTCCGTGACATCGTGCTGGTCTTTCGCGTAGAACGTCAGGTAAAGCGTGCTGGGAACCGTTCCCCTCGCGCCGACCTTCGCCGAGGCCCGAGAGGGCTCGCCGTCGAGGAACGCCCCGTCTGACGCGCCGCGCAATTCGAGGACGTCCGCATCCCACCCGACCGTGAAGGAGAGATTCGTCAGCGCCTTCGTGCTCATCACGGGAATCGGCACCTTGAACGTGCTGAGCGTGTCGGCGTAGACCGGTGAAACGTTCATCGACACGCCCGCCGGAACGAGAGGTCGAGGGTCGGAGATCTCGACCGTCGCCGACTGCGGCAGGTCGAGCGCGACCGTCCGCCCGTCGAGAGCGTTCACCGTCGCGTCCGTCAGCGTGACCGTCGTCTCGGTGACGTCGTGGACGTCCAGAATTCGGAAATCGAGCAAGAGGAACCGCCCCGCGCCCGTCGCGATCGCGCCGCCCTGCGAGGCGAAGCGCCACGTGCCGGCGGACGGCACGGAGGCCGTCCCGCCCCCGGTCAGCCCCGCCGTAAGGCCCGTCGTGCGGATCCTCAGCGGCGCTAGCACCGCCGGGTCGTAGGCGAAGGAGAGCGACAGCCCCTCGGCGGAGATGCCCATCGAGTTGTTCATCGAGACGACGACCGTCACGTTCGAGCCCGTGAAGCCAGTCGCGCCGTTGAGCCACACGCTCGGACGGAACTGCACGTACACCGCGTCCGTCGGCATCGACTCGCTCGTCGTGGGCGCGGAGTTTCCGCTCGTGTAAAAGCGGCTCACGCTCGTGACGCGGTAGTAGTAGTCCTGCACCGTCTCCGGCACGTCGCGGTAACGCGGCAGCGGCCACAGCGGCTCGATGCGGTCGTAGGCGTTCGTGTCCGCGCCCCGGTAGACGCCGTAGCCGCGCACGCGCGAGTTGCCGTTCGGGTCCCACGAAAGCACGACCGAATCGGCGCCCGCCGTCGCCCGCACGTTCGTCGGCCGCCCCGTGCGCGGATCGACGAGCAGCATGAGCTTGCCGTCCGCCGTGCCGCACACGCAGTCGAGGTCGCCGTCGCCGTCCCAGTCGACGAGCGCGACCGTCAAGCCCTTCGCGAAGCCCGCGTGCGAGCCCGCCCAGACCTTGTGCTGAAGCGAGAAGATGTTCTCGCCCTGCCCCTTGTAGAACCAGATGCGCCCGTCCACGTCGCTCACGAGCAGGTCGACAATGCCGTCCTGGTCGACGTCGCCGAACGCGCAGCTCACCGCGTCCGTCGGCGTCACGTCGAGCGTCAGGCCGTCCAGCGCCGCGAGCGAGCCCTGCGCGAGGTCGAGGCCGTTCGTCGAGACCGTGTCGTCGCGCGTGAACGTCGGGTTGCCGTCCGTACCGCCGTTCACGTAGACCGCGTAGCCGCCGTCGTAGAGGACGACGAGGTCGAAGAGCCCGTCGCCGTTCACGTCCGTGACGACGGGACGCGCGTTCGCGCCGAACGTCGCGCTCGTCGCGGCGTTCTGGGCGAACGGCGAGGTGAAGACCGCCTCGAACGCCTCGCCGACGACCGCGCCCGTCGCCTGGTCGAACGGCTGCAGGTTCGCCTCCAGCGTCTCGCCGTCCGCCCACGCGACGCCGCCCGGCGCCGTCGTGTCGGGGAAGAGCGGGTTCGT
>CAVGMG010000163.1:0-3159 GCA_963630185.1 Alistipes onderdonkii | reverse complement strand
TGGGTCTACGAGACGGCCTCGACGGACTCGTTCGTCTCGATCGAGAAGGCGGAGAAACTTCTCGACTACAAGCCGCAGTATTCGAACAAGCAGGCGCTCGTGCGGAACTACGACTGGTATGTCGCGCATCTTTCCGAGTTCAAGGGCAAGTCGGGCGTCTCGCACCGCGTGCCGTGGAAGCAGGGGCTTCTCGCCCTCGCGAAAATCTTCTTTTAATATGAAAAAGCGTTATATCTCGCCTCTTGAATACCAGCACGACATCTGGCGCCTCGCGGCGAACATCAAGGCGTCGGGCTGGAAGCCCGACTTTCTCGTCGGCCTCTGGCGCGGCGGCGCACCCGTCGCCGTCGGCGTCCACGAGTTCCTCAAGGCGGTCGGCTGGGACGTGAAGCACATCCCCCTCAAGTGCCGGAGCTACACGGGAATCGGCTGCTCCAGCGCCAACGTCGAGTTCACGTTCGAGGAGGCGGTCTTCTCGGTCTTCAAGCCGGGCTGCCGCGTCCTCTTCGTCGACGACGTCTTCGACACGGGTCGGACGGTCGAGGCCGTCTCCGAGAAGATGGCGCCGCTGGGCGACGACGTGAAGTACGCGTGCGTCTACTGGAAGCGCGAGATGAACAAGACCCGCTTGAAGCCCGACTTCGTCGCGCGCGACATCGGCTCCGACTGGATCGTCTTCCCTCACGAGATCGAGGGCCTGAGCCGCGAGGAGATCGTCGAGAAGGACCCGCTCCTCGCCGAGCTGATGGAGGCGTAGCGTGTTCACGGGTCTTGTCCAGCGGACGGGTCGCCTGCGCCGCATCTCGCGCGGACGCGGCCTCGTCCTGGAGATCGAGGCCGACCGGCCATGGGAGACGCCGCTCGAACGGGGCGAGTCCGTCGCCGTCGACGGCGCGTGCCTGACGGTCGTCGGCGTCCTCGGCGCTCGCTTCACGGTCGACGTCCTCGACGAGACGCAGAAGAGGACGCGCCTTGCGAGCCTCCTGCCGGGCGCGAAGGTGAACCTGGAGCGCGCGCTCCGCGTGGGCGACGCCCTGGGCGGCCATCTCGTGCAGGGCCACGTCGACGGCGTCGGGACGGTGCGGGAGCGCACGGCGCGCGGACGCGACTTCCACCTTCGCATCGGCTGCGGGCGCGTCCTCGCCGCGCAGTCCGTCCTGAAGGGCTCGGTGGCCGTGGACGGCGTCTCGCTGACGATTTCGGCGATCGGCGACGACTTCGTCGGCGTCGACGTCATTCCGACGACCGCCCGCGAGACGACGCTCGGCGGCCTCCGCGTCGGCGACAAGGTCCATCTCGAAGGGGACGTCGCGGGCAAGTATCTCGCCCGGTTCTGCGAGGCGGCTGGCGTTCCTCCGGCGGCGAAAGGCCTCTCGGAAGACGATTTCGTCCGCGCGGGTTTTTGTGATTGACAGCCCGTGCGGAAATATGGTATACTAACCGCCAACTTTTGACGACAAAAGTTTCCTGTCGGTGGGATACTCAAGCGGTCAACGAGGGCAGACTGTAAATCTGCTGGCTTACGCCTTCCAAGGTTCGAATCCTTGCCCCACCACCATCCTTCCCGTCTCGCCTTTTTTCATGTCCGGGCAAAAGCCGTGTTTACAAAATGGCGCGTTTTTGATATAATTGCCGATAACCTCTTGACAAGGTGAGAGTGGGTGAACTGTATACTTGGAGAAAATATGGCGAGGACAAAGAAGACGGCGGCGGCGAAGCGCACATCGGCACAGGAGGCCTCCAAGGCCTCCCCGGCGGATCGTGCGTCGTCCGACGCGGATTTTCAGGAGGCCCCTCCCAAGCCCCGCGGCCGGCGGGGCCGTCCGCCGCGCGTCGCCAAGGACGTTGACAGCCCCGAGTTCGACGACGCAACGGCCGACGAGCTTGAGCGCGAAGCGGCCAAGCTCAACATGGACAGCCTTGCCGTCGAGGTCGAGCGCGCCGAGCTCAAGGGCGCCGGCGAGGGCGACGGGGACGACGAGGGCGAGACCCCCGAGAGCGACCTGCCCGCCGCCCCGCGCGTCGAGATGGAGCTGGACGCCTCGGACGCCGAGGCGGTCATGGCCGCCGGCGGAGGCGGCTCGGTTCTGCACGACGCGGACCTCAAGGACATCATCCGCGACGTCAAGCGGCGCAGCGAGGAGAACGGCGGCTACGTGACGTTCGAGGAGCTCAACCAGTTCCTCCCGTCCAACATCGTGGACGAGATCCAGTCCGACAAGTATCTCAAGATGCTCGAGGTCCTCAACGTCCAGGTCATCCGCGAGGAGGACGTCAAGAAGTATCTCGACGCCAAGAACGCCAAGACGGCCGACGCGAAGACGCGCACGGCGGACATGATCGAGGACCCCATCCGGATGTATCTGCACCAGATGGGCCAGGTCCCCCTGCTGTCGCGCGACGAGGAGGTCTCGATCTGCACGACGATCGAGGAGGCGGAGACGATGGCGCAGGACGTCTTCAACCGCTTCCTCTTCGTCCCGAAGATGTACATCGAGCAGCTCAACAAGCTCGAAGGGCAGAACAAGCTCGAAATGAAGGGCGAGCGCTTCGACCGCATCGTCATGGACAAGTTCGAGGACAACCGCGACGCCTACATCTCGCGCATCCCCGCGTTCCGCAAGCAGATCCAGGACGTCGAGAAGCGCCTGCGCGAGGCGAGCGAGAAGTATCTCGCCCTCCGCGCCTCGGAGAACGTCCCGCCCCGCGCCCTGCGCGGCGCGGAGAAGGCCCTGCACAACGCGCGCGAGGCCCTGCACCGCTGCTTCGACGACCTGAGCTTCAAGCAGAAGGTTTTGGAGACGCTCTGCGCCGAGGCCGACGAGCGGATCTATTTGCCGTATCGCAAGCTCGTGGGGGAATACACGCAGCTCAAGACCCAGCCGACGCGCGCGACGAAGAAGCGCGACGCCGAACTCAAGGCCCTGAAGGCGAAGATGGCCAAATACGAGGCCCTCTTCGGCATGCCGGGCGAGGAGTTCATCACGACGTTCGCCGAGCTTCGCCGCGTCCTGAAGGCGGGCCAGGCCGCGCGCACGAAGATGGTGGAGGCGAACCTCCGCCTCGTCGTCTCCATCGTCAAGAAGTACATGAACCGCGGCCTTTCGTTCCTCGACCTCATCCAGGAGGGCAACACCGGCCTCATGAAGGCGGTCGAGA
>CAVGMG010000162.1:0-3217 GCA_963630185.1 Alistipes onderdonkii | reverse complement strand
GCCGTCCGACCTCTCGGGGTGGAAGACGCTCCAGTCGCTCCAGCTGGGGGAGCTGACCCTCTCGCTTGAGGAGATGACGCGCATCCGGGCGGCGCTCCCCGACGTGGCCATCGTGTTCTAATGAAGACCGCGCAGCAGTCGAACCTCCGCGAGCTGGCGTCCGAAGGCATCGGACGCCTCCTTTTGAAGTATTCGTGGCCGGCGCTCGTCGCCATGACGCTCAACGCGCTCTACGCCGTCGTGGATCGCGTCTTCATCGGCCACGGGTGCGGCGTGGACGCGATGGCCGGCCTCCAGCTGGCGATGCCCGTCACGATGTTCCTGACGTCGTTCGGCCCTCTCGTGGGCGTCGGCCACGCGACGCTCCTCTCGATCAAGCTGGGGGCGGACGACCGCGTCGCCTGCGAGAAGATCCTGGGCGAGACCATCGCCCTGAAGGTCCTGAGCTTCGCGATCCTGATTCCGCTCGTCTATGTCTTCCTCGACCCCATCCTGGACTGGTGCGGGGCGGCGCAGGTGACGCCTGGCGCGCGCGAGGCGGCCAAGGTCTACTTGAAGATCGTCCTGGCGTCCAACATCTTCTCGCACATCGCCTTCGGGCTGTCGGCGCTCCAGCGGGCCGAGGGCGCGGCGTTGAAGTCGATGGCCTGCATGATCGTCGGCTTCGGGACGAACCTCGTGCTCGACCCGATCTTCATCTTCGGCTTCGACATGGGCGTCGCGGGCGCGGCGTGGGCGACCGACATCGCCATGGCCGCCTCCTGCTTCTGGGCGCTCGCCTACTACCTGCGCGGCCGGTGCGTCGTGCGGCTGCGCCTCCGGCGCATCTGGGTCTACCCCCGGATGCTCGTGAGGGCGCTCGCCATCGGCCTTGCGCCGTTCTTGCAGCAGCTCCTCAGCGCGTTCATCGCCGCCTCCCTCCAGATCGCCTTCGCGCGGTGGATGCCCGACGAGGCCTCCCGCACGGCGGAGATCGCGTCGCTGGGCGTCTTCACGTCCTCGCTCGTCCTCGTCTTCATGCCCATCCTCGGATGCCAGCAGGGGCTTCAGCCCATCTTCGGCTACAACTGGGGCGCGCGCAACTTCCGCCGCGTCCGCTCGACGCTGAAGACGGGGCTCTGGGTCACGACGGCCCTCTGCGTCCTCGCCTGGACGATCCAGGTCGTCCCGCCTTTCCCGACGTGGATGGCCCGCCTCTTCGTGTCGGGCGACCACCCCGAGATCATCGCCCTGGCCGCGCACGACCTGGCCCTCGCCAACTGCATGATCTGGTGCATCTCCGTCAACATCCTCTCGACGACCTACTTCCAGTCCATCGGCCGGCCGGCCGTCGCCATCGTCCTGTCGCTCCTGCGCCAGGGCATCGTGCTCTTGCCCATCGTCTGGTTTCTGCCCCATTTCCTGGACGACAAGCCCCTGGCGATCTGGCTGTCGATGCCCGTCTCCGACTTCCTCTGCAACGCCGTCTCGGTCGTGCCGCTCGTCCTCCACGCGCGTTTCCTGAAGCGCGTGCGCTCGCGCGACGAAAGCCCCCTCCATGGATGACCGCCTCCAGAACATCCTCGCCCACGCGGGAATCGCGTCGCGCCGCGCGTCGGCCGCGCTCATCGAGTCGGGCGCGGTCTCCGTGGACGGGCGCGTCGTGCTGGAGCGGGGGGCGCGCTTCGACCCGGAGCGCGTGCGCATCGCCGTCCGGGGGCGGCCGATCAAGGTCTCGCAGCACCTGCGCACCATCGTCCTCTACAAGCCCGTCGGCGTCCTCTCGACGATGAGCGACCCCTTCGGCGAGCCGACGGTCGCCGACCTCGTCTCGCTCCCCGAGCGTCTCGTCCCCGTGGGGCGTCTCGACAAGGACTCGGAGGGGCTTCTTCTGATGTCGAACGACGGCGATCTCGTCAACCGCCTGACGCATCCGAGGTTCGAGCACAAGAAGGTCTATCTCGTCAAGGTCGCGGGGCGGTGGTCGGACGAGAAGCTCGCCCTCCTGCGCTCGCCGATCACGCTCGACGACGGCTACACGATCCGCCCCGTCCCCGTGGAGCTCGTCCACGTCAACCGCGACCACACGTGCCTCCTGAAGTTCACGCTCCGCGAAGGGCGCAAGCGCCAGATCCGCAAGATGTGCTCGGCGGCGCATCTCGTCGTCCTGAAGCTGACGCGCGTCCAGGTGGGCGAATTCCGCCTGCCGAGCGACCTGGAGCCGGGCGCCTGGCGCGACCTCACGGACGCGGAGCGAGAGGCCCTTTTCGCGTGAGGGAGGCGCCGCTCTTCCTCGCGCCGCTGCGCGGCGTGACGATCCGCCCCTTCCGGGAGGCGTTCGCGCACGAGCTCGAAGCGGGCGGGTTCGTCGAGGCCTTCACGCCGTTCATCTCGGCGTGCGCGGGCGTCGACCCCTTGAAAGACCGCGAGCTTCGCGGCGCGGTGCGCGAGGCGGTTCCCGTGACGCCGCAGTTCATCGGAAAGGACCCGAAGGCCCTGCGTGCGTGCCTTGTGCGCGTCAAGGAGGCCGGCTTCGTCCGCGCCGACCTGAATGCGGGCTGTCCGTTCCCCATGGTTCGCCGGAAGGGGCGCGGGTCGGGGCTTCTCCAGACGCCGGGCGTCCTCTCCGAGATGCTGGCGACGGGCTGCGACGTGATGGGCGCGGGGAACTTCTCGGTCAAGGTGCGGCTCGGCGTCGAGCGCGAGGACGAGCTTCTCGCGCTGGCGGACGTGTTCAACGCCTTTCCGCTCCGCTTCGTGACGATCCACGGCCGGACGGCGAAGGACATGTATGCGGGGCCCTTGCGCGACGGGGCCGTCCGCCGCGTGTGCGAGGCCCTGCGCGTGCCAGTCGTCCTCAACGGGGACTTGCCGTTTCCTGTCGGGGAAATCCCGGCGCCGTTGCGCGACGTGCCGTTCGCGGGCCTGATGGTCGGCCGGGCGTTCGTCCGATTTCTGGGCGCGCGCGACGGGGCGGCGGAGGGTTTTCTCACGTATCTTCGCGCGTCGCAGGAGGAGCTTTGCGGCGACGCGCCCGTCCTCGGGCGCATGAAGGAGCTGTTGTCGTATTGGAAGGATCTTCCGCGCTGGGCGCGTCTCTGGCCGCTCGTCAAGATGGCCCGCACCGTCGACGAACTGCGCCTCCTCGTCTCCGAATAGCCCCCCCCCCCCCATTGACAGGGACGGGCGCGATATGATACAATTCGCGGCGTTTTTGAGGAAACGAAGATGAACGCGA
>CAVGMG010000161.1:0-3222 GCA_963630185.1 Alistipes onderdonkii | reverse complement strand
TTGCCGGTCTTGAAGGCGATCGGCGCGGCCAGTTTCGTGACGTCCATGCTCATGTTTCTCTCCTTTTCGCGTCGGGGCGCGGTCTTTCGCGCCCCGTGACGCTCTGTATGCGTGTGAAGTCGTCGAAGGTTACAGTCTCTGCCTCACTCGAAGCAGAGGATCTCGTTCAGGCGGTCGCGGAGCGCGTCGATGTCGGACTCCGTCACCTCGCGCGTCTCGACCGGGCCGTTCGCCTCGATCTGCACCGGGCGGACGAGCCCGACCAGGTTCTCCACGAAGGCGGGGCGGTAGTCGTCCCACCCGAGGTCGCGCCCCTCGTCGTGATTCGCCTGCTCCAGCGCCTGCGCCTCGCGGGCGAGACATTCGAGAAGGTCGGTCTCACTGTTGTGGTCGGCGACGGCCAGATTCACCGGCACCGTGCCGTCCGCCGACTCGACGAGCCCGTGGCTGGCCTGGAACTGGATCAGCTCCGACGTCTGGCCCTCGATGCAGGCCGTGCAGTTGAAGACCTTCCTGGCGAGCCGCTCGCCGAGCTTCGTGCCGACGGTGTCGTAGAACATGTCGACCGAAAGCTTCACGTAGGCCTTGAGCGAATCGTGGACGTAGCTCTTGATCGCCGCGTGGAAGTCCACGTACTCGTCGTTTTCGGTGGAGCGGTTCTTCGTCGTCACCTTGAGGTTGTCGACGTGCAGCAAGACGCCGCCGTGGCTTCCGGTGGAATACTTCGCGAAGATGGCCTCGCCGAGGGGGATCTTCGACTTCAGGGGGACGCGCCCGTTCTCCGTCTTGAGGAAGTAGGGATACTCGCCGGCCTCTTCGGCGGTGCGGATGACGTGGTAGCCGCGCCCTTCCGATTCCTCGTCCTCCTCGACGTAGTAGGGGTTCTCCTCGATGAACGCGTCCACGCCGCCGTCCGCGAGGAAGTCGAGGGCCTTGGTCATCCGGACGATCTGGGCGCGGAGGTTGGAGATGGCCTTGTCGTCCAGCTTCGCGTCGAGACCCATCTTCAGCATCTCGCCGACCTTCGCGCGGTAGGCGTCGACGTCGAACGGCGTCTTGCCGACGACGAGGGCGCGGGTCACGATCGCCGTGATGCGCCGCTCGGTGAGGGGCTTCCCGGAGGCGACGACGCCGTCCTTGCCGACGCCGAAGTCGTCGCGCTTGAAGTCCGCGCCGAAGATCGCCTCCAGCCGATCCATGAAGTCCTTCGAGAAGCGCGTCTTGCCGTCGTTGCCGACCGTCGCGCCCTCGATGCCGAACGCCTCGCCGAGGCTGCGCAGGAACTCGGTGCGCACCTGGTTGTTGGCGGCCTTCGTCGACGAGAGGCGCATCCAGCGGAAGATGTTCTTGGTGGAGAACGTGCCGTTCTGGACCATGCGGTCCCCGTTCAGGTTGGCAATGGCGTTTCCGTCGCCGGTCTTGAAGGCGATCGGGGCCGCGAGTTTCGTGACGTCGATGTTCATGGTTTTCTTCCTTGTTATTCTCTCTCTTCCGTCCGGCGCGTCCGTGCGCGCCGCCGACAGTAAGTATTCGCGCGGGAAGCCGAAACGTTACAGGCTTATGGCGAAGAATCCCGGACGAAGATCTTGTAGAAGCCGCTGGTCTCGCCCTTCGGCGCGCGCAGAGCCTCCGGGAGCGAGCCGTCCGCGCCCGCCTGCACCCACGTCCCCTCCTCGACGGCGAACGGCAGCGCCAGGTCGACCGTGTGCCCGAGGCCGTACCAGAGCCCCGCCCGAAGCCCCGTCGGGTTCGCCGTCACGGCCGGCGTGCCGTCCGGCATTGCCGCCTCGCCGCTCATGTCGAGGTCGAAGTTGCCCGCCTCGGGGAGCGCGAGCGCGTCGATCGAGACGGCGGCCGCGCCGTTCTCGTAGCGGATGGCGTGAAGCCGGTCGCTCGCGCGCCAGACGTCGTCCGGGAAGTCGTAGCCGTCGATGGCGATGGTGTTGTCCTCGAACGCGCACCCGGCGTAGGCGAGCGTCGACTCCTGCGCCGCGCCGATCGCGCCGCCGGCGGCGACGAGCACCGAGACGTCCGAGCCCGCGCGGTTGCCCGTGAACGTGCAGCCGTCGAGCGTCGCCTCGACGCCGCCGTAGCTGTAGACGGCCCCGCCTCGCGCGGCGCGGCAGCCCTCGAACGTCGAGGCATAGACGGCGAGCGTCGCGGCGTTCGTGCCGCTGCCGCTGCAGATCGCCCCGCCCTTGCCGATCGGACTGTCGTAGTCCGGCCCCGCCGCGCACGCCTTGAACGTGCAGTTCGAGACCGTCAGCGTCCCGAGGTTCAGCGCCGCTCCGCCGTCGAAGCCGGTCGGATAATAGAAGTCGCTCCTCGCCTCGCCGACGCAGTTGGTGAACGTGAGGTTCTTGAGCGTCAGCGACGAGCCCTTGCGGACGGCGAAGGCGCGGAACGTCCCGCCGCCGTCGATCGTGATGTCGCGGTCGCCGCCGTCCACCACCACGTTCACGCCGTTCGTCGCCGTCGCGCCGTGGACGTCGAGCGGCGCGGCGCTCTCGGACATCTTGAACGTCCCGCCGCGGAGGCGTTCGTCGAAGGTGACGGTGTAGACGCCGTCCACGCGGTTCGAGACCCACGCGGGCGCCTCCGACACGATGCCCTTCATGATCTCGCGGAGCGTGAGGAGGCCGTCGTAGCTGTCGCTCGCGTCCTCGATCTTCGTGACGACGGTGCCGTCCTCCGGGCGGTCGTGGACGTACCAGTAGGAGCCGGCCTGCGAGCGCGTGCAGGTCAGGGTCAGGTCGCGCGACGAGATGTCGTTCTGGAGAAGCGCCGTCGCCTGCGTCGCGTCGCCCCGGATCGCGCCCTTCGCGCCGCCCCAGCTCGTCGCGAGCGCGACGTTCGCCCAGTCCGCGTCGTGGTAGACGGCGTAGCCGACGTCGCCCGCCGTGTCGACCGTCCGAAGGTAGTCGTGCGTCACGCCGCCCTTCGTCAGCTGGCGGTAGGTGATCGTCCGCTCGCCGAACTCGAAGAAGCTCCGCTCCACCTTGCCGAGCTGGACGTTGCGCCCGGCGTTCGCGACGATCTGCGTGTGCGCGACGCCGAACATCGAGGCGTAGACGTTCAGCGTCGCGGCGTTCGTGCCGAACTGCACGTCGGGACGCGCGAGCTTCGCCGGCCGGTTGCCGACGAAGAACGAGTTCACGAGGTCGATCTGCGTCGTGCCGCCGCCCTGCGCGTAGAGCCCGCCGCCGCCGTCGAAGTCCGCGT
>CAVGMG010000160.1:0-3243 GCA_963630185.1 Alistipes onderdonkii | reverse complement strand
AGGAAGCCGCAGCGGAAGCCGAAGCCGAGCGCGAGCGACGACTCGTGGTGGAACGTGAACGCCGCGTCGTTGAGGTGAAGCTTCTCCAGCCCCGCCTCGACCTTCGGGAACTCGTCCGTCGACATCGGGTAGATGCCGCAGAAGACGGTCGGGCGGATGTCCTGGAAGCCCGGGAGCGGCTCCGTCGCGCCGAGCTTCGCCGTCGTCACGGTGTCGCCGATCTTGATCTCGCTCGGGTCCTTGACCGTGCCGACGATGTAGCCCACTTCGCCGGCGGAAAGGCTCTCGACCGGCTTTTTCGTCGGCGAGAAGATGCCGACCTCGTGAACCGTCGTCGTGAGGCCGGAGCTCATGAAGCGGACGTTCTCGCCTGCGCGGAGCGACCCGTCCATGACGCGCACGTAGGTGATGACGCCCCGGAACTCGTCGAAGACCGAGTCGAAGACGAGCGCGCGCAGGGGCGCGTCGACGCCGCGCGTCTCCGGCGGCGGGATGCGCCTGACGATGGCCTCGAGCACCTCCGGGCACCCGACGCCGGTCTTCGCCGAGACGAGCAGCGGCTCGTCCATCGGGATCGCGAGGATGTCCTCGATCTCGCGCGAGACCTCCTTCACGTCCGCGCCGGGCAGGTCGACCTTGTTGAGGACGGGGACGATCTCGAGCTTCGCGTCTTGGGCGAAGTAGGTGTTCGCGACGGTCTGCGCCTCGACGCCCTGCGCGGCGTCGACGACAAGCAAGGCCCCTTCGCACGCGCCCATGGAGCGGCTGACCTCGTAGGCGAAGTCGACGTGGCCGGGCGTGTCGAGGAGGTTGAAGAGGTAGGTCTTGCCGTCCTTCGCCGTGTAGTGCATCGAGACGGGGTGCGACTTGATCGTGATGCCGCGCTCGCGCTCCAAGTCCATCGCGTCGAGCGTCTGCTCTTTAAGCTCGCGCGCCGACACGGCGTGCGTCAGCTCCAGGATGCGGTCCGAGAGCGTCGTCTTGCCGTGGTCGACGTGCGCGATGATGCAGAAGTTGCGGATGGACTCGAGCGTCATCTTTACTTCGCCTCGGTCGCCTTGATGCGGTCCCACGCCTGGTTGTAGAGCTCGCGGTCGCGGGCGGACGAGAGGCCCTTGAGGACCTGCCCCTTCGCGCGGACGTCGTCGGGGAGGAGGATGACCTGGCGGTAGTCCTCGTCCAGGAGCTCAAGGCCGGGCTTGACGGGGTTCGGCCCGCAGATGTATTCCATGTTGACCTTCGCCACCTCGCCGACGTAGAGGTAGTTGATGAAGGCGTAGGCGAGGTCGCGCTGGCGCGCGTCCTTGGCGATGACCATCTCGTCGAAGGCGATCGTGAAGCCCTCCTTCGGCAGCGCGAAGCCGATGTCGTCGCGCGGGGCGAGCCCCTCCTCCTCGTCGCCGCAGATGACCTGCGTGGCGTCCGTCGAGTAGCCGTGGCCGATCCACGTCGCGAAGGACGCGACCTCCGTCTTGTAGCTCTCGGCGTCGAACTTCCGCGAGGAGGCCTTCCACTTGAGGACCTGCTCGACGGCGGCGTCGATCTCGGCGGGGTTCGTCGAGTTGATGGAGTAGCCCCGCGCCATCAGCCCCGCCCCGATGACTTCGCGGATGTCGTCGAGAAGCGTGATGCGGTTGCGGAACGCGGGGTTTTCGAGGACGTGCCAGCTTTCGACGTCGACGCCCTCGGGGATCTTGCTCTTCGCGTACATGAGCCCCGTGTAGGTGACGGCATACGGCACGTTGTATTCGAAGGAGGCGTCGATGATCTGCGAGGCGAAGGCCGGGTCGAAGTTCTTGCGCACGTTGGGGCACTTCGCGTGGTCGATCTTCTCGATCATCCCCTCGGCGGCCATCTGCGCGATCTGGTAGGAGCTGGGCATCATGAGGTCATACCCGGTGCCGCCCGCCTTGAGCTTCGCGTACATGGCCTCGTTGGAGTCGAAGGTGTCGATGACGACCTTGACGCCGAGCCCCTTCTCGAAGCCGGCCTTCACGTCGGGCGCGATGTAGTCGCTCCACGTGTAGACGTGGAGCTCGCCCCCCTTCTCGCCCCAGGGCACGCCCTCCGGGAAGGCCTCTGCGGCCGCCGCGCGCGCGTAGGGCGAGAGGTCGACCGTTCCCTCCTCCGAGGACGACGAATTTCCGGAACACCCCGACACGAGAGCGCCTCCGACGAGGACGCTTGCGCCGAACGACAGCCAGGAACACATGTGAGCTTTCATTGTTTCTCCTTGTTTTAGTTGAGCCGCATGGAAATCATGCGGGCTGATTATACCAAAAAAAGCTCTCCCCATGAGCCTTTAAAACGAGGCGACCTTCTCGGGCGGAAGGTTTTCGAGGGCTTCGATGCGGTCGTGCAACGAGGGATGCGTCGAAAAGAGGCTCGTGCGCTTCGAGTCGGCGATCCCCATGGCGCGGAGGGACTGCGGCAGGACGCCGGGCTTGAGGCAGCCGAGACGGCGCAACGCGGCGATCATGGGGGCCGTCGAGCCCAGGAGCCTCGCCGAGCCCGCGTCGGCGGCGTATTCGCGATGGCGCGAGAAGGCGAAGACGACGAGGGACGAGAGGAGGCCGAGGACGAGCTCGAAGAACATGACGAAGGCAAAGTAGAGGAGGCCGTTCGAGGACTGGCGCGAGGACTTCGAGTCCCGCGACAGGGCGGAGGCGAGGATGCGCGACGAGAAGATGACGAAGGCGTTCAGGACGCCCTGGATGAGCGTGAGAGTCACCATGTCGCCGTTCGCCACGTGGCTGATCTCGTGGCCGAGGACGGCGCGGAGCTCCTCCTTCGTCATCTGCGCCATGATGTCCGTCGAGACGGCGACGAGCGCGTGGTTCCGGAAGGCGCCCGTCGCGAAGGCGTTGGCGCGGCCCTTGTAGACGGCGACTTCCGGCGTCGCGACGTTCGCCTGGCGGGCGAGTTCCTCGACGGTCGAGACGAGCCACCGTTCGGCCTCGCCCTCCGACCCGTCGATCGTCCGGGCGCCGCACGAGACCTTGGCGATCGTCTTCGAGAGGAGGAGCGAGATGACGGCGCCGAGGAAGCCGAAGACGAACGAGACGACGGCGAGCTCAAGCGGGAAGCCCGACGCGACGACGCGGGTCCCGCCCAGCAGGCTGATCAGGACGGACGAGACGAGCGTGAGCGTCAACACGACGGCGATGTTCGTCGCAAGAAAGAGAAAGATCCTTTTCATAGACACATAGTTTAGCAAAAACGCCCCCCACTTTCAATTCTCTG
>CAVGMG010000159.1:0-3270 GCA_963630185.1 Alistipes onderdonkii | reverse complement strand
AGCAAGTGACTCTTAATCACTGGGTCCAGGGTTCGAATCCCTGCGCCCCTACCATTCGACCCTTGACGCATGCGTGGCTAGGTAGCTCAGTTGGTAGAGCAACGGACTGAAAATCCGTGTGTCAGCGGTTCGATCCCGCTCCTGGCCACCAGTTCCTGCAAAAACGAAAGATTGGCTGATTCTGCAAAAAAACATGAAAAAACGTTCGATTCTTGTCTGTCTTGCGATGGGCTTTTCAATGACTTTGGCGGCCGCTCCGGCGGATGCCGTCACGCAGGCGGACTTGACGGCCATTCTTGAACGCCTGAGCCGTCTGGAGGCGGAGAACAAGGCCCAGGCGGCGCGGATCGCCGAGCTCGAAGGCAAGAACAAGGCGCTCGTCGCCCAGCCGTCCGAAACCGAGAAGCAGGTCGCGATGGGGACGGCCGCCGCGGGCGACGGCGCGAAGAAGGCCGACGCGACGACGGAGGTCTCCGAGTCCGGCAAGGTCTTCACGACGTCTTCGGGGCGGAAGTATCTCCTGGCGGACGCGACCGCCAACATCTTCGAGCCGCTGTCGGAGTCCGGCCTCCGGATCACGCCTTACGGCCACCTCGCCTTCGAGGGCGTCTGGACGGATCGCCCGCTCGCCTGCGACTGGTCTGCCGACGTCGTCAAGAACAAGGGCCGCCAGAACAACACGACGCTTTCCATGCAGGACTCCATCCTCGGCGTCCAGTTCGCCACGCCGGAGTCGCTCAAGGGCTGGTCGTTCTCCGGCAAGGCGGAGTTCGACCTCGCGGGCGGCAACCAGAACAGCTACGACTTCCACTGGCGCCACCTCTACGTCGACGCCGCGCACGAGAGCGGCTGGTCGATCCTCTTCGGCCAGACGTGGCATCTCTGGAAGATGGTCTCGCCCTCCGAGATCGACGGCGCCTGGCTTGAGAACGCCGGCCATCCGTATCGCCGCAGCCCGCAGATCCGCGTGACGAAGAAATGGGACTGGGAGGACAGCTCCCTCGAATGGCGCGTCGGCCTCGTGAAGGGCGGCCCCGGCATGGGCGGCGACCGCGACAGCGACGGCGTCGAGGACAACACGGCCTCCGCCTGGGGGCTTTTCGAGACGGCGCTCGTCTACGACCGCGTCGCGCCGTGGGACGAGGGTCGCCGCTGGCTGGTCGGGCTCGGCGGCATGTACGGCCGCGACCGGTCGAGCCGCCTCAGCGCGGACACGCGCGACGGCAAGGTCTACGGCGGCGCGTCCGACGAATACAACTCGCAGATGGTCATGCTGGCGGGGCAGATTCCCTTCCTCCGCTCGTTCACGCTCACCGGCCAGGTCTTCGCGGGCGAGAACCTGAAGGGCGTCCAGGCCGGCGTGGGCCAGGGCGTCGCGTTCGACGCCGTCGGCGCCCGTGGCGAGGAGGTCCGCACCGTGGGCGGCTTCGTGGATCTCGGCTACAGCCTGGACGAGGACTGGTCGTTCGCGGGCGGCTACGGCTTCGACAACCCGTCGGACCGCGCGGCGCGCCAGGCCGAGGGCATCCTCTACAACGACCGCGCCTACATCGTCGCCTTCTACAGGATCGCGGAGAACTTCAAGGTGGCGCTTGAGTATGCGCACCTGACGACGCGCTACGGCGAGGCGGACGGCCGCCACGTGGACGCGGGCGCGAACCGCGTCCAGTTCAGCGCCTTCTACAGCTTCTGATTCGGAAAGAGCAAAACCATGGAAAAGAAAAGGGCATCGTGGTCGGGCCAGCTCGCGTTCGTGCTGGCGGCGGCCGCTTCGGCAATCGGTCTCGGGAACCTCTGGCGGTTCCCCTATCTCGCGGCGCAGTACGGCGGCGGCATGTTCATCGTCGTCTACCTCTGCCTCGTCGTCACGCTCGGCTTCACGCTCATGCTCACCGAGATCGCGATCGGCCGCAAGACGCAGCAGTCGCAGCTCACGGCCTACACGCGGCTGAAGGGCCACGGCCTCCTGAAGGTCCTCGGCGTCGTCGCGACGGTCATCCCCGTGCTCATCACGCCCTACTACTGCGTCATCGGCGGCTGGGTGCTCTACTACCTGAAGGCCTACGCGCTCATGGCGTTCACGGGCGCGGCCCCGATGGGCGCGGGCGCGGCGGACGCCGGCGCGTTCTTCGGCGGCTTCATCTCCGCCCCGTTCGCGCCGTTCGGCTACGGCATGATCTTCATCCTCGGCTGCGCGGGCGTCATCCTGCTCGGCGTGAAGAACGGCATCGAGAAGTCCAACCTCGTCATGATGCCGCTCCTCCTCCTGATGGCCGTCGGCATCGCCGTCTACGTCTGCTTCCTGCCCGGCTCGGGCGACGGGCTCAAGTACTACCTCGTCCCCGACCTCGCGACCCTCAAGGGGCCGGACGGCTCGTTCTCGGTCGCCATGCTCGGCAAGATGATCCTCGGCGCGATGGGCCAGATGTTCTACTCGCTCTCGCTCGCGATGGGCATCATGGTGACGTACGGCTCCTACATGAAGAAGCAGGACTCGATCGAGAAGAGCGTCCGCCACATCGAGGTCTTCGACACGCTGATCGCCGTCCTCGCGGGCCTGATGATCATCCCGGTCGTCTACATGTTCGCGGTGAAGACGGGCACCCCGGTGAAGGAGGCGATGAACGCGGGCCCCGGGCTCATGTTCGTCACGCTGCCGCACGTGTTCGCGATGTTCGGCGCGGCCGGCGCGTGGATGGGCCTCGCGTTCTTCCTGCTCGTCACCTTCGCGGCGGCGACCTCGGCCATCTCGCTCCTCGAGGCGTGCGTCGCGTCCGTCTGCGACGTCCTGCACATCGAGCGCAAGGCCTCGACGTTCTTCACGACGGCGCTCATCATGTTCCTCGCGACGTTCTCGGCGATCGGCTACGGGCCGTGGAAGAACGTCACGCTCTTCGGGATGCAGTTCCTCGACTTCTTCGACTTCGTCACGAACTCGGTGCTCATGCCGATCACGGCGGCGGCGACGTGCATCTTCGTGGGGTGGACCCTGAAGCCGCAGGCGATCGTCGAGGAGGTCGAGGCCGACGGCCACGTCTTCAAGGCGAAGGCGTTCTACGCGGTGATGGTCAAGTGGTTCGCGCCGGCCCTCGTGATCGCCATCCTCGTCTCCGAAGTCTGCCGCGCCCTCGGCATCGGCGGCTGGAAGATCTGATCCACTTTTCAACCTTTCAAATATGGTATAATGTTCGCGTCTTTGGCGAAAGGGCGTGGAAATGGCGGAAAGCGAAACCTGTGAGAACGAAAGCGGCGGCGCACGGACTCGTGCGC
>CAVGMG010000158.1:0-3312 GCA_963630185.1 Alistipes onderdonkii | reverse complement strand
TCATGCTCGACAAGCTCGTCAGCGAGTTCCGCGAGGAGGGCTTCTACACGTCGCTCCTCTCGAAGGAGGACAGCATCTGGGAGATCGCGATGGACGACATGGAGCTTTCCGTGCGCCGCGACAAGAACGTGATCGAGGTCTCCTGCACACCCGCCGAAGAGGCCATCGTCATGACGGCGTGGATGGAGGTCGCTTCCGAAATGAACGACCTCGCCCGCCAGATCTCGAAGCCCATCCGCCGCGAGGATCTCGACAAGATGATGCCCGAGGAGGCCGCCGCGAAGAACCGCCTGTCGGGGAGCGCGACGCGCATCCTCAAGTCGTTCGTCATGATCCCGAAGTTCCGCGTCTCGACGAAGAAGGAGGCCATCGAGAAGCTCGTCGCCGAGATCGCCGCCGCCCATCCGTCCGCCGTGCACAGCGTCGAGGAGGCGACGGCCGCCGTCCTGCGCCGCGAGGCGTCCATGCCGACCGGCCTTGACCACGGCATCGCCGTTCCGCATGGCCGGAGCCCGTCCGTGGACGGCATCGTCGGCGCGGTCGCGATCCTCGACAACAGCGGCTCGCCCGGCGGATGCATCGCCGACTACGAGACGATCGACCACACGCCGGTTTCCATCGTCGTCCTGACCTTGGCGAACGACACGACGCAGACGCCGTATCTGCAGCTCATGAGCTTCATCTCGAAGGCTCTCCGGACGGACTGCGGCTACGACAAGCTCGCCGCCGCGAAGTCGGCCGACGAGATGCGCCGCTTCTTCCGCGAGGTTCGCGGGTGAGGACGGCCGTCGGGGATGCGCGAACAACCTCTTCTCTGGCCACGGCTCAGCCGCACCGCCGACAGGCGCGTCCTTGACATCCTCCACACGGGGCGCGTCAACTACTGGACGGGCTCCGAGGGGCGCACGTTCGAGGAATCGTGCGCCCGCTTCCTCGGCGTTCCGTGCGCGCTCGCGGTCTCGAACGGGTCGCAGGCGCTGGAGCTCGCCCTCATGGCCCTCGGGGTCGGGCCCGGCGACGAGGTCGTCGTCACGCCCTATTCGTTCCGCGCCTCCGCGACGTGCGCGGCGCGTGTCGGCGCGAAGATGGTCTTCGCCGACGTCGGACAAGACCACCTCCTCTCGGCGGACACCATCCGCGCGTGCCTGACGCCCCGGACGCGGGCGGTCGTCGTCGTCCACCTCTACGGGCAGGTCGTTGACATGGCGCCGATTCTGAAACTCGCCAAGGCGCACGGGCTTTTCGTCGTCGAGGACTGCGCCCAGTGCTGGGGCGGCGAGTACAAAGGGAAGAAGGTCGGCACGCTCGGCGACGCGGGGTGCTACTCGTTCTGCCAGTCGAAGCACATCACGACGGGCGGCGAAGGGGGGCTTGTCGTCGCCAGGCGCAAGGATGTCCTCGAACGAGTCGAATCCCTGCGCGACCACGGCTGGATCGTCGGCTCGCAGCCCAAGGCGTTCGACGCCATCGGGACGAACGCACGGCTCACCGAGATCCAGAGCGCGATCGGGCGGTGCGAGCTGGAGCGGTTCGAGACGTGGAACGCGCCGCGCCGGCGGCGTTTCGCGACGATGCTCCGGGACGCGCTCGCGTCCCATCCGCTCGTCCTTATCCCCCCGCTCGACACGCCGACGCGCCGCGCGAGCTTCTATCTCGTTCCCTTCGTCCTTGACGCGGCGAAGCTTCGCGTCTCCGTCGCGGACTTCATCGAACGCCTCCAGAAGAAGGGGGCCGACGTCTACCGGATCATGTGGCCGCTTCTCGCCCCGATGCCCGAGGCCTCCTTCCTGAAGGAGAACACGATCGGCTTCTGGGTGCATCCGACGCTGACGGCCGCGCGCGTGCGCAAGACGATTGCCCTCTTCCGCCGCGAGGCCCTTCTGTGCGCCACGGCGTAGCCATGTCCGACTTCGTCCATCTCCACCTGCACACGACCTACTCCCTCCTCGACGGGCAGTGCGGCATCGTGCCGCTCGTCAAGAAGGCGCGGGCGTTCGGGATGCCGGCCGTCGCCGTGACCGACCACGGAAACCTGTTCGCGCTTAAATCCTTCTACGACGCCTGCCGCTCGAAGGACGAGAAGACATACGGCGAATTCGCGTCAAAGCCCATCAAGCCCATCCTGGGGTGCGAGGCGTACGTGACGAGCACGGGCGACCTCCGCTCGCGCGACAAGTCGGAGTTCCGCCACCACCTCTGCCTCCACGCGATGAACCTGACGGGCTACCACAACCTCGTCAAGCTCATCAGCGAGGCGCACATTCACGGGTTCTACATGCGCCCGCGCATCGACATGGCGCTTCTCGAAAAGCACCACGAGGGGCTGCACTGCTCGTCGGCGTGCGTCTCGGGCGACGTGCCGCGCGCGCTGGCGAGCGGACGCCTGGAGGAGGCGGAGCGGCTTGCGCGTCGCTACAAGGAGATCTTCGGCGAGAACTACTCGCTGGAGGTCATGCTCCACAAGGCCGTCAAGGCGGGCCCCGAAGTCCCCCTCTCCGCCCAGCAGGAGTTCGCCGACCTCTATGCGCGGCAGCAGCGCATCCTGAAGGGGACGCTCGCGCTCGGCAAGAAGCTCGACATTCGCGTCATCGCGACGAACGACGTCCACTTCCTCGACGCGGCGGACGACGACTCGCACGACGTCCTCCTCGCGCTCTCGACGGGCAAGAAGATGTCGGACGAGAAGCGCATGATCTACACGGGCCAGGAATACTTCAAGACGGAAGAGGAGATGCGGGCCCTCTTCGCGGAATGCCCGGAGGTCGTCCGCAACACGCGCGACGTCGCCGAGCGCGTCGAGAGCTACGACTTGAACTCGCCGCCCATCATGCCGAAGTTCGCGATTCCCCTCTCCTTCGGCACGGAGGAGGACTACGGAAAGAAGTTCGACGAAGAGAGCCTACGGACGGAGTTCAACGCCCAGAAGGAGGGGAACTTCGAGCGCCTCGGCGGCTACGGAAAAGTCCTGCGCATCAAGTTCGAGGCCGACTACCTCGCCTCGCTCGTCTGGGCGGGCGCGGCGACGCGCTGGGGCGACGCGGCGAAGGGCGGCGAGATCCCCGAGGCCGTCCGCGAACGTCTCCAGTTCGAGCTCGACACGATCAAGCTCATGGGCTTCCCCGGCTACTTCCTCATCGTCTGCGACTACATCCGCGCGGCGCGGGAGGAGTGCGGCGTCTGGGTGGGCCCTGGGCGCGGCTCGGCGGCGGGCTCGGCCGTCGCCTACGCGCTGAAGATCACGAACGTCGACCCGCTCAAATACGACCTCCTGTTCGAGCGCTTCCTCAACCCCGACCGCATCTCGATGCCGGA
>CAVGMG010000157.1:0-3315 GCA_963630185.1 Alistipes onderdonkii | reverse complement strand
GTCCCGTTCCCCGTTCCCTGTTCCCCGTTCCCCGTCTTCCCGTTCCCTGTTCCCGTCTCCCCGTTCCCCTTGACCTCCGTCTCCATGATTGAGTCTCCCTTCAGTTGAAGTTGCGCCGTGACCGTCATGTGCGTCGAGCGGTCCGCGCCCACGGCGACGACGCTGACCTCCCGCAAGGTGGATTTCGTGACGCGGTAGAACGGGGCCTCCCGCTCCGCCCCGTTGACCGCCCGCCTCCCGTCCCGGACGAGCTCGGCGGCCTCGACTTCCGCGCCGATGGAGAGCTGCCAGTCCGCGCCCGCCCGCCCCTGGGCGACGATGGCCTCCGCGAGCGCGCCGCCCGCGACGATCTCGCCCGAGACCGCGAGCCTCCCGCCCTCGGCCTTCGCGGACACGACGCCGACGCGCCCCAGCGCGTGGTTCTCGTGGTCCGCGAGGAGCGGCACCGACTCCGGCACCGTCATCCCCGAGAGGTCCACGACCACCGGCTTCGACCACCCGGCGAGCCGCATCTTCCCGCCCGAGTAGGCGATCCCCGACACCCGGTGGCGCCCCCCGCCGTCGCCCGAGGCGGCGATCTCCAGGTACTCTCCGCCGCACGCCTTTCCGCTATTCTCCGTCTCCATCTCCGTCTTCTCCTTCGCTTTCGCTTTCAGGTTCTCTGTCCTTTGCCGCGTCCTCCGCCGCGCCGTCGCCGACGCCGAGCTCGCGCATGAGCGCGCGCTCCTTGGCGACCTGCCGCAGCTCCGTCTCCCAGTCCTTGCCCTGCCGGGCGTATTCCGCCGCGAGGGTCGTCGTCATGTTCTTCAGCCTCTTCTCCTGCGCGTTCGCCTCCTTCGCGGGGTCGACGTGCGCCTGCCCGTCCCAGAACCACACGTGGCGGCATCCGCACGGGTCGACGTCCGTCGCCGTCGCGAGCGACCACTCGCGCACCCACGCCGCGAACGTGCGGTCGAGGACCTCCGCCTCCATGAAGGCGCGGTCGACCGCGAGCGACTTGTAGTAGGTCTGGTGGTCGAGCCGCCCGGAGGCGTAGTTGTAGCCGGACGAGTTCCCGGCCGCGACGTTGTAGGGCATCGAGAGGCATCGCGCGATTTCGTTGAGGATCTCGCGCTTGAACTCGCCGTAGGTCGTGACGGGCTGCTTCGGGTCGACCTGGCTCATCTTCCAGCCGCCCGGCATGGTGAGGAGCATGTTGCGCTCGAGCTGGATCGTGTCCATCGCCTCCACGCTGTCCGCCTCGCCGTTCGCGGGCGCGTCCGTGTAGAGGATGCCCGCGAAGTCCGCCGCCGCCTCCGCCGCGCTCACGACCGCGAGCGTGAACCGCCTCAGGTGCGCGAAGAGGGGGAGGGCCGCCGTGATCTCCGGGATCCCCCTGTGCTGCTCCGGGCGGTCCTGCCGGAAGACGTGGATCATGCTCTCCGCCCGCACCGTCACCGCGTCCGCCGAGTCGAAGCACTCCGTCCCGCCCGGGTGCCTCTTCAGCACCCGGTACGAGACGGGGTTCCCGAAGTCGTCGAACGCGATGCCGTCGACCCGCCGCCCGTCGCCCGTCAATATGTCGTCCGTAACCCGGTCGGCTTCGACGAGCTGCAGGTCCAGCCTCACGTTCGTTTCAAGTCTCGGGTTCTGGGCGAGGACCGCGAAGGCCTCGCCGTCCTGGCACCGCGCCATCCTCATGGTGCGGAGCTTCGCGGCGAGCCTCGTCCTCTTCGCCCAGGCCTGGAAGTCGTGCTCGATCCGCCTGTTGACTTCCTCGTCGTCCAAGAGCATCTGCAGGCGGGGCCCCGTCCCCACCGCGTCGTCCGCGAGCGTCTTCACGATGCCGCGCGCGTAGGAGTTGTTCTGCACCTCGTAGCGGGCGCGGACGCGGAGCGTCCTGCGGACGTCCGCGTCGGCCTCGGCGTCGGCGGAGAGGAACTCGGCCGCGCCCCAGTGGCGGGCGTTGTCCCTCGTCGTCTGCGCCGCGTCGAACCGCGCCCGCAGCAGCCGCGCCAAAACGGAGGGCCTCCTCTTCTCCTCCCTCGTCCCTCCTCCCGCACCCCCCATCCCTTTCCTCTTCCCGTTCTCCGTTCCCTGTTCCCCGTTCCCCGTCTTTCCCCAAGGCCACATCCTCATGCCGCGCCTCCCCCCGCCGCCATCTTGGCGATGCGGATCGGCAGGCGCCGGCCCTTGAGGGTGTCTTTTGAGGCATAGTAGTTGAGGAGCGTCACGAGGTCGGCGGCGGAGTGGTTCTCGACGGACTGCCCGTCAACCTCCACGCGCTTCGGCGAGAGGAGGAGGCGCTCCACCGCTTGCTCGATCTTGGACGATTCCATAGTCTCCGAACTCCTTTCCCGCCTCCACGGCGGCGATCCGCTCGCCGACCCAGCGCATCACGTTCACGCACATCGAGTTTCCGCACGCCCGGTGCCTGAGGCCGTCGGGCGCGTGCGCCTTCCCTTTCCACGGCACGTCCGTCCATCCCGGCGGAAGCCCCATGAGCCGCTCGCTCTCGACCGGCAGGAGCCGCCGGAGCTGCGTCGGCGTGCAGATCGCGTTGACGTGGCTGGCGCGGAGGGTGTACATCGCGGCTCTCGCCTCGCCGTAGCACTTCGACTTCAGGTCTTTCGTCCGCCCCTCGAGGTTCATCATGTCGATCGGGAAGCACTCGCCCGAAGGACGCGCTCCAGCGCGGGCGGCATCCGGTAGCCCAGCCTCGCGGCGCGGCGGAGCATCGCCTCCGCACAGCTCGCCGCCAAGCAGAGCCTCTGCGGCGCGGGTCCGGTCTCCGCGACGGCCGACAAGGACGAGACGGCGCCTTCGCTGCGGCACCGCCCCCGGAAATGAGGGAACTCGGGTGTATTGAGCGTCCAGCACGCGCCACGCGACGCCGAAGCGTCCGTCCGCGCCGGTGCAGGCCCCAGAGTTCCCCCATCCGCCGACGGGGACTTGCGGCTCCCACCCGGCGAACGCGGAGAGGATCCGCGCGAAGTCTCGTCCGCCGCCGACCGTGAGGACGGCGGGGACGTTCTCCCAGACCGTCCAGCGGCAGCGCGAGCGGAGGGCCAGGCGGGCGAACTCGAGCGCGAGCTCTCCTCGCGGGTCGGCGACGCCGCCCCGGCTTCCGCCGCTTGAGAACGACTGGCACGGGCTTCCCCCGACCAGGAGGTCGATTTCCCCGACATCGCCGCCTCCTCTCTTCCCGTTCCAAGTTCCCTGTTCCCCGTTCCCCGCTTTCTCATCCCTCATCCCCCATCCCTCATCCCTCTCTTCCCGTTCCCAATTCCCAGTTCCCCGTTCCCCAATCTTCGTGAAATCTCCGAGGTTCGGGAC
>CAVGMG010000156.1:0-3338 GCA_963630185.1 Alistipes onderdonkii | reverse complement strand
AGCCGAGTATGTGAGATGCGTCGCGTGCTGGTCACGCGGCGTGTCCTCTATTCCGTGTTTTTGGTAAGGCGCTTGGTCGTGCCTCATGTAGAACATCGATGTGAAGGCACGCCGCTCCTTTTTCCGCGCCCGGCGGCTGTGCCTTGGTCTGACGGGCGCGGAGGAAAGGGAGGCGATGGCGAACACGTTGACTTGGAAGGATTCGGAGAGCCGATGAAACTCTCCGTCATCATCCCCGTCTACAACGCCGAACGCGATCTGGCGCGGTGTCTCGATTCCGTCCTGGCGGCGGCGGAGAATCTGCCGTCCTGCGACTCGGCGGAAATCATCTGTGTCGACGACGGCTCGACCGACCGCTCCGCCGAGATTCTCGCCCGCTACGCGGATCGCGTGCGCGTCGAGCGAAAGGCGCATGGCGGACAGTCCGCCGCGCGCAACCTCGGCCTGGACGTGATGACGGGCGACGGCGTCGTCTTCGCCGATGCCGACGACGCCATCATGCCTGACGCGCTCTCCTGTTTCGCTCGGGTCGCCCGCGCGTCCGGCGCGAGCCTCGTCGTCTCGTCCTCGTTTCTCAAGGATGCGTTCGACCTTCTCCGCGCCGCGCCGTCGGACGCGCCCCGCTTCCGCGTTCGCCCGTCGCGCCGGATCGCCGGCATGAAGGTCCAGTATTCGGTCTGCAACAAGTTCTTCGCGGCGGATCTCGTCCGCTCGCGGCGGTTCGAGCCGTTCAAGTTCGAGGACTTCGCCTACATGACCGAAATCTTCTGCGACGTCGCGTCGTTCGCGGAGATCGACCGCCCGCTCTACGTCTACAACACGAACGCGGGCGGGACCTCGACGATCCATTCGCCGTTCGACGACGAGAAGCTCGTCTCCGCCGTCTCCGTCGTCCGCCACGTGCTGGACTACGCGAAGGGCCGCCCCTCTTTCGGCTTCGCCCTGCGCCAGGCGGCGGACAGCCACTCGTCGACGATCGGCAAGGTCTACAAGTCAAAGAGCGCGGACCTGCGGCGCAAGCTTCTGTCCGCGCACCGCGCCCTCGTGGCGGACTACCCCATTCTGCGCGGACGGCTCTCGCTCAAGGCGAAGTTCCGTCTGTGGCGCATGACGAGAGGAGAGAGATGACGACATTCGAGAGACTGGTGGAGAAGTTGCAGCGGGAGGTCATCGGTCCCGTCGACCGGAAGCTGATCGAATACGCCTTCGAGAAACACCCGACGCAGGAGCGGCTCGACGAGCTCTTGGCGGTCTGGGACATCGAGGTCGCCGGCGCGGGCAAGGCGATGGCGCTCGCCTACGTGAAGAACGAGCATCCCGAGCTCAGGTTCAACGCCTACACGGGGCCGCGCCTCGCGGGCCTCTTCAACCGGACGCGGTTCGCGAACCTGCAGCTCGTCTCGCACTACGGCAGGATCGGCCGCGCCCTCAACGCGGCGGGCGTCGTGCCGCTGCTCGTCAAGGGCGGCGCGATGAAGCACCTCCGCCCCGACCGCCCGCGCATCATGGGCGACTTCGACGTCCTCGTCCGCGACGAAGGGCAGTTCGCCAAGGCGTGCGAGATCGTCAAGTCGCTCGGCTACGTCGTCGGCGACGAGAACGAGGTCCACTCGAAGGACTTCAAGGAGCCCGTCAACGGCACGGGCGTCCTCGACGTGCACCGCTACCTCGACTTCGGCAAGCCCTGCGGGGCGGAGTTCACGGAGCGCCTCTTCAGCCGCGCCGCGAAAGTCCGCGCGTTCGGCGTCGAGACGTTCGTGCCCCGCGCCGAGGACCTCGCGTTCATCGTCCTCACCAACCTCTCCAAGAACCTGCGCAACACGACGTCGGTCCCCAGTATCGTCAACGCCGCCTTCGACGTCGCCTACCTGGCGCAGTCCAAGCCGGACTTCTCGTGGGCGGAGGTCTTCGAGGACGTGCGCCTGACGGGCCTCGAATACCCGTTCGCGATGGCGACGGCGTTCGTCGACGCGACCGTGCGCGGCGTCCTCCCGCCCGAGGCGACGGATCGTTCGAGCTTCGGGCGCGCGCTCCTCGACTACAGCAACGAGGTGTGGTTCACGCTCTACCACCGCACCCCCGTGCGGATGCGCTGCAAGAAGCTGCGCATCGGCAGGGCGTTCGCCTCGTGGCAGGCGTTCAAGACCTACGTCTCGGACGAGCTCTACCACCAGGTTCTCAAGCACATCGACGACCACCCGCGCGCCGTCGCGTGGTGGCTCCGCCATTTCGACAGGGAGGTCGGCCATGCTCGTTAAGATGTCCCCCGCCGGGGTCGCCCGCCAGATCGCCGCGATAAAGACCTTCGTCGAGGCGAACTGCCCGCTCGTCGCCACGCGCTTCGTCCGGCTCGGCTCGAAGACGCTGCGCGTCCTCCTCCACGACGCGGCGTTCGTGCCGCAGGTCGACCGGCAGCTCGCGTGGTCGATCCGCCCGGAGCAGCCGACCTGGGACGCGACGCTCGTCGTGTGGAAGGAGCCCCGCGTCGAGCGCTTCGTCGAGCCGTTCGCCCGCCGCGACTTCGCGCTCCGCGCCCGCATGCGCCTCGAAGCCATCATGAACAAGAGCCCGTGCGGCGATCTCGACATCCTGTGCGACGACTTCTCGAAGTGGAACCCCGTCGTCTTCTACCACGTCTCGCGCGGCTACGTCGAGGCCGTCGACCAGGCGGCGCAGACCTACTACTACGGCGTCAGGAACCCCGACCCGGAGGAGTTCATCAAGGAAGGGCACATCTTCGTCCAGTTCGTGAACCAGGTCGTCAAGTCGCCGACGGCGAACCTCGCGCACGGCGCGTGCGTCGGCATGGGCGGGAACGGCGTCCTCCTCTGCGGCACGGGGCATCGCGGCAAGTCGACGCTCACGGTGCTCGCGATGGTCAAGGGGCTCGAATACGTCTCGGACGACTACCAGATCCTGGAACGCGAGGCGGACGGGCAGCTCTACGCCTACCCGTTCTACTCGATCATCACGCTGTCGCCGACGATGTACAGCGAGATGTTCGACGACTTCAGGGGCAAGTTCCTCTCGATGAACGCCCGCAAGGACAAATACGTCTTCAGCATCGCGGCGTATCACGGCCAGTTCCGCGACCGCTATCCGATCCGCGCCTGCCTCTTCCCGGAGATCGTCTCCGACCCCGACCCGAGCGTCACGCCCTGCACGCCGCAGGAGAAGAGCCGGGCGATCGCGCAGCTGACGGGCTCGACCATTCGCCAGATGCGCGACGCCCACAGCCCGCAGACGATCAAGAAGCTCGCCGACATGATCCGGGGCTATCCGTTCTACAAGATCAGCCTCTGCCGCGACATCTACCGCAACGTGGACTGCCTGCGCGA
>CAVGMG010000155.1:0-3358 GCA_963630185.1 Alistipes onderdonkii | reverse complement strand
TTCGCGAATAGATTTGTGCCGATTCGTGAAGATTCGTGGCTAAAACCTGAAACCTGAAACCTAAAACCTTGAACCTAACACCTAAAACCTGACACTTCGGCGTCAGACGCGCGGGCAGGGAGGGTGGAAGTCTGCGTTTGCGCAGGAGGCCGTGGCGAAGGGGCAGCGCGGATGGAAGGCGCAGCCCGTCGGCCAGGCCCAGGGCGGCGGGACCGTCCCCGGAATCTCCTGAAGCGGCGCGTCCTGCTCGGCGTTGAGGCGCGGCACGGCGGCGAGAAGCCCCTGCGTGTAGGGGTGGCGCGGATGCGTCAGGATCTCCCCCACGGCGGCGTGCTCGACGATCTCGCCCGCATACATGACGTGGACGTCCTTCGCATAGCGCGCGACGAGGCCGAGATTGTGCGTGATGAGAAGCGTCGCCATCCGCCGCGCGTCGGCGATGGACTGGATGAGGTCGAGGACGTCGCGCTGCGTCGTCACGTCGAGCGCCGTCGTCGGCTCGTCCGCGACGAGAAGATCCGGCTCGGCGGCCAGCGCCATGGCGATCATGACGCGCTGCTGCTGCCCGCCCGAAAGCTCGCACGGATAGCGCGAGGCGACGCTTTCGGCAAGGTCGACGCTCTTGAGGAGGCTTTCGACCGAGGCCGTATGCGAGGCCTTGCGCGGAAACGCCTCCCGGATCTGCCTGCCGATGCGCATGACGGGGTTGAGGCTCTGCATCGGGTTCTGGAAGACGTAGGAAAGGCGCGGCGACCCCTCGAGGACGCCGGAGATCTCGGCGCGGTCGACAAGCCCGCCCAGGGCGAGCGCCGTGAGCGACTTTCCGCAGCCCGACTCCCCGACGAGGGCGACGCGCCCGTTTTCGGGAATCTCGAAGGAGATGTCGCGGACGGGGACGGAACGCCGCCCCTCAAGCGAGAAGGCGATCTTCAGGTGCTGGACGCGCAGGAGCATGGATCACGCGCCTTTCGGACGGCGCATGACGAGATGGCTTGCCAGGGCGTAGAGGAGGACGAGGCCGACCGAGACGCCGATGACGAGCGGGAGGTTGTCGGACGCCATCTTCGCGCCCGTCGTGCAGAGTTCGAGATAGCTCATGTCGCGCGCCGACTGGCCGAGGACGAAGCCGACGACGGCCAGGATCGCCGTCCAGATGCCGGCCCCCAGCGCCGTGAAGACCGTGAACGGCGCCATCGGCATGTGCGCGATGCCCGCCGGAATCGAGATGAGCTGGCGGATGGCCGGGATCATGCGGCAGATGAACGTCGTCGCGGCGCCGTAGCGGTTGAAGAGCTCGCAGGCGCGTTCCAGGGCGGCGGGCTTGAGGAAGAACCACTTGCCGTATTTCAGGAGGAAGGGCTTGCCGACCTTCATCGAGAGGAAGTAGTTCACGTAGGCCCCGGCGAGCGAGCCGAGGACGCCGACGACGATCGACGCGCCGAGGGCGACGAAGGCGTTCTCGAAGCCGAACTCGCCACGCGCGGCGAGAAAGCCGGCGGGGATCATGACGACTTCGGACGGGAAGGGGATGAAGGAGGACTCGATCGTCATGAAGACGAAGACGAAGACGAGCCCCCAGACGGGCGCGAGGGCGGCGAACGTGTCCAGGTGTGCGGCGAGCGATTCGATCATTTTGTTTTTCCTTGGCTTTAGAGAATCTGGAAAGCCCGGTAGGGGGCGCGGTCTTCCTCCGCCGTGCCGCGGCACCAGGCGCGGACGACGCCCTTGGCGAGGGCGAGGTCTTCCGGCGCGGCCAGGACGGGAACGAGCGCCGTCGGCCCGACGAGGTCGCCCTCGGGAACGAGGCGCACGGCGCCCGGCAGGTCGAGCGCGGCGAGCACGGCGTTCTCCCGCTCGTCGCGGCCGAGGACGACGCCCGACCCGCCCGGCAGGCGGAAGCGGCGTCCGACCTGGAGGAGGTCGATGAGCGCGCGGCTCTTGAAGCCCTCGTGGTCTTTGAGGTCTTTCAGCTTGCGCGAAAACGCCTTTTCCGTCAGCTTGCAGCCGCCCGCCGGCGAGGGGTAGTCGCGGATGCCGAAGCGTTCGGCGAGGGCGATCTGCCGCGTGCGCGAGCGGCCCGAGATGTCGAGAAGCCTCTCGCGGTCGAGCTTCCCCTCCTCTTCGGGAATCGTGGGCGGCAGGAGCTTCGCGCTCAAGGGCCGCACGAGGCGGCCCTTGAGGCCGGAGGCCTTTTCGACCGTCTGCAGGGCCTGGGCGTTCTGGCTCATGGGACGCTGCCCGCGCACTTCGCCCGTCGCGACGAAGTCGTAGCCGAGGCGCGCCATCAGCTCGCCGGCGCGGCGGATCATCAGGGCGTGGCAGTCGATGCAGGGGTTCATCGCGCCGCCGAAGCCGTGCGGCGGGTTTTCGAGAAGGGCGAGCTCGTCGTCGAGGAAGTCGACCCGGCGGAGGCTGACGCCGAGGGCGGCGGCGGCCTTCCTCGCGTTCGCGTCGTCGAAGAAGGGCGTGACGAACGTGAGCGCCTCGACGAACGCCCCCGCTTCCTGGAGAAGGCGCACGGCGAGTTGGCTGTCGAGCCCTCCGCTCATCAAGACAAGTCCTTTGCACGTCATGTTCGGCACATTATACCAAAATTTCGCGCCGCCTGACGCAGATTTTGCGAAAAACCCCCTTGCGGCGAAGATGTGTTTATGATATACTCTATACAATTTTCACCTTAAGAATGTACAGTTAACAAAGTGGCCGCTTACCACACTTCAGGCATTCGGCGGGGCCAGTCGTCCGTTTTTTCGTCGTTTTTAAAAGATAAAAGAGGTAAGCCTATGAGCGCAGAACGCACCGTGTTCGGCAAACTCCAGGGAATGTCTTCCCCGATGCCCGATCTCATCGACATCCAGACGAAGTCGTATGAGGAATTCCTCCAGCCCGACGTCTTGCCGCAGAAGCGCAAGAACCAGGGCCTCCAGGCCATCTTCAAGGAGATCTTCCCCGTCACGAGCTACGACGGCCGCTACAAGCTCGACTTCGTCGGCTACCATCTCGACCCCGCGAAGAAGGACTATCTTGAGGCCCTTCGCGACGGCGAGAGCTTCGTCCGCTCGCTGCGCGTCACGTTCCGCCTCCAGGACGGCACGAACGTGCGCGAAGAGGACGTCTTCATGGGCGACATGCCCATCATGACGCCCGACGGCGCGTTCGTCGTCAACGGCGCGGAGCGCGTCATCGTCTCGCAGCTCCACCGCAGCCCCGGCATCTCGTGCGAGCGCCAGGTCCACGCGAACGGCCAGCCGCTCCTCTCGGTCCGCATCATCCCCGACCGCGGCAACTGGATCGAGATCATGTTCGACACGAACGACGTCATGTGGTGCTTCATGGACCAGCGCCGCCGCCGCCGGAA
>CAVGMG010000154.1:0-3387 GCA_963630185.1 Alistipes onderdonkii | reverse complement strand
GCCGTCGTCCTCGACGAATACGGCGGCACGGCCGGCATCATCACGCCGAACGACGTCCTGGAGCTCATCGTGGGGCCCGGCGTCTTCCAGGGGGCGAAGATGGCCGAGCCGCGCCTGGAGCGCATTGCGCCGAACGTCTGGGAGATCGACGCGCGCGCGTCGCTGGACGAGGTCAACCGCGCCCTCGACGTCGAGCTGGAGGCGGAGGACGCCGACCGCCTCTCCGGCTGGGTCCAGTTCCACGCCGAGCGCATCCCGCACGTCGGCCAGGAGATCGTCGCGGACGGCTGCCGGGCGACCGTCCTCAAGCGCCGCCACCGCCGCGTCACGCTCGTGCGGCTGGAGGTGCTCTCGCGCGAGACCGTCGCGGACGACGCGGAGATCCTCGCGGAGACGGACGAGGCCGTCGAGCGGACGGAGGAGGACGACGCATGACGACTTTCCTCCTCGTTCTCGTCGCGCTCCTGGCGCTCGTCTGGTCGGCGTTCTGCTCCGGCACGGAGACCGCGCTCCTCTCGGTGAGCCGCGAGCGCATCCTGCACCTCGCGCACGAGGGCGGCCGCCGCGCGAAGAAGGTGCAGCGGGTCATCCAGGACATGGGGCGGGCGACGACGACGATCCTCATCGGCAACAACATCGCGAACGTCACCTACTCGACGGCGACGGCCGCGCTCATCTCGCGCCTCCTCGCCGACCACGCGACGGCGAGCGGCGTCTGCAGCTTCCTCGCCGCGTTCACGGTGCTCTACACGTCCGAGTTCATGCCCAAGCTCCTCTGCGCGGCGCGTCCGCTCCGCCGCGTCCTGACGCTCATCGGGCCCTACGAGGTCATGGCGAAGGCGCTCGCGCCGCTCACCGCCGTCGCGATGTTCCTCACCGACCTCTTCGTGCCGCGCCGCGAGACGAAATACAGGCTCACGACGAACGACCTCCTGCGCATCCTGCAAGACCGCAAGGACGGCGTGTGCCTCTCGGACTTCGAGTCGGCGCTCATCACGCGCCTCATCGTCCTGCGCGTCAAGGGCGAGAAGGTGACGCCCGAGGCCATCCTCTCGGCGCTCCGGGAGGAGGACGATGACTGACTTGGGACAGCTCATCTCCCGCCGCCGCTTCGGGATGCGCCCCGGCCTTGAGACGATTCGCGCGCTTGCCGCCGCGCTCGGCTCGCCCGAAGCGTCGTTCCGCGCCTGGCACGTCGCCGGCACGAACGGCAAGGGGGCCGTCGTCGCGCTTCTGGACGCTGCCTTGCGGGCGGCTCGGCCAAGCGAGACGGTCGCCCGCTACACGTCGCCGCATCTCGTCTCGCTTCGCGAACGCTTCGTCATCGACGGCGAGATGGTGGACGAGCGTTCTCTCGAAGAGGCCGCGCATGGCGTCCTGGAGGCGTCCGAACGCCTCGGCCCCTCGTTCGAGATGACGTTCTTCGAGGCCTTGACCGCCGTCGCCTTCGTCCTCTTCCGGTCGCGTGGCGTGCGCCGCGCCGTTTTGGAGTGCGGCCTTGGCGGACGGCTCGACGCGACGAACGTCTGCCGCCCCGAGATGACGGTCATCACGAGAATCGGGCTCGACCACTGTTCGTGGCTCGGCTCGACGCTTCCCGAAATCGCGCGCGAGAAGGGGGGCATCGTCAAGGAAGGCGTGCCGATCGTCCTCGGGCGGAACGAGGCGGCCGTCGTGGACGAGATCCGCCGTCTGGCGGCGACGCGCGGCGCACCGTTCGTCTATGCGCCCGACGTCGTGCGGGACGGCGAGATCCCGGGCGACCTCGCGCTTGCGGGGTCGTTCAACCGCGAGAACGCGATGACGGCGATGGCGGCCCTTCGGACGGCGGGCGTGCCGCTCGTCGGCGGGGCGTTCGCGAAGGCGTCGTGGCCGGGCAGGTTCCAGAAAGTCGGGAACGTCCTGCTGGACGGGGCGCACAATCCGCCGGCGGCGGACGCGCTTGTCCAAGCCCTCAAGGCGGACGCGGACGTGAAAGGGCCTCTCAAACTCGTCTTCGGCGCGTGCGCGGACAAGGACGTCGCAAGCGTCCTGCATGCGCTTTTCCCCCTCGTCTCGCGGGCGTTTGCCGTGCGCACGTCGAATCCGCGTTCGCTTCCGGCGGACGAGCTTGCCGCGACCATGCGCTCGGCGGGTCTTGCGGCGACGGCGTGCTCCTCGCTCCAGGAGGCCTTCACCCTGTCGCACGCCGATCCGTCCTCGCGTGGGGAGGGCGTGCGCGTCCTCGTCGCCGGCTCGCTCTTTCTCGTCGGCGACGCGCTCCAGGCGCTCCGCGACGGCTCCTTCGCCGGCCTCGCCCCCGACCCCTCCGAACGGCTTTGACGGCGCGGCGCGTTCGCCGTCTTGATTTCAGGCCTGATTTTTAGGATAATATCATCCTATGACTGAAACTCAATGGCTCAAAGCTCAGGCCGACAAAGTGCGAAAGGCCGATTTCATCGATCCGTCCCTTTACAGGAAGTACGGCGTGAAGCGCGGCTTGCGGAACGACAACGGGACGGGCGTCCTCGTCGGGCTGACGACCATCGGCAACGTCCACGGCTACATGATGGACGAAGGGGAGCGCAAGGCGATTCCGGGCGAGCTCTTCTACCGCGGCATCAACGTCAAGGACATCGTCCGCGCCGACAGGCGCGAGCACCGCTTCGGCTACGAGGAGACGGCCTACCTCCTGCTCTTCGGCGAGCTGCCGACGTCGCGCGAGCTCGTGGACTGGAAGAGGCGCATCGGCGCGTGCCGCCGCCTCTCGGACGGCTTCAAGGAGAACGCCATCATGAAGCATCCGCCGAAGGACCTCATGAACGGCCTCGCGCGCGCGACGCTCTTCGCCTACGCCTTCGACGAGGACGGCAGCCCGGACGACCTCTCCATCGAGCGGTGCCTGGCGCAGTCGATCAGCCTGATCGGCTCCATGCCGACGATCGCGGCGTACGCCTACCAGGCCAAGAAGCACTACCACGACAACGGGTCCCTCATGATCCGCAACCCCGACGCGCAGAAGACGACGGCCGAGAACATCCTCCTGCTCATGCGCGACGACGGCCGCTACACGAAGCTGGAGGCGGAGGTCCTCGACCTCGCGCTCATCCTCCACGCGGAGCACGGCGGCGGCAACAACTCGGCGTTCACGACGCACGTCGTGACCTCGTCGCACTCCGACATCTACTCGTCGATCGCCGCGTCCATCCTCTCGCTGAAGGGCTCGCGCCACGGCGGGGCGAACCTGCGCGTCATGCGCCAGATGGACGAGATGCGCGCGGCCGTCAAGAACTGGGACAGCGCCGACGAGGTCGCCGCGTACCTGGAGCGCATCGCCGACAGGAAGGCCGGCGACGGCACGGGGCTCATCTACGGCCTCGGCCACGCGGTCTACACGATCTCCGACCC
>CAVGMG010000153.1:0-3395 GCA_963630185.1 Alistipes onderdonkii | reverse complement strand
TCGAAGCGCGACGACACCTACTCGCTCATCTCGAACGTCCTGAAGTCGCTCTACACGGTGATGACGGGCAACGTGAACAACATGTAGGGCGTCGGGATTCGGCGAATGACGGGCTACGGCGAGTTCGGCTGCTGGATCGTCGCCTTCGCGATGGCGGCGGTGCGGATCACCGCCGCGCTCATGATCTGCCCGGCCTTCGGCGAGGGGATGATCACGGGGCTGGCGCGGCGGCTCGTCATCCTCGCGTTCGCCTTTCTCGTCGTGCCGGTCGTGCAGCGGACGATGCCGGCGACGGCGGACTTGCCCTGGGCGATGCTCGCGCTCGTCGCGGCGAAGGAGGCCCTCATCGGGCTCATGATCGGCTTCTTCTCGGCGATCCCGTTCTACGTGGCGGAGAACGTCGGCAACTTCATCGACAACCAGCGCGGCGCGACGATGGGCGAAGTCTACTCGCCGCTCTCGGGCTCGCAGGTCTCGACGACGGGGCTTTTCTTCACGCAGGTCGTGACGACGATCTTCTTCGTCTCCGGGGCCGTCCTCCTCCTCCTCGGCGCGCTCTACGCGAGCTACCGCCTCTGGCCCGTCTTCGGCGACTTCTTCGCCTTCCACCCGCACGCGCCGCAGCAGCTTCTCGGCGCGCTCGACGACATGCTCAAGACGACGGTCGTCATCAGCGCGCCCGTCGTCATCCTCATGTTCCTCGCGACGATCGGGCTCGGCTTCGTCAACCGCACGGCCCCGCAGCTCAACGTCTTCTTCCTGTCGATGCCGGTCAAGAGCGCGCTCGGCGTCGCCATGCTCGTCATCTACCTGCCGTTCGTCATCGACCGGCTCATGTACACGAAGGAGAGCGACATCCTCGCGCCCGTGCGGCTTCTGATCGGAGGTGTGACGTGATGAACGAAGAGGAGCTGAAGGAGTATCTCGCCGGCATCCGCAAGACGATCGCCGAGTCGGACGCGATGGTCGAGCAGGCGAGGCTGAGGATCGCCGAGACCGACCGGCTCCTGGAAAGCCAGGGCCTCACCCGCGAGCAGGTCTTAAGCATCAAGGTGACGCCCGAGGCGCGGCTCGCCGTCAACGAGGAGCTGCGCCGGCGCGGCCTGCCGCCGATCGAGGACGACGAGGCGGCCTTCGACTTCGGGGCGGCGACGGACGAGCTCCGCGCGGCGGAGCGGCCCGACCCCCCGGCGACGGGCGACGAGCTCGCCGAGCGCCAGCGCAAGTTCGGCGTCTTCATGCAGGACTACAGGCTCTGAAAAAAGTCCGTAACCTTTCCTTGGGGCCGTCCGTAGACGAGACGTCATGAACATCAACAACACTTTCACGTCGGTCGCAGGCTCGCTGGGGCGCCTCGGCGACCAGCCGTCCGTCGGGGCCTCCGACGCCAAGGCCGTGGCCGCGAAGGGCGCGTCCGAGGCGGGCGGCGGCGTCCTTTCCGTGCGCAAGGCGTCCGAGGACGCGGCGACGGAGGCGGCGGGCCGGATCCGCCCCGCCGACGAGGCGGACGCGCTCAAGACGGACGCGCTGGACGCTCTCATCAAGTCCGTCCTCGATTTCCCGCCCCCGCCCATGCCGAATTTTGATATAATGTCTCGCGATACCGCATGAAAGAGACACCCGTCAGCACGTTGGCCAAGGCGATTGGCTATCCGGAGGAGGTTTCGTCCGACTCCGGCGCTTTCTCTTTTCTCGTCGACGGCCATGCGGTCGAGGCGTCCGTCGAGAAGGGGCGTCTCCTTCTGACGAGCGACCTTGCGCCCGCCTCGGAGGCGGATCTCGTCGCGCTCGCCGACTATGCGGCGGGGCGCGTCCTGCGCGAGGAGGCCGTCCTCGCCTACGACCCCGCGACCGACAGCGTCATTCTCTGGCAGGATCTGCCCGTCTCGTCCGACGATGCGCTTCTGCGGCGCTTCTTCGAGGTCTTCACGGCCTCGTGCGACTGGTGGCGGGCGCGGGTCAAGGGGGCCGAAACGGCGTCGGCAATCCCGGAAATGATGATACGACCTTAGGGAGGGCGCGTAAAAGGGGATGATGATGTTCAAGAGACTGACCTTGTTGATCGCCTGCACGGCGGCGCTTTTCCTGGGCGCGGCGGAGATCCCCTGGCGCGTGCCGGACTATTCGGTGACGGCGCGGAGCCTCAAGGTGCGCGAGCTCCTGGAGACGTTCGCCGTCGCGGAGGGCGTCCCGATCGTCCTGAGCGAGGCCGTGCGCGGCGAGATGTCCGGCGACTTCGCCAAAGTCCCGGCGCGCGAGTTCCTCGACCGCGTGGCGACGGTGAACAACCTCACGTGGTATTACGACGGCGCGACGGTCTGGGTCTACGGCTCCGGCGAGATCCTGACGACGCTCCTCGACCTGCGCTACATGAAGGCGGACGAGGTGCTCGCGCTCATGCGCGACCTCGGCGTGGAGGATTCGCGCTTCCCGCTCAAGTCCGCCTCCGGCGGCGAGCTCGTCATGGTCTCCGGCCCGCCGCGCTACGTCACGCTCGTCGTGGACATGATCGCCAAGGCCGACCGCCTGCGCGAGCAGCGCACGTTCACCCAGGTCGAGACGCGGCTCTTCCCGCTCACCTACACGTGGGCGGACGACGTGAGCTTCCAGCGCTCGACGGGGACGGGGCTTGAGACGTCCACGTCCATTCGCGGCGTCGCCTCGCTCTTGCAGGACATCATGCAGATCGGGAGCGCGAAGGTGCAGGAGGGGACGAACGAGGTCGACCGCGCCGCGTCGTCGGCCGCGCCGACGCCGATCGTCCGCCCGGAGAACCGCCTCAACGCCGTGCTCGTGCGCGACGCCGCGCCGAGGATGCCGATGTACGAGTCGCTCATCCGCGAGCTGGACCGTCCGCAGAAGCTCGTCGAGATCGGCGTGACGGTGCTGGAGCTCTCGCGCGAGGACGCGCTCGACTGGCAGCTCTCGCTCAACGTGACCGGCGGCCGCACGCGCGAGAACGAGACCCACTCGGCCGGCGTCGGGCAGAACGTCGACAACCTGCTGACGCCGGAGACGCTCGCCGGCCTCGGCGGGTCGGGCGCCTACTCCTATCTCGGCAAGAACGTGAACGTCAGCGCGAGCGTGACGGCCCTCAAGTCGAAGGGCAAGGCGCGGAACATCGCGCGGACGTCGCTCCTCACCCTGAACAACATGACGGCGGAGCTCTCCGACACGGCGAGCTATTCGACGAAGCTCGTCGGCGAGAAGGTCGCGAGCGTCTCCGAGACGAGCGCGGGCACACGCCTGGCGGTGAAGCCCCGCATCGTCGAGCCGCCCGTTGGCGCGACGAACGTCGCCCGCCAGATCTGGCTCACGCTTGACCTCGAAGACGGCGGGCTCGACATGCTCACGACGGTCGACTCCCTGCCGACGAAGCGCTCGACGTCGCTGGA
>CAVGMG010000152.1:0-3455 GCA_963630185.1 Alistipes onderdonkii | reverse complement strand
CCCACCCAACTGTCAATCAGCATGATCGACTTCCTCGCCCGCGCCACCAGCCGCTCCACGAGCGAACAGGCGTCCCACAGCTGCCCGTCGTAGAACACGCCCTGCAGCGGCGGCTCCTTCGTCTGCACGAAGAAGTCGACCTTGCCCTCCAAGGTGTCGAGCCGCGCCTCGTGGTGTGCAAGGCGGCGGTCGATCCTGTCCTCCATCAGGTTCAGCCTCTGGCTGACGGCATACCCCTTCAGCAGATACTCGCGCAGAACGCCCGTCGCCCACTGGCGGAAGCGAACGCCCAGGACGGAATTGACGCGATAGCCGACGGATATGATCGCGTCGAGATTGTAGCAAGCGACATTTCGCGAGACCTGACGCGAACCCTCCTGTCGAACGAGGAAGAAATCCTTCCTAGTTGCCCTTTCGTCGAGTTCTCCGCACGCATAGACATTCGCAAGATGCAGTCGCACGTTGCGCACGGTGCACCCGAACAGCTCTGACATCTGCGTCTGCGTCAGCCAGACGGTCTCGCCGTCGAGCCGCACGTCCAAACGCATCGTCTCGTTTGGCTGGTAGACGACAATCTGGTTCGCCGTCTGCGCCGTGGGAATCGAGTTCTCTTCGCTCGGTTTCATGTCGTTTTCCCGAAATCTCACTTTTTATAAAATGTGAGATTCCTTCACGTCTGCTCGTAGATTCGCAGGAACTCCTTCATCTTGTGGGGAATCTTGTACTTCAGGCGGCGAGGCTTCCCCTTGCACGGGCTGGGGGAGAAAACCGACAGATATGGAATCGTGTCGGCGTTGATCTCGTAGACGTCCATGCGGTTCACGTCAATCGAGTGCTTCATCCGCGTGGCATACGACATCGGCCTGTCGTCCTTGCCGAGCTGCCGATTCCACCACTTCGTCGTCTCGTAGCCGTAGTCGGCGTCGCGGTGCGGCGTGAACTCGATCGCGACGTACCAGAGCCGGCCGCGCTTCTCCAGCACGAGCAGATCGACGCTCTCCTTCAGGTTGCCCTGGACGGCCTTCCCCGCCGCGTCCGACTTGACGTCGCCGTAGAACCACTCGTCGCACGTGAACCGCAAGTCGAAGTCGAGCTCGCCCGCGCCCTTCTTCCCCCACCAGACCATCAGGTCGGTCGGGTTGCCGTGCAGATAGCGTTCGAGATAGTGTTCGCAATACCATCCCTCCCATGCGCTCTGCCGCATCCGCGTCTTGTCGTTCGCCGCCATCATCTCCTTGAAGCAGTCGATGCCGTTGAGCGTTCGCGGAATCGTCTTGAACATCGCGCCAAGATACGAGAGGATCTCCCGGTCCCTCGCCAGCGAGGGAAGCCCGCCGTCGCCGCGAATGCCGTTGACGTGCCGGACGAAGTTTTCGCGGTCAAGGACGAGAAGCTCGTTCCCCGACTTGTCCAGGCGACGATAGACGCCGTTCTTCTGCGCATTCAGCAAGTCGATCGTGTGGATGTGCGCGGCCGAGTTGTTCGTCATCCGCTTCGCATAGGTCGCGGAACTGAAGCAGACGAAGAGCGTCACGCCCGACTTGCCGTCAGGGTAGTAATGGTAGACGCCAAGAAGGACGGTCTCGACGCCGTTCTGCCGGTTCTCCGAATAGAGGCGCGGGAAGTCCGTCCCGATCTGGATGCGCTTCTTCTCCGAACCCCAGTTGCCGCCAAGGTGGTTGACGTTGCGCGTGTAAAAGCAGACTCCCTGTCCGTGCGGAGAAAGCCGGTCCAGGCAAAAGTGCCCGTCGCGATTCTCGCCGTCCGGGAAACACGACCGCAAGGGGGAGACGATCTCGCCCGTCCTGAAGATCTGGTCTTCGCCGACCTTGACGACCGTCCCGTCCGCCAACAGCTGGTCAATGACTTTCGGCGCGACGCGGCAGCCCGGCATGACGCGTCCGCTCTTCGCCCAAGACCCCGATTTGTATTGTCTTGCCATGATTGACGCCTCCTTGTTTTCGCATCGGCTACGCGCCGACATGGAACAGCCTGTCCGCGCACTGCCGGATCACCTCGACGTTGACGGCGTTCCCGAACTGCTTGTAGGCCTGGTGCGGATTGCGGTTGGGGATGAACCGGTCGTCAAAGCTCTGAAGCCTCGCGGCCTCGCGGACGGTCATGCGCCTGTGCAGCGGCCCGATGATCGGCACCTGGACGATCGCCACCAGCGCCGGCGCACAGTCCGGACGCTTGATGCGAAGCCCCGACGGGCGCATCTGCAAGAAGGCGTCCCACGCGGAATCGACGGACGTTCCGCACTGCCACTCCATCTTCCGCATCGTCGGCGTGAACGAGCGGAGGTTGTCGTGCCGGAGAAGCCAGCCGTCAATGAAGTCCTTGTTGTTCCTGTAGAGGGCGTTGTTCTTCAAGATGAACGACCGCTTCCATTCGGGCATCTCCCCTTCGGGCGGCGGCGGCGTCTTGAACCAGTCCGCCCAGATCGGGAAGCCGATCGTCTTCTCGCGAATCCCCTTGTGAAACTCGTCCCAGGCGTCAATGACCTCGACCTCCTGCCGCGTCAGCGAATAGGCGCGGTCGGCGTTGTCGGCCTCGTAGACCGTCGACAGCGAGCAGTCCCGCTTCGAACGCGCCTCGGGCAGGCTGATCTCAAGGGGCCTGTCCGCATGCGCGGGATCGTGGACGCACAGCACGACCACGCGCTCGCGGAGCTGCGGAATCCCGAACTGGTGGGGGCTGACGATCAGCGGCTCCCGCGTCATCCGATAGCCGAGGCGATGCAGATGCTCGCGGATCGTCTTCCAGGTGTTGCCGTGGTCGTGCGCCACGAGGTTGCGGACGTTCTCGAGGATGACGAACTTCGTCCTGTGCCACTTCAGGATCCGCTCGACGTCGAAGAACAGCGTCCCCTTCGTCTCGTCCGCGAAGCCGAGCTGCTTGCCGGCCTTCGAGAACGCCTGGCAGGGGAAGCCCGCGCAGAGGACGTCGTGCTTCGGGATGCTCCGCTCGTCAACCTTCGTGATGTCGCCCGCCGGGACGATTCCGTAGTTCTCCGCATAGGTGCTCTGCGCCTCCTTGTCCCACTCGCAGGCGAAGACGCATTTACCGCCCAGCCGATGCATCGCCTGGTGAAAGCCGCCGATTCCGGCGAAGAGGTCGATGAAGGTGAACTTCGGATGTTCCGGCGGAGGGAAGGGACACGCCCGCTCGCCCTGACCGCCGAAAAGGTCTGCCTGCACAGGCTTGGGCGTTCGCCGTCGCGTCTCGACGCATCCTTTCGGTTCTCGTTTCTTTTCGCAATTCTTCATGTCACCACCCCAGAATCTCACTTTTTATAAACTGTGAGATTCCGCATCATTTGCCCTTCTTCGGCAGAACATATTTGCCCTTGACCTCGTGCCAGCGCGGCACGACAAGCTCCCTGCCGTAGAACGCCCTATAGCCGTCCAGGAAGCGGTTCCGCCAATCGGCCGCATGGTCGTGCGTGTCGACGT
>CAVGMG010000151.1:0-3457 GCA_963630185.1 Alistipes onderdonkii | reverse complement strand
CGATGCACGTCATGTGCGCGAGCGCGGTGACGCCGCAGTCGTTCTGCACGAACGAGGCGACGGCGCACGTGTTCGGGCCGGTCGCCCCGCCCGCCGCGCCGTAGGTGACGGAGATGAACGACGGCCTCTCGGCGGCGATCTCCCGGACGACGTCCTTCGTCCGCGCCATCGCCGCGCTCTCCGACGCCGCGTCGTGCGCGGTGCGGCGTTTCGGAGGAAAGACCTCGAACGACAGGCTTAGGCCGCCCTTGGCGAGAATGTCGGAGATCTTCACGGCCTTACACGAGGGGGCGGATGTAGGAGGCCTTCACCGCGCGCCAGAGGACGACGCAGAAGGCGGAGAGGGGAATCGCCAGAAGGAGGCCCAGGAAGGGCCCCAGGAGCATCGGCCAGAAGATGAAGCTGAAGATGACGCCCGCGTAGCCGAGGCCCGTCTTGTCGCCCTGGATCTTCGGCGTGATGAAGTAGCCGTCCAGAAACTGGCCCGCGAGCCACACGGCGAGGACGAGGAGGAGGCGCGCGACCGAGCCGCCCTCCGCGAAATACGCGAGCGGCAGCGCGACCGGCAGGCAGACGACCGACCCGAAGAACGGCACGAGGTTGAGGACGCCCAGCGCGAAGCCGATCAGGAAGCCGTAGGGCAGATCCACGAGCCAGAAGCCCGCGCCGTACAGAAGCCCCTCGATGAGGCAGATGATCGTCTGCCGCTGGAAGAAGGAGACGAGGATGTCGAAGAACGTGTCGATCTGCGTCGCCAGGAACGTGCGCGTCGACGCCTTCAGGAACGGCATCTGCGCCACGATCTCGCCGCCGCGCCGCTCCTTCGTCATGAGGAAGAAGACGAAGAAGATCAGGGAGACGAGAACCGAGAGGACGCCGGCGAGGCACTTGAGCGCGCCCGACCCCGCGCGGAGGGCCGTCTCGCCGTATTTCGCGTAGTCCAGCGACTCGAACGTGAGGCCCGCCTGGTCGAGGAGGCCCTGAAGCTTCGGGAACGTCCGCGAGAACCACCGGAAGACCTGCTCCGCGAGGACGGGGCCTTGCGAGATCAGGTTCGAGACCTGGTCGACCACGACCGCCCCGGCCAGCCACAGAAAGACGCCCAGGGGGACGAAGACCGTCAGGAGCATCGCGCAGAGCGCGAACGAGGGGCGCGAGAGGACGCGGAGCCACCATTGGTAGTAGGGGCGGAAGAAGAGCGAGAGGATGAACCCGAGGATGACGGGGACGAGCGCGGCGGACACGAAGGAGAAGAGCTTGAGAAGCCCCCACACGACGACGGCCACGAAGGCGAACGTCACGGACAGGGAGAGCGCCGCCAGCGCATGGACGACGAGTTTCTTCTGGCCTTCGCTCATTTCAAACCTGATGTCGAACATCGACTCCCTTTCCGCCCGCAGGCTTCAACGACTGAGGATCTCCTCCCGAAGCGCCTTCGGGACGATCTCGAACTGGTCGGTCTCCATGGAATACGAGGCGCGGCCCTTCGTCAGCGAGCGGATCGCCGTCGAATAGCCGAACATGGACGACAGCGGCACGCGGGCGCGGACGACCTGCAGGTCGCCCTTCATGTCCATGTCGAGAACCGTGCCGCGCCGGGCGTTGAGGTCGCCCAGGATCTCGCCGACGGACTCGCCGGGCGTCGTGATCTCCACCTTCATGATGGGCTCCAGGATCTCCGCCCCCGCCTGGAGCGCGGCTTCGCGAAAGCCCATCATCGCCGCCGAGCGGAACGCCACCTCGTCCGACACCTCCGGGTCGACGAGCGTCGCCGAACGGCATGTCACCTCCAGATCCGTCATCGGATAGCGCGCGAGAACGCCCGTCGAGACGCCGTCGAGAAGGCCCTGGCGGACGCAGTCCTGCAGGTGCTTGTCTGCGACGAGGTTCACGAGCTCGCGGGAGAGCTCGACCTTGACGCCCGCGCCGCGCGCGAGCGGCTTCACCGCGAGGTCGAGCGTGACGGCGTGGCGCTTGCCGCCGAGCTCGCGGTCGAACGAGAACGACGTCTCCGCCGGCCGCGTGACCGTCTCGAGGTAGCTGACCATCGGCTTGCCGACGTTCGCCGCGCACTTGAACTCGCGCTTCAGGCGGTCGACGAGAATCTCCAGGTGCAGTTCGCCCATGCCGGAGAGGATCGTCTGGCCCGTCTCCTCGTCCTCCCGCACCTGGCACGTCGGGTCCTCCGCCGCGAGGGCCTGCATCGAGGCGACGAGCTTGTCCTTGTCCGCGCTCGACTTCGGCTCGATCGCGAGGAACATGACGGGCTGCGGCGCGACGATGCGCTCGAGGTAGCACGGCTTCATCTCCGCGCAGAGCGTGTCGCCGGTCGTGACCTCCTTGAGCCCGACGACGGCCCCGATGTCGCCGGCGCGGAGCTCGTCGACCTCGATCTGGTCGTCGGCGAAGAGCCGCACGATCTTCATGATGCGCTCGCGCTTGCGGGTGCGCGGATTGTAGGCGTTCGCGCCCTTCTTGAGGACGCCGCCGTAGACGCGCACGAAGAAGAGCTTGCCGACGTAGGGGTCGGTCGCGATCTTGAAGACGAGCGCGGTCAGGAGCTCCGCGTCGTCCTGCTTGCGCGTGACCTTCTCGCCGCTCTTCAAGTCGGTCGCCGGCACGGGCGGACGGTCGAGCGGCGACGGCAAAAAGTCGCACACGGCGTCGAGAAGCGGCTGGACGCCCTTGTCGCGGAGCGACGTCCCGCAGAGGACGGGCACGAGCTTCCCGGCGACGACGAGGCGGCGGATCGCGGGAACGAGCTCCTCGGCGGTGAGGTCGCCCTTCTCGAGGAACGCCTCCATGACGCCCTCGTCGAGGTCGGCGACCTTCTCGACGAGCTCGGCCCTGGCGAGCTCCGCGTCGTCCTTCATCTCCGGCGGCACGTCGCCGACCGCGAAGGTCTTGCCCTCCGTCGCCTCGTCGTAGACGACGCCCTTCATGCGGATCAAATCGACGACGCCCTTGAAGCCGTCCTCGCGTCCGATGGGGAGCTCGACGGGGCAGGCGACGGCCTTCAGCTTCGTCCTCATCTCCTCGACGACGCGGCCGAAGTCGGCGCCCATGCGGTCCATCTTGTTCACGAACGCGAGGCGCGGCACGCCGTAGCGGTCGGCCTGGCGCCAGACGGTCTCCGACTGCGGCTGGACGCCGCCGACGGCGCAGAAGACGCACACCGCGCCGTCGAGGACGCGCAGCGAGCGCTCGACCTCCATCGTGAAGTCGACGTGGCCGGGCGTGTCGATGATGTTGATGTCGCAGCCCTTCCAGGCGCAGGAGATCGCGGCGGACTGGATGGTGATGCCGCGCTCCTTCTCCTGGACCATGAAGTCCGTCGTCGTGTTGCCGTCGTGGACGTCGCCGTGCTTGTGGATCTTGCCGGTGTAGAAGAGGATGCGCTCGGTCGTCGTCGTCTTGCCCGCGTCGATGTGGGCGACGATGCCGATGTTGCGCACGT
>CAVGMG010000150.1:0-3460 GCA_963630185.1 Alistipes onderdonkii | reverse complement strand
CCTAAAACCTGAAACCTAAAACCTAAAACCCCCGGCCCTAAAGGACCGGGGACCCGCTGTAACCACCAACAGGCTTTTTTAAAACGTCGCCGTCAGGGAGAGGCCGCCCACGAAGTTGTAGCTCTCGTCCCACTTGCCGGTCGCCTCGTAGTCGCGCGCGCTCTCGCGCATCTTGCGGTCGAAGAGGTAGTCCGAGTAGGCGACATACGCGCCGAACGTCAGCACGTCGTTGATCGCCCATTCGAGGTCGAGCTTGACGCACGAGTCCATGAGGCCGCCATGGTCGAGAAGCTCGTCGTTCTCGACGTTGTGCTTCTTGAGATACCCCCTCACGCGGCTCGTGTTGCCGAGGCCCTGGGCGACCGACGGACGCAGGGAGAGCGACTCGCACAGCTCGAAGGTGTGGCCGAGCTCAAGGTTCGCGTAGGTGCCGTTGTCGCGGTCGATGTCGCGCTCGATCGAGAGCGTCGGCTCAATCCAGAGGTCGGGCAGGCCGATCGAGAAGTTGACGAACTGCGTGTCGTCCTGGCCCACGTTGTAGGAGCGCGGATGATACTCGTACATGTAGCCCAGCTCGAACTCGACCGTCGTGGGAAGCCCCTCGTCCTCGCCGAAGGCGTGCCCGATGGCGATGCCGGGGTCGAGCTCCACGTACTTGCCCGCGCGGTTCACGTAGGCCATCTCGCCGTCGGCGTTGGTCTTGCGGCCGTAGGGCGTCATGTCGAAGATCGACTCGACGCTCAGCGTCAGCCAGTCCAGAAGCGTGAGGCTGGCCGCCGGGGTCATGATCGGGTCGTTGTTGTCCACGAGGCCGTAGCTCAAATACTTCGAGTCGATGGCGAACGAGAACTCCGCCGAGACGATCGGCGTCTCGTTGAAGGACACGCCTTCGCCGGCCTTGTAGCTCCAGCCCTGGGATTCGGATTCCTCCGCCTGAACGCTGCCGCCAAGAGCCGCTGCACAGACGAGAAGAGACATCATGCACTTTGAGTTCATTTTTCTGGTTGTTCCTTTTTTGTGAGTTTTGGAAACGTTATTTTATCATTTATTCGCCATGCGAAGAGCGGCATTTCGAGCATTTTTTGCTGTCGCAGCCGCATTCGCAGGGGGCTCCCTTGCGCCACGCGCGGGCGAGGGCAAGCCCCACGAGGGCGAACAGCCCCACGAGGACGGCGACGGTGGCCGCGTTCATGCCGCCTCCTTCCCGGGCGCGGGGCGGAAGACCGCCCACGCCGCGCCGGCGTCCACGAGAAGCGTGACCGCCGTCCAGAAGGTGAAGACGCCGCCCGCGATCCACATCCCGATCTGGTAGGCCGAGAGGGCGATCACGTAGCCCACGACGAGCTGGAAGAAGACCGCGAACCAGCCCCACGCCTTCGAGCCCATCTCGCGGAACGTCGTCGCGATGGCGACCATGCACGGCGGGACGAAGAGGTTGAAGACGAGGAACGAGAAGGCCGCGAGCCTCGGGAAGTCGCTCATCGAGCCGAAGAGCGCGGCGATGTTGGACGCCGTCGTCGCGCCGCCGAAGTTCGCCGAGACGAGGCCGAGCGTCGCCGTCGCCTGCTCCTTGGCGATCTCCGCCGAGACCGTCGCCGCCGCGCCCTGCCACGTGCCGAAGCCGAGCGGCGCGAAGATCCACGCGATCCAGCTGCCGAGGTCGTGGAGGATCGACCTCTCCAGCTCCTCGTCGGAGAGGAGCGTGAGCGACCAGTCGAAGTGCATGATGAACCAGAGGAACACGCACGCCGGGAAGATGATGACGCCCGCCTTGAGCATGTAGCCCTTGACGCGCTGCCACGTGTGGATGAGGACGCCGCCAAGGGTCGGCATGTGGTAGGCGGGCAGCTCCATGACAAACGGCGCCGCCTCGCCCGCGAAGGCGCGGGACTTCTTCAGCGCGATGCCGCCGAGGACGATGATCGCGATGCCGATGACGTCCATGAGCGGCGCGACGTACCACATCTCGCGGAAGAAGATCGCCATGAACATCGCGATGATGACCGTCTTCGCGCCGCACGGGATGAACGTCGCGAGGATGATCGTCATGCGCCGGTCGCGCTCGTTCTCGATCGTCCGCGCCGCCATGACGGCCGGGACGCCGCAGCCCTTGCCGACGATCATCGGGATGAACGACTTGCCGGAGAGCCCGAACTTGCGGAAGAGCCGGTCCATGATGAACGCGACGCGCGCCATGTAGCCGCAGTCCTCCAGGAACGCGAGGAACAGGAACACGATCGTGATGACCGGCACGAAGCCGAGCACCGTCGCGACGCCGCCCCACGCGCCGTCGTTGACGAGCGACGCGACCATGTCGGAGGCCCCGACCTTCTCCATCGTCTCGGCGAGGAGCGCGCCGACGCCGGGGATCCAGACGCCGTACTTCGCCGGGTCGGGCTCGCCGGCCTCGGCCGCCGCCTTCGCCGCCTTGTAGTCCGCCTCGGTGATTTCCCACTCCTCGGCCGTCTCGCCGGTCTCCTCGTCCTCGACGGACGCCTTCCTCTCGCCGGCCTCCCACGCCGCGACGGTCGCCTCCGCCTTCGCGAAGTCGCCGCACGCCGTGTCGTAGTCCTTGCCGTCGACCTCGTGCGTCGTGAACGGCAGGTGCCAGCCGTCGCCGAGGAACCCGTCGTTCGCCCAGTCGGTCAGCCGCGTGCCGGGCCCGCAGTCCGAGACGGCAAGGAACCACATCGCGCAGAGCGAGACGACGAAGATCGGCAGCGCGAGGAACTTGTTCGTGACGACCTTGTCGATCCTGTCCGAGAGCGTCAGAGCCTTCGCGCCGCGCTTCTTCGCGACGGCCTTGCCGACGAGCGTCTTGATGAAGTCGTAGCGCTGGCTCGTGATGATCGACTCGGCGTCGTCATCAAGTTCCCTCTCGCAGTCCTTGACGTGCGCGTCGAGATGGCGGCGCGTCTCCGCGTCGAGCCCGAGCATGTCGATGATCTCGGCGTCGCGCTCGAAGACCTTGACGGCGAACCAGCGGATGGCGCGCGCGTCGACCTTGCCCTGGATCGTCTCCTCGATGTGGGCGAGCGCGTGCTCGACGGGTCCCGTGAAGACGTGGGGGACTTCGCTCCGCCGCCCTTCGCGCGCCAGCTTCGCGGCGAGCTCCGCCGCCTCGACGCCGCCCTCGTTGCGCTGGGCGCTGATGCCGACGACCTCGCAGCCGAGCGACTCGGCGATGCGCCTGAAGTCGATCTTGTCGCCGTTCTTGCGCACGAGGTCCATCATGTTGACCGCGACCACCATCGGCAGGCCCAGCTCGGCGAGCTGCGTCGTCAGGTAGAGGTTGCGCTCGACGTTCGTGCCGTCCACGACGTTCAGGATCGCCGACGGCGAGTCCTCGACGAGATACCGCCGCGAGACCTTCTCCTCCAGGGAGTAGGGCGAGAGCGAGTAGATGCCCGGCAAGTCCTGGATGACGACCGACCTGTCGCCCTTGAGGAGGCCGTCCTTC
>CAVGMG010000149.1:0-3542 GCA_963630185.1 Alistipes onderdonkii | reverse complement strand
GGCATCTTGTAGTAGCCCTTCATCGTGTTGAAGCCCCGGCAGCAGATCTCGCCGTCCTGCCCGACGGGCGCGATCTCGCCCGTGTCGGGGTTGATGATGGCGACCTCGACGCCGGGCAGGGCCTGGCCGATCGTCTGGCACTTGCGCTCGATGGACGGCTCGAAGTAGCGCGTCATCGTCATCACGGGGCCGGACTCGGTGAGGCCGTAGGGGTTCGTGATCTCGCGCATGAACATCCGGTCGTTCGCCTGCTGCATGCGGTGCGTCGGGCACGCCGAGCCGGACATGATGCCGGTCCTGAGCGAATGGAAGTCGAAGCGGCTGAAGAGGGGGTGGTCGAGCATCGCGATGTACATCGTCGGCACGCCGTACGTCGCCGTGCACTTCTCCTGCTCGATGGATGTCATGACCTGCACGGGGTCGAACTTCTCCAGGAACACCATCGTCGCGCCGTGGTTGACGCAGCTCATCACGCCGAGAACGCAGCCGAAGCAGTGGAAGAGCGGCACGGGGATGCAGACGCGGTCGCGGCACGAGAGGTTCTGGCACGCGCCGATCCAGAAGCCGTCGTTGGCGATGTTGCGGTGCGTGAGCTGGACGCCCTTCGGGAAGCCCGTCGTCCCGGAGGTGTACTGCATGTTGACGACGTCGTTGACGTCCACCGTCGCCTGCCGCGCGAGATACTCCTCCTGCGAGACTTCGCACGCGAGCGACTTCACCTCGTTGAGCGAATACATCCCGCGGTGCTTCTCGCCGCCGAGGAAGAAGACGCGCTTCAGGTGCGGATACTTCGCGCTCTTCAGGGCGTCGCGCGGGCAGACCTTGAGCTCCGGCACGAGCTCGTTGATGACCTCGATGTAGTCGCAGTCGCGGAAGCCGTTGATGACGAAGAGGTTCTCCGCGTCCGACTGCTTGAGGGCGAAGTCCATCTCGTGCGACTTGTAGTTCGTGTTGAGCGGCAGGAGGATCGCGCCGATCTTCGCCGTCGCGAACATGAGGACGACCCAGTGCGGCACGTTCGTCGCCCAGAGGGCCACCTTCTCGCCGCGCTGGACGCCGAGCGCCATGAGGCCCTTCGCGACGAGGTCGACCTCCTCGCCGAACTGGTACCAGGTGAGGCGGAAGTTGCGGTCGGCGTAGACGACGGCGTCGTTCTCGCCGCAGCGGGCGATCGTCTGGTCGAGGAGCTGGCCGAGCGTGTAGTCGCGCGTGATCGGCAGGTTGTGCCACGGCACGCCCGTCGAGACGGACTGCGTGAACGGGGCGGTCTTCGGCGCGGTGCCGAACGGGTCGGTGAGCTTGAATTCCGGGGTGTTCATGGGGTGATGGCGACTTTAGGTTTTAGGTTTCAGGTTTCAGGTTTTTTGACGTGAGAGGTGTGAGGGTCATGAGAGACTTGAGGCCTGCCGACTTTTGCGCTCTTTTGCCTCAAGTCCCTCGCGTCGCTCGGGTCACTTCGCCTCATGTCGCTCTCGCCCCTCACGTCACCCTCCGATCCCCAGGAGCCGCTGGGCGTTTCCGCCGAGGACGGCGGGCAGGTCTTCCGCCTTGCGGACGGCCTTGACCCACGCGAGCTCCTCCGGGTAGTGCGTCCACGGCCAGTCCGTCGCGAAGAGAATCCGCTCCGTCGGCCACGACCGCAAGAGGCGCAGCTGCTCGTCCTTGTGGTGATCCTGCACGAGCGCCGACGTGTCGATGTAGGCGCCGAGGTCGAGAAGCTCGTCCGTCGCGTGCGGCGCGTAGCCGGAGCAGCCGCCGAGGTGCGCCGCGATGAAGGTAAGCCCCTTCACGTGCCGCAGAAGCGTCGCGATCTCGTCGGGTCCGCAGGCGTCCGTGCGGTCGGAGTAGCCGAGGTCGCGCCCCGCATGGCACTGGACGACGAGCCCGAGCTCCGCGATCTTGCGGAACATCGGCCAGACGGACGGGTCGGCGAGCGAGAAGTCCTGGTAGTAGGGGTGGAACTTGACGCCACGAATCCCGGCGGCGGCGATCAAGTCGAGATGCCGCGACCAGTCGGGGTCGAGCGGATGGACGGACGCGAACGGGACGATTTTCGCTTGCGCCCGTGCGCCGAGCGCGCCCGAGAGGATGTCGCGCGCGCGCTTGAGGATGATGTCGAACTGCGAAGGCTTCGTCGCGATCTGGCAGAGGACGGCCTTGTCGACGCCGTAGATGTCCAGGCTGTTCAGGTGGGTCTCCAGCGTCCCGTCGCCCGACGGCTCCAGGCGGCCGTCCAAGGCGTGGCACATCCCCGACATCGCGCGGGCGGCGACAGACCTTGCGAAGTTGTGCGAATGGACGTCGATGATCATGTTTCTTTCCCGATAAAATCAAGTCTCGCCCGTTCAGGAGGCGAGACCGTCAGAGGCATTCCTTTTCATGGACAGCTCAAACGACCCCGCCGCAAAGAAGCGCAAGGAGCAGAAGCGAAACGACAAAAAGAAAAGACTTTTTCAAAACGGCGGATATGATACCATTTCGCGTTTCGGATGTCAATCGCCCCGATTCGCGGCGCAAGGCGGAAGAGCCCTACCGAAAGCCGAGAATCTTGTGGAGCTGGACGCTGAGCGAGAAGCCGTCAAGCTCCTGAAGGACGGCCTTGGCCGTCGCGAAGTCCATTGTGCCGCCGCGCTCGCAGGGCGAGATGTAGTAGTCGTCCGCCTTGATCTCGCGCCGGATCCGCCGCGCAAACGGCAGGACGTCGAGCGACGAGGCGACGAGACGGACTTCGTTCGCCTCGCGCAGGCGAAGAGCCTCGGGGAACTCCGCTTTCGGCGAGCAGGCGACGTAGTCGGCCTTCTTGAGCCACGGAACGTCCCGCGTGCCGTTCGTCTCGACGCCGACCCAAAAGCCCCGCGCCTTCAGCTCTTCGACGAGAGCGTCCATCCCCTCCTGAATCGTCGGCTCGCCCCCCGTCAGGATGACGCTCTTCTTCGAGAAGGACGAAATCTCCTTGAGGAGGTCGTCTTGCGAAAGCGCAAAGCGCGTCTCCACGCACGTGTCGCACCACGGACACGCCAGGTTGCAGGTCGCGAAGCGGACGAAGACGACGGGCCGGCCCGTGTTCCGCCCTTCGCCTTGCAGGGACTCGAAGATCTCAACGAGCGGAAACATCGAGAAAACCCTGAAGGAGGCTCAACGCGCAGATGGCGGCCGTCTCCGCCCGGAGGACGCTCTTGCCCAGACTCACAGGCGTCGCCAGCGAGACGAGGCGGGCGAGTTCCTCCTTCGTCCAGTCCCCTTCGGGCCCGATCCAGACCGAGAGCGCCTTTTTTCCAAGAGCCTGGCCGCGAAGGTCGGAAAGAACCTCGAAGAACGGCCGGGGCGGCGGCGCGGAGAGGGCGCACACGAAGCTCGTCGTCTCCGCCGCAAGGCGGCACGCCGACTCGAAGTCGAGAGGTGTCGAAATTTCGGGGACGAACGCCGCGTCCGACTGGCGGGCGGCCTCCTCGGCGAGACGCTGCCAGCGCACCTTCTTCTCTTCGCGCGAGGACGGTTCAAGGCGGACGACCGTGCGGGCGGAGAGGACGGGGACGAGGCGC
>CAVGMG010000148.1:0-3587 GCA_963630185.1 Alistipes onderdonkii | reverse complement strand
TTACATCTCGCTGAGCTTCTTGAGGAGCGCGTAGTTCTCCTTGAAGCCCTCCTCCGCCTTCTCGAGCATGGCCGTCGCCTTCTCCGGGCCGACCTTCTTGATCAGCTGCTTGAAGCGGTTCTCGCCGAACTCCTTCGACACCGCGTCCTTCGCGAAGGACACCGTGTCGGACTTGTCCGCCGAGTCGAGCTTCACCTTGCCCGTCGTCGGGTTGTAGGTCCAGAGCGGGAAGTGGACGGAATCGACCGCCACCTTCTGGTGCGCCGGGCCCGTCTTCGTGAGGAGGCCCTGCTCGATGCAGTGCGCGTAGGCGATGACGAGCGCCGGGCCGTTGTAGTTCTCGGCCTCGTTGAACGCCTTGACCGTCGCCGCCGGGTTCGCGCCCATCGACACGTACGCGACGTAGACGTTCTTGTACTGCATCTGCATGAGGCCGAGGTTCTTCTTCGGCTGCGCCTTGCCGCTCGCCGCGAACTTCGCGATCGCGCCGGTCGGCGTCGCCTTCGAGGCCTGCCCGCCCGTGTTCGAGTAGACTTCCGTGTCCATCACGAGGATCTTCACGTTCTTGCCCGACGCGAGCACGTGGTCAAGCCCGCCGTAGCCGATGTCGTAGGCCCAGCCGTCGCCGCCGAGGATCCAGACCGACTTGCGCACGAGGTTGTCCGCCACGGCCTTGAGCTGGGCGCAGAGCGAGCAGCCCGCCGCGCAGCCCTTCTCGAGGTAGCCCTTGAGCTCCTTGACGGCCGCGCGCATCGCCTCGACGCCCTGGCCCTTCTCGTCGAACTGGTCGATCGACGCGATCTTCTCCAGGCACGCCTTCATGTCGGCCGGCGTCTTGTCGCTCGCGAGCGCCTTCTTGACGAGCTCCATCGCGTAGCCGTGCAGCTTGTCCGCCGACACGCGCATGCCGAGGCCGAACTGGGCGTTGTCCTCGAAGAGCGAGTTCGACCACGCCGGGCCCTTGCCGTCCTTGCGCTGGCAGTAGGGCGTCGTCGGCAGGTTGCCGCCGTAGATCGACGAGCAGCCCGTCGCGTTCGCGATGAGGAGCCGGTCGCCGCAGATCTGCGTGAGGAGCTTCACGTAAGGCGTCTCGCCGCAGCCCGAGCACGCGCCCGAGAACTCGAAGAGCGGCTGCTTGAGCTGGCTGTCGAGGAGCTTCTTCGTGTCGAGCTTCGCCGCGTCGACCTCCGGGAGCCCCAGGAAGAACTTCCAGTTCTCGGCCTCCGTCTTGCGGAGCGGGATCTGCTCGGTCATCTTGAGCGCGCCCTTCGCCTTCATCGGGCACTGGACGACGCAGAGCTCGCAGCCCATGCAGTCCTCCGGCGCGACCTGGATCGTGACCTTCTCGCCGAACTTCTTCGTGAGCGCGCCGGCCGGGGCGGACTTGAACGTCGCGGGCGCCCCCGCGAGGTCCTTCTCGCCGTAGACCTTCATGCGGATCGCCGCGTGCGGGCAGATCGCGAGGCAGTTGCCGCACTGGATGCAGGCGGACGGGTTCCACTCGGGGATGAACGCCGCGACGTTGCGCTTCTCCCACTGCGTCGTCGCCGTCGGCCACGTGCCGTCGTCCGGGATCGCCGAGACCGGCAGCTCGTTGCCCTTCTGCGCGATCATCTTCGCCGTCACCTTCTTGACGAACTCGGGCGCGTCGGACGCGACGATCGGCGGCATCTTCGCCTTGCCGGCCGGCGCGGCGGGATACGTGACCTCCTCGATCGCGGCGGACGCGGCCTCGATGCACTTCCAGTTCATCTCGACGACGTCCTGGCCCTTCTTGGCATACGCCTTCTCCGCGTAGTCCTTCAAGACCTGGATCGGGTCGAGGACGGTGCCGTCGGCCTTCTTGAGCGTGATGCCGGAGAGCTTGAAGAACGCCGTCTGGAGGACGGTGTTCGTGCGCGTGCCCATGCCGTTCTCGCGGGCGATCTTCGCCGCGTCGATCACGTAGAAGCGGAGCTTCTTGTCGATGATCGCCTGCTCGACCTCGTCAGGCATGTGGTCCCAGATCTCGGCGGCCGTGTAGGGCGCGGCGAGGAGGAAGACGCTCCCCGGCTTCGCCGCCTTGAGCATGTCGTACTTCTCGAGATACGGGAAGCAGTGGCACGCCGTGAAGTCGGCGGAGTTGATGAAGTAGGGCGAGCGGATCATCTCCGAGCCGAAGCGCAGGTGCGAGATCGTCACGCCGCCGGACTTCTTCGAGTCGTACTCGAAGTAGCCCTGCGCGTAGTTCTCGGTGTAGTTGCCGATGATCTTGATCGAGTTCTTGTTCGCGCCGACCGTGCCGTCCGCGCCGAGGCCCCAGAACATGCACTCCTTGCGGTCGCCCTTCGGCACGACGAACGTGTCGTCGCCGAGCAGGTACTGGTGGTGGTCGACGTCATCGACGATGCCGACGACGTAGCGGTCGAGCGGCTTCTCGGCGGCCATGTTCGCGAAGACGTTCGCGCACATCTGCGGCGTGAAGTCCTTCGAGCCGATGCCGTAGCGCGCGGCGAGCACCTTCGGGTAGGCGAACGAGACGAGGCCCTTCTGCTTGGCCTGGCCGATCGCGGCGCACGCGTCGAGGTAGAGCGGGTCGCCGATCGCGCCCGGCTCCTTCGTGCGGTCGAGGACGGTGATGACCTTGACCGTCGAGGGAATCGCCGCGACGAAGTCCTTCATCGAGAACGGACGGTAGAGGTGCACCTTGACGAGGCCGACCTTCTTGCCCTCCTTGACGAGCGCGTCCACCGTCTCGTGGAGCGTGTCGCACCCGGAGCCCATCGCGATCGCGACGTATTCCGCGTCCGGCGCGCCGACGTAGTCGTAGAGCTTGTAGGCGCGGCCCGTGAGCGTCGCGAGCTTGTCCATGCACTTCTGGACGATCGCGGGCGTCGCCTCGTAGTACTTCTCGCAGCTCTCGCGGCCCTGGAAGTTGATGTCGGGGTTCTGCGCCGTGCCGCGCATCGTCGGATGCTCCGGGTCGAGCGCGCGCTTGCGGAAGTCCTCGACGAACCTGTCGTCGATCATCTCGCGGATGACCTCGGTCGGGATCTCGTCGATCTTCTGGACCTCGTGGGACGTGCGGAAGCCGTCGAAGAAGTGGAGGAACGGGACCTTCGCCTCAAGCGTCGCGGCGTGGGCGACCATCGCCATGTCGTGCGCCTCCTGGACGGAGTTCGAGCAGAGCATCGCGAAGCCGGTCTGGCGGCAGGCCATGACGTCGCCCTGGTCGCCGAAGATGCAGAGGCCCTGGCAGGCGAGCGAGCGGGCGGAGACGTGGAACACGGTCGGGGCGAGCTCGCCCGCGATCTTGTACATGTTCGGGATCATCAGCAGGAGCCCCTGCGACGCCGTGAAGGTCGTCGTGAGCGACCCCGTCGTCAGCGAGCCGTGCACGGCGCCGGCCGCGCCGCCCTCGGACTCCATCTCGACGATGGAGGGGACCGAGCCCCAGATGTTCGTCTTGCACGCCGACGCGAGCTCGTCGCACGTCTCCGCCATCGGCGAGGACGGGGTGATCGGGTAGATCGCCGCGACTTCCGAGCACGCGAAGGCGATTTGGGCCGCGGCGGTGTTGCCGTCAACCATGATCTTCTTGGCCATGT
>CAVGMG010000147.1:0-3589 GCA_963630185.1 Alistipes onderdonkii | reverse complement strand
CGTTGATCTTGCGCCCGACCTCCGTCGTCATCGACGGCGACGGCGTGACGTCCGCGCCGTACGTGCGCATGACCTCGCGGCGGAAGGGCTTCTGCTCGTAGGAGCACTTCACCATGAAGACGTGGCAGTTCAGATGGAAGAAGGCGCACGCCATCGAGAGCGCCGTGCCCCACTGGCCCGCGCCCGTCTCGGTCGTGACGTCCGTCAGCCCCTGCTCCTTCGCGTAGTAGGCCTGCGCGATCGCGCTGTTGAGCTTGTGGGAGCCCGACGTGTTGTTGCCCTCGAACTTGTAGTAGATCTTCGCCGGCGTGCCGAGCGCCTTCTCCAGGAAGGTCGCCCGCACGAGGGGCGACGGGCGGTACATCCGGTAGAAGTCCCGCACGGGCTGCGGAATCGGGATCTCGGGCGTCGTGTCGTCGAGCTCCTGGCGGATGCTCTCGCGGCAGAAGACGGGTTCGAGGTCCTCCGCCGTCACCGGCTTGAGCGTCGCCGGGTTGAGGAGCGGCGCGGGCTTCTCCTTCATGTCCGCGCGGAGGTTGTACCACGCTTTCGGAAGCTCGTCTTCGGAAAGGTATGTCTTGTAGGGTTCGCTTGTCATGTTCGTTCTCCTTGTTTTTGTCTGACTTGTTTTGCTTGCGTGACTTGTTTTTTTGCTAAAAGAAAAAGGCGGCTCGTCTTTCTGACGATCCGCCTTTTCGGGATTTGGACTTGACTTACCGATTCACAGCGACGCGGTCGAAGCCCAGCGGATTGAGCACCCGTTGAGCCACCAAAAGTAGAAAAACTTTGCGTTGCGAATCATATTGGTCGCGTAGTATACCAAATCTTGCGCGCGTTTGTCAAGCGACCGTTCCGCCGGCCGCCTCGATCTTCGCCTTCGCCGACTCCGAGCACGGCACCTTGACCGTGAACTTCTTCGTCAGCGTCCCCGTGCCGAGGATCTTGACCTTCGGCTGCTTGTTGTCGGAGAAGCCGGCCTTGGCGAGCGTCTCGACGGTGATCTCCGCGCCCGCCTCGAACTTCTTTTCGAGGTCTGCCACGTTGACCGCCAGCGCCTTCGCGTTGAAGCGGGCGTTGTTGAAGCCGCGCTTCGGGAGGCGGCGGACGAGAGGCATCTGGCCGCCTTCGAACACGAGCTTGTGCTTGTGGCCCTTGCGCGCGTGCTGGCCCTTGTGGCCCTTGCCCGCCGTCTTGCCGAGACCCGACCCGCAGCCGCGTCCGACACGCTTGCGCGCCTTGCGCGCGCCCGGAGTATTCGTCAAACTGTGAAGTTCCATGGTAAGCCTTTCTTTATGCGCGGATGGCCGCGATTTCGTCGGCGCTGCGGAGCTTTGAAAGCGCGTCGAGCGTCGCCTTGACCACATTGAGGCGGTTCTTCGAGCCGAGGGACTTGCCCACGGCGTCGCGGATGCCCGCCGCTTCGAGGACGGGGCGCATGCCGCCGCCCACGATGAGGCCCGTGCCGTCGGGGGCGGGCTTCAGGATGACGCGGCCGCCGTCGCAGGCGCCGGTGACGTCATGCGGGATCGTCTTGCCCTTCATGACGACGGAGCGCATGCTCTTGCGAGCCGCCTCGCCGCCCTTGCGGATGGCGTCGGCGACCTCGTTGGCCTTGCCGAAGCCGACGCCGACCTTGCCTTCCTTGTCGCCGACGACGATGACGGCCGAGAAGCTCATGCGGCGCCCGCCCTTGACGGTCTTGGCGCAGCGGTTGATGAACACGGTGTGCTCGTCGAGAGCGTCTTCCGGCTGTTCCCCGCGCTTGTCACGATTGAATGCCATGGCTTACTTCTCCTCCTTTTTCGTCGAGATGGCGACACCGCCCGCCACGAGCGCGTCCACGATGGCCGCGACGCGGCCCGTGAACTTGCGGCCGCCGCGGTCGACGACGACGAGCGAGACGCCGACCGCCTTGGCCGCCTCCGCCGCCTTCGCGCCGAGCGCCTTGGCGACCTCGAGGTTCGCCTTCGCGTCCTTCAGCGAGTTCGCCTGCGCGAGCGTCTTGCCCGCCTCGTCGTCGATGAACTGGACGTACATGTGCTTGTTCGTCACGCAGATGGCCATGCGCGGACGCGCCGCCGTGCCGACGATGCGCTGGCGCAGGCGGAGATGCCGCTTTTGACGTTGAACTTTGCGATTAAACATTTCTGAGCCTCCTTTTCACCGCGCCGTTAGGCGACCTTCTTGCCCTGCTTGCGGCGGATGTGCTCGCCCACATAGCGGATGCCCTTGCCCTTGTAGGGCTCGGCGGGATAATACGAACGGATCCGGGCGGCCGCCTCGCCGACGGCCTGCTTGTCGATGCCCTTGATCGTGACCTGGAGGCCGTCGTTCTCGACGGTGATCGTCAGGCCCGCCGGGATCGCGTAGACCTTCGGCGACGCGAAGCCGAGCGAGAGCGCGAGCTCCTGGCCCTTCAGGACGGCCTTGAAGCCCGTGCCTTCGATGGCGAGCTGCTTCTGGTAGCCCGCCGACACGCCGACCGCCATGTTGTGGATGAGCGCGCGGGCGAGGCCGTGGAAGTTGCCGAACGCCTTGTCGTCGGCGCACGCGACGAGAATCTCGCCGCCCTCGACCTTCGCCGTGATGCCGTCATGCATCGTGTAGGACAGCTCGCCGAGCTTGCCCTTGACCGTCACCTTCTGACCCTCGACCGAGGCGGTGACGCCTTCGGCGAGCTTGACGGGTTCTTTACCGATTCGAGACATTGTTTGACGCTCCTTGAGTTATGCAACCGTGCAGATGATTTCGCCGCCCAGCCTCTCCTTCTTCGCCTCGGCGCCCGACATGACGCCCTTGGACGTCGAGAGGACGACGAGACCCATGCCGTCGAGGATGGAGGGGATCTTGGCGCACGCCGCGTAGTGGCGGAGGCCGGGGCGCGAGACGCGGCGGATCTCCGTGATCGCCGGCTGGGCCCTCTGCGAATACTTGAGCGTGATGACGAGCTTCTTGGGGAAGCCGCTCGTCGTGACGGCGTCGGCGATGTAGCCGGCCTCCTTCATCACGCGGGCGATTTCGGCCTTCAGACGGCTCGCCGGCGTCTCGACGGAGTAAAGGCGCGCCTTCAGGCCGTTGCGGATCGTCGTGAGCATGTCGGAAACGGGATCGTTAGTCATGTTCTCTGGATTCCTTTCCTTTGTTTACCACGAGGCCTTGGTGACGCCGGGGATGAGCCCCGCGACGGCCAGCTCGCGGAAGCACAGACGGCACACGCCGAACTTGCGAAGGTAGGCGTGGCGCCGGCCGCAGCGTTGGCAGCGGTTGTAGGCGCGGACCTTGAACTTCGGCGCCTTCTTCTGCTTTTCGATCAGACACTGTTTAGCCATAATTAGTTCCTCCCCGCAAACGGCATGCCCATGGCGTTCAAAAGCTCCTTGCAGGCCTTCTTGTCGGTTGATGAAGTGACGAATGTGATGTCCATGCCCGAATGCGCCGACGAGTCCACGAGCTCCGGGAAGATCGTGTGCTCCTTGACGCCGAGCGTGTAGTTGCCCGCCTCGTCGAACCCGCGGTTCGGCACGCCGCGGAAGTCGCGGATGCGCGGGAGGGCCGCCGAGATGAGGCGGTCGGCGAACTCCCACATGCG
>CAVGMG010000146.1:0-3597 GCA_963630185.1 Alistipes onderdonkii | reverse complement strand
GTCCTGAACGTCAATCTCGCCGACTTCCTCCTCGACCCGTCCATCATCTGAATGCATCGAAATGCCCTTGCGATGCGGCGAGCATCGCGAAGAACGGACAGGTGTCCGTTTTGGTAAAGAAAATTACGGACAGGTGTCCGCTTTGGTATTGATTCTCGGCGGTCGGATTTGATATAATCCCGCGCATGAAGAAATATCCTCGGATCTACAGCGCCATCGTCGACGAGCACCTGCGGCAGTATCGGCAGATGGTCTTCCTGTCCGGGCCTCGCCAGGTCGGGAAGACGACCGTGTCGGAGGGCGTGGCGACGGACTACCTGAGCTGGGATGACGACCGCGTCCGCCGCGTGATGAAGCAGGGGCAGTCGGCGCTCGTGGAGGCGTTCGGGCTTTCGGGCCTGTCGGAGCGCGAGCGGGTCGTCGCCTTTGACGAGATCCACAAGTACAGCCAGTGGAAGCGTTTCCTCAAGGGATTTTACGACGCCTACGCGAAGGGCATGAAAGTCGTCGTGACGGGCTCCGCCAGGATGGACGTCTACAAGCGCGGCGGGGACAGCATGATGGGGCGTTATTTCCCGTATCGGATGCATCCGTTCAGCGTGGCCGAGCTCGTGGACGTCTCGTTGCCGGGCGAGCGGCTGGTTCGCGCCCCGAAGCGCCTCGCGGATGACGAGTGGGCGGCCCTGCTGAGGTTCGGCGGTTTCCCCGACCCGTTCGTCCGGCGCGACGTCCGCTTCCTGCGCCGCTGGAGCTCGCTTCGGTTCGACCAGCTTCTGCAGTCGGACGTGCGAGACCTGACGCAGATCGTCGAGCTTGACCTCCTGTCCGTCCTGGCGGAAATCCTCAACCGCCGGTCGGGCGAACAGCTTGTCTACAGGAATCTTGCGGTCGAGGTCGGCGTGGACGAGAAGACGGTCAAGAAGTGGATCAAGGCCCTGAAGAGCCTCTATTTCGGCTTTGAGGTCCGTCCGTGGTTCAAGAACGTGGAGAACTCCCTCCGCAAGACGCCCAAGTGGTATATGCGCGACTGGTCGCAGGTCGAGGACGAAGGCAAGCGGGCGGAAACGCTCGTCGCCTGTCATCTGCTGAAGGCGGTCGAAGGGTGGACGGACATGGGCTACGGGCAGTTCGCGCTCGGCTATCTGCGCGACAAGCAGAAGCGGGAAGTCGACTTCCTGGTCGCGAAGGACGGCCGTCCGTGGTTTCTCGTCGAGGTCAAGAAGCACGAGGAGAGGCTGTCGCCGAATCTCGCGCACTACCAGCGGCTGACGGGGGCGCGATGCGCGTTCCAGGTCGTCCTTGACGCCCCGTACGTGAATCGTGACTGCTTTGAAGTCGAGACGCCAGTCGTCGTTCCCGCGCGGACGTTCCTCAGCCAGTTGGTGTAAGACGGAATCAGGCGGCAGCGGAAATTCAGAATGAGATTATGGTATAATACGCTTTCGCTTCAAAAGAAGCGGGAGAAAAGACAGAAATGAAATATTCGCAATGGCAAGACTTTCAAGGGGGACGCTGGGAGAAGGAAATCAACGTCTCCGAATTCATCCGCCTCAACTACACGCCGTATGACGGCGACGAGTCCTTCCTCGCGCCGGCGACGGAGGCCACGCACAGGCTCTGGGACAAGCTCCAGGCCTTGCAAAAGGAGGAGCGCGCGAAGGGCGGCGTCCTCGACATGGACACGGACATCGTCTCGTCCATCACGTCGCACAAGCCGGGCTACCTCGACAAGGACTTGGAGAAGGTCGTCGGCCTCCAGACCGACAAGCCCCTCAAGCGCGCGTTCATGCCCTACGGCGGCATCAAGATGGCGGAGGAGGCCTGCACGACCTACGGCTACACGCCGAGCCCGGAGCTCCACCGCATCTTCACGACCTACCACAAGACGCACAACCAGGGCGTCTACGACGCCTACACGCCGGAGATGCGCAAGGCGCGCAAGAACAAGATCATCACGGGCCTGCCCGACACCTACGGGCGCGGGCGCATCGTCGGCGACTACCGCCGCATCGCGCTCTACGGCATCGACCGCCTCATCGAGGCCAAGAAGTTCGACCACGAGCACAGCTGCCATGGCTCGATGCCGGAGGACGTCATCCGCCTGCGCGAGGAAGTGACCGACCAGATCCGCGCCCTCGAGCAGATGAAGACGATGGCCGCGAGCTACGGCTTCGACATCTCCAAGCCCGCCGCGAACGCCCGCGAGGCCGTCCAGTGGCTCTACTTCGGCTACCTCGCCGCCATCAAGACGCAGAACGGCGCGGCGATGTCCATCGGGCGCATCTCGACGTTCCTCGACGTCTACATCACGCGCGACCTTGCCCGCGGCACGCTGACGGAGCAGGAGGCGCAGGAGCTCATCGACCACCTCGTCCTCCACCTGCGCATGGTGAAGTTCGCCCGCATCCCCGAATACAACCAGCTCTTCTCCGGCGACCCCGTCTGGGCGACGCTCTCGATCGGCGGCCTCGGCTGCGACGGCCGCTCGATGGTCACGAAGAACGACTACCGCATCCTCCACACGCTGGAGACGATGGGCCCGAGCCCGGAGCCGAACATGACGGTGCTCTACTCGCACCGCCTGCCGAAGCCGTTCCGCGCCTACTCGGCGCGCGTCTCGATCGCGACGAGCTCCATCCAGTACGAGAACGACTGCGTCATGCGCCGCGTCTGGGGCGACGACTACTCGATCTGCTGCTGCGTCTCCGCGACGCAGACGGGCAAGGAGATGCAGTTCTTCGGCGCGCGCGCGAACCTCGCCAAGTGCCTGCTCTACGCCATCAACGGCGGCGTCGACGAGAAGACGAAGGTCCAGGTCGGCCCCGAGTTCCCGCGCGTCACGGGCGACGTCCTCGACTACGACGAGGTCATGAAGCGCTACGACGACATGATGGACTGGCTCGCCGGGCTCTACGTCCACACGCTCAACCTCATCCACTTCATGCACGACCGCTACTACTACGAGGCGGCCGAGATGGCGCTCATCGACACGAACGTGCGCCGCACGTTCGCGACGGGCATCGCCGGCTTCTCGCACGCGGTCGACTCGCTCTCGGCGATCAAATACGCCAAGGTGAAGCCCGTGCGCGACGCGGACGGCATCGTCGTCGACTACGAAATCGAGGGCGACTTCCCCCGCTACGGCAACGACGACGACCGCGCCGACGAGATCGCCGAGTGGCTGCTCACCGAGTTCATGGCGAAGGTCGCGAGCCACCACACCTACCGCAACGCCGAGCCGACGACCTCGATCCTCACGATCACGTCGAACGTCGTCTACGGCAAGGCCACCGGCTCGATGCCCGACGGGCGCAAGGCGGGCGAGCCGCTCGCGCCGGGCGCGAACCCGTCCTACGGCGCGGAGAAGGCGGGGCTTCTCGCCTCGCTCAACTCGGTCGCGAAGCTCCCCTACGAATACGCCCTCGACGGCATCTCGAACACGCAGACGATCCACCCGTCCGCCCTCGGCAACAACGACGACGACCGCGTGAAGACGCTCGTCTCGATCCTCGACGGCTACTTCGACCAGGGGGCGCACCACCTGAACGTGAACGTCTTCGGCACGGAGAAGCTCATCGACGCGATGGAGCACCCGGA
>CAVGMG010000145.1:0-3647 GCA_963630185.1 Alistipes onderdonkii | reverse complement strand
CCTCCTGCGCCTCGCGCCTCCTGCGGTAGGCGTCCAGCCACTCCCGGCTGTAGCGGGGGACGGAGCCGCTCATGCCGCGCCCCCCCCATAGGCTCCCCCATAGGCTCCCCCATAGGTACCCCTGTAGGTACTAACCAAGGTTATATCTCCTATCGGATAAGAGTACATAGATCTTATCTTATCTCGTGGTCATTTTGTGGACAAAAAAAGTCCACATTCACATTTTGCGGTTTCCGCATTTTGACGTTCTGCCCGGCGAAATGCGCCGCCGGCTTCGGGCACGGCCTGACCGCCACGCCCTGCCGCCGCATCTCCTCTCGCCGTTCGTTCATCCATCTGGCCTTCTCCGCCCTGCGCTTGGCGTTCTGGCCGTTGTGCTCGTCCCAGTTCGAGACGGTGCACGATCCGTCCCGGAACGAGAGCCAGCCGGACCTCTCCAGGCTGGCGGCGACGCCCGCGAGCCCCGCCTTGCGGTCGAGCTCGTCGCGGTCGGTCTCCAGCCGTCCGTCCGCCGTCTGCTCGTCGAGCCACGAGTAGAGGTCGAACCAGGCGAGGAAGGCGTCCCCCCGCGAGCATCCGCAGTCCCTGGCGATGTTCCTTATCGCCGCCTTGTAGGGCGTGTCGACGCCCACCTTGATCCATCTCGACACTACAATGACCTCCCTGTCTTCGTTTCCGTCATTTGAGCCTCCACGGCTGGAGGTCGGCGACCATCCAGAACGTCTCGGCGGTCAGTCCGCCGTAAAGCCACTCGCGCAGGTCCTTCTTCGGCGGCGTGACGATGCGGAACGCCCTGCCGCACTCCGCGCCGAGGCGCCTCGCGCCCTCGATCCCCGGCCGCCACGGGACGCCGCCCGGCCGCGCCTTGTAGGCGTCGTTGTCGCTCACGACGGTGAGCCGCCCGACCTTGAGGCGGGCGCAGAGGTCGCGCATGGCCTCCGCGCCGGTGGCGCAGGAGCTCCTGCCGACGCAGGGGAGGCCCAGGGCGTAGCCCGCGATGCAGTCCGTCGCGCCCTCGACGACGACGAGCTCGCGGCCGCGAAGGCCGTTGTAGACGGCCTCCCTCGGCTGGAGGCCGGGGTCGTAGAAGAGGCCGTCTCGGCTCCCTCCGACAGACCACTTCCGGCTTCCGCCGCATTCGCGGAGGCGTATGCCGACGACGCGGCCCTGTCCGTCGCGCATGGGGAAGCACCAGGCGCGGCTGAACGCGCTCCGGCCGACCTCCAGGCGGTCTACGTCCGCCGCGCACAGGTTCAGGTCCCCGGCGATCTCCAGGAGCGAGTCGAAGAGGTCGCCGCCGCCCGGCGGCGCGGAGAGCTCGGCCCTGAAGCCGCGCATGGCGGCCTCGGCGTCGAAGAGGCGCGGCCTTGGCGGCGGCGGGCGGCGGGGGACGGACTCTCGGCGCGGCCTCTCGACGAGGACGTGTATCCAGCCCGTCCCCGACTTGGCTGGGCGGCCGGACTCCACGCGGCGGCAGACGCACACCATGCCGTCGTCCGAGACGGTGCACCAGTCCGGCTTGCGGCAGACCGGGCAAGGTTCGCGCCTTGAAACGTTGTGCCAGCCCGTCACCATCTGCCGACCTCCATGTCGAGGACGCCCTGTACGGGGCGCGGCCTGCGCGGGGCCTTGCGCAGGGGCGCGCCAGGGGCGCGGGAAACGCCCTCCGCCGCGTCCGCAGGGCAGGACAGGGCGATGATCACGCGCCCGCCGAGCGGAACGCTCCTGGCGGCGTTCTCGCGGCTCTGCGGCGCGCCGGGCGTCCAGCCCCTCTTTCGCCACGCCTCGGCGACGCCGTCGAGCGGGAGGCGGCACCCCCTGCCGCCCGCGCTCTTGACGGGCCAGAGCCTGCCGAACGCCCGGCGGCACACGGCCTTGACGCCGTCCGGGCATTCGGCGCACTTCCTCGTCTCTTCCGTCACCATCCCTGCCTCTCCCTCATGCGCGAGATCATCCTCGACGCGGTCGACATCCTGAGCGGCATGGAGAAGCCGCGCCGCTTCAGGAGGGCGGCCTGCTTCAGCGTGGCGTAGCCGTGCTTGACGCGCCGGAAGTACTCGTCGAGGAGCTGCTTGCCCTGCCCGTAGGGGATCCTCTCCGGGTCGACGCCGATGCGCTCCAGCAAGACCTGCGACTGCTTCGGGGTGAACTTCCTGCCCCTGTCCCAGCCGCGCTCCTGGGCGGGCGAGAGGTCCCACTGGTCGAAGGGGTCTATCTTCGTGACGAGGAACTGCGCCCTCGCCTGGAGGTGCGCGCGGGCGGCGGCCTCGCGCCTCTTGCGCTCCTCGATCTCGGCCTTGACCTTCGCGAGCTCGTCGGCGACGTCGACGGGCTTTCCGCTCTCGCGGGCGCGGCGTGCGACCTCGGCGGCGGCCTCGTCCGAGACGTTGCCGCCGAGGATGTCGGCGGACGAGCAGAGCTTGTGCCGCCCGGCGTTCCCGGCGAAGTCGACGATGAGGCAGGAGGGCTTGGACGAGGCGCGTATCGCCTCGCGCCTCTCGGCGGCCGTGGGCATGTCGCCGAGGGCGGCGGCGATCTGCTCGGCGGGGCGCGTCCCGCGCCCGGCCATCTGGGCGTAGAGGGCGCGGGACTTCGTGGGGCGGGCCATGACGACGACCTCCACGCCCGCGTCGTCGAAGCCCTCGGTGAGGACGCCGACGTTGACGACGAACTGGACGCGGCCGGCCTTGAAGTCGGCGAGGGTCTTGCGCCTCTCGTCGCGGTCGGTCTTGCCGCAGATCCACCTCGCCATGTCGGGGCGGTAGCGGTTGATGATCTCGGCGAGGCGCTCGGCCTGCTCGACCGTGGCGGCGAAGACGATGGCGCGGCGGCCGCCGCATATCTCCACGGTCGGCGCGGCGACGCCCTGGAGGTTGCGCTCGTCCTCCATGACTTCCGCGAGGTCGCCCTGGTTGAGGTCGCCCGCCGTCGTCCTCACGCCGGAGAAGTCGAGCGAGCCGACCGTCACCATCTGCTGCTCGATCGGGACGAGCCAGCCGTCCGTGATCGCGTCGAGGACGCCGTATTCGTAGGCGACGGACTCGAAGACCTGCCCCAGGGCCTCCTCGTCGGCGCGGTCCGGGGTGGCGGTGACGCCCAGCACCTTGCAGGCGTCGTTCTGCCTGTACCAGTCTATGCAGCGGCGGTAGGTGCCCGCGGTGGCGTGGTGGGCCTCGTCGACGACGACGAGGCCGAAGTCCTGGGGGTCGAACTTCGACATCCTGCCGCCGCCGTCGCCCCCGGCGCAGTGGGTCTGGACGGTGGAGACGACGACCGGGGGGAGGGCGCCGAAGACGCCCTGGACGCGGTAGTCGCCCATCTCGATGCCGCATTCGAGGCCGGTGACGCGGCGTATCTTGTCGGCGGCCTGGGTGATGAGCTCCTCGCGGTGGGCGAGCACCATGGCCCTCGCGCCGCGCTCGTGCATCCTGCGGATGACGTCGGCGAAGAGGACGGTCTTGCCGAGCCCCGTCGGCAGGACGGCGAGCGTGGAGGCGTGCTCGCCGAACTCGCGGAAGACGCCCTCGCATGCGGCCTGCTGGTAGTCGCGGAGCTTCATCACCGCCGCCTCCCGAGCGAGCGCTCCTTCTCCTTCCAGGCGGCGCGGACTTCGGCGCAGGCGGCCTCGCCGAGCGCGTCCACGCAGA
>CAVGMG010000144.1:0-3681 GCA_963630185.1 Alistipes onderdonkii | reverse complement strand
CACGATGATCCAGCAGTCGCGGCGCGTCGTCCCCGGCACGGTCGTCGGCATCGCGAGCGCCGACCACTGCTGCAACATCGTCGTCGAGAAGTATCTCATGAACCGCCAGATCGGCTTCGGCCGCAAGCTCCTGCAGATCCTGGAGGACAACCAGGTCTCCTACGAGCACATGCCCTCCGGCGTCGACTCGCAGTGCGTCCTCGTGAAGGAGAAGTATCTGCCGAAGGAGCGGGAGGTCCGCGTCGTCCAGGAGATCCGGAGGACGCTCGACCCCGACTTCGTCACGGTCGAGCACGACCTGACGATGCTCATGGTCGTGGGCGAGGGGATGTGCTACACGCCGGGCATGCTGGCGAAGGCGTGCCTCGCCCTGTCGTCCGTCGGCATCTCGATGTCGATGGTCAACCAGGGCTCCAGCGAAGTCTCGTTCATGCTGGCGATCCGCTCGAAGGACCGCGACGCGGCCGTGCGCGCGCTCTACCGCGCGTTCTTCGGCTGATCGTGCCGGATGATCTGCGCCGTCTCCAGGTAGATGACGTCCTCGGCGATGTTCGTCGCCAAGTCCCCGAGCCGCTCGATCTGCCCGTTCGTCTTGAGGATCGTCACGACGCGGCGGAGATCCGTTGCGACGGGCCCGTCGAGCGCGAGGATGTCGAGGCACTTCTCCTCGATCATGTTCTCCGCGAGGTCGATGGCCGTGTCGCCGTCGATGACCGTCTGCGCCAGCCGGGCGTCTTCGTTCTCCAGCGCCTTCAAAGCCGTCTGGACGGCCGTCGCGGCGCGTCGGGCGTTCTCGTGCAGGTCTCGCTGGACGGAGGCGATCGCCTCCTCGTAGTTTATCTTCATTGTCATGGTGTCAACCGAACCTTCCTGAGACGTAGTCTTCCGTCTGCTTGTTCTTGGGGTTTGTGAAAATCTCCCGCGTCGGCCCGACCTCGACGATCTTCCCCTTGTAGAAGAACGCGGTCGTGTCCGAGATGCGGGAGGCCTGCTGCATGTTGTGCGTCACGATGACGATCGTGAGGCGCTCCTTGAGCCGCGCCATGAGCTCCTCGATCTTGAGCGTGCCCACGGGGTCGATGGCGCTCGTGGGCTCGTCCATGAGGAGCACCTCCGGCTCGGCGGCGAGGGCGCGGGCGATCGAGAGGCGCTGCTGCTGTCCGCCGGAGAGGGCGGCCGCGCTCTTCGAGAGCGAGTCCTTCACCTCGTCCCACAGGGCGGCGCCCTTCAGCGCCTTCTCGACGCGCATCGCGAGCTCGCGGCGCGAGAGCCTGAAGTGGAGGCGCAGCGGATACGCCACGTTGTCGAAGACGCTCATCGGGAACGGCGTCGGCTTCTGGAAGATCATGCCGACGCGGCGGCGCAGCTCCAGGAGGTCGACGTCGGGCGCGAGGACGTTCTGGCCGTCCAAAAGGACTTCGCCCGTCGCCCGCTGGCCCCGGTGGAGCTCGAAGATGCGGTTGTAGACGCGAAGGTGCGTCGACTTGCCGCAGCCCGACGGGCCGATGATGGCGGTGATCTTGTTCGCCTCGACGGCGAGGTCGTTGTCGAAGAGGGCCTGATGCTCGCCGTAGAAGAAGCTGAGGTTCCGCGTGACGATCTTGGGTGTCTCTTTCATGTTGTTCACTTGGTCTTCCTTTCACGCGAAAAGGCGCGGACGGTCACGTTGAGCGCGAGGATCGCGGCGGCGACGACCAGGGCCGCGCCCCAGCCCATGCGGTGCATCTCCTCGAACGGCGAGTCCATCGTCGCGTTCGTGATGAACACGGGCGCCGAGGGCGTCGGCCCCGTGAAGAAGTTGTTCGGCCAGGCGTCGGCGAAAAGGGCCGTGAAGAGGAGCGGCGCCGTCTCGCCCGAGACGCGGGCGATGGCGAGCAGGATGCCCGTCAGAAGCCCGTTCTTCGCCGAGCGGCAGACGACGCCGAGCGTGACGCGCGTACGCGTCGCCCCCAGCGCGAGGCCCGACTCGCGCAGCGTGTCCGGGACGCCGGCGAGCTGGTCTTCCGTCGTGCGCACGACGACGGGGAACATGAGGATCGCCAGCGCGACCGCGCCCGCGAAGCCGGAGAAGTGCCCCGTCGTCGCCACGAGGACGCCGTAGACGAAGAGGCCGACGATGACGCTCGGCACGCCCATGAGCGCGTTGACGGCGAAGCGGACGGCCTTCGCGAACGCGCTCTCGCCGCCGAACTCCGCGAGGTAGATGCCCGCCGCCATCGCGGGGGCGATCGCGAGGACGGCGGCCGTCGCCGTGATGAGGACGGTGCCGAGGAGCGCGTTGGCGATGCCGGCGTGAAGCTCGCCGTAGGGCTTCGAGGGGCTCGTCAGAAACTCGACCGAGAGCGCCCCCGCGCCCTCCCGCACGATGACGACGAAGATCCACGCCATCAGGGCGAGGGCGAGGACGGTCGCGAAGGCGGAGAAGCCCCGCATGGAGAAGTCGAGGAGACGCCGGCCTGTCGCAGGACGCTGTTTCATGGTCATGCCCTTTCGCGCACGAGCGCGTGCGTCGCGGCCTGGACGGCGAACTCGAAGACCAGGAGGAGCGAGCCGAGGCCGAAGAGCGCGCTCTTGTGGAGGCCGACGGCTTCCGCGAAGTCGTTCGCGAGCGTCGCGGCGATGGTCGTGCAGCCGTCGAAAAGCCCCGTCGGGAGGGCGTTCACGCCGCCGCAGACGAAGAGGACGGCCATCGTCTCGCCGAGGGCGCGTCCGAGGCCGATGAGGATGCCGCCCAAAAGGGCGCGCTTCTGCGACTTGACGAGGATGTCCCACGTCGCCTCCCAGCGCGTGCAGCCGACGCCCATGGCCGCTTCCGCCAAGGTGACGGGCGCGGCGGCGAGCGCGTCGCGCATGACGGCGGAGACGTAGGGCAGCACCATCAGCGCGAGGACGAGCGCGGCGGGGAGAAGCCCGAAGCCGGTCGTCTCGACGCCGAAGCGGGCGAGCGTCTCCTGGAGAAGCGGACAGAGGACGAAAAGCCCCCACATGCCGTAGATGATGCTGGGGATCGCCGCGAGGAGGTCGAGCGCGTGCGCGAGCGGACGCGACGCCCACGGCGGCGCGGCGTTGACGAAGAGCGCGGCGGCGAAGGCGAGCGGCACGGCGACGACGAGAGCGAGCGCGGTCGTCGCGAGCGTTCCCGTCAAAGCGCCGAGCGCCCCGAACGAGCCGGCGCCCGGATCCCAGTCGGACGACAGGAGGAAGCGAATCCCCTCCGCCTTCCAGATGTCGCACGAGGCGAAGAAGAGCTCGAAGACGAGGGCCGCGACGAGGACAAGCCCCATCGCCGCCCCCGCGAGGCAGGTTGACCTGAAAACCGCGTCAACAGACCTTTTCATCGTCAGAAGCTCCAGCTCAGCTCGGCGCGGGCGAAGAGGGCGGGGTTGTCGGAGCCGTCCTTGAAGGTGTCGCCTTTGCCGAAGTATTCGCCCTGGAGCGCGAACGTGCCGCCTTTGAGGAGGTCGACGCCGAAGAGCTTGGCCGGCTTGACCTCGTATTTGACCTGCGCGTAGGCGCCGCGGAACGAGCCGTCCGCGTCGTCCTCCTTCACCGCCGTGAAGAGCGGTCCCACCTGCGCCTTGACGGACGAGAAGGACGCGACGTTGCAGGCGAAGGCGACGTGCGGGTAGATGAGGTTCGTGTAGTCGTATTTCGTGTACATCGGGGCGATCGACTCGCCGA
>CAVGMG010000143.1:0-3773 GCA_963630185.1 Alistipes onderdonkii | reverse complement strand
ACAACACGATGATCATCCCGTCGAACCTCGCGGACGTCGCGGGCGTCCTCAAGGCGTGCACGAGCGTTGTCAAGAAAACGGTCTGAAAATACAAGGAGGAAGAAGCATGAAACCGACACTTGTCGTTCTGGCGGCGGGCATGGGCTCGCGCTATGGCGGCCTCAAGCAGGTCGACCCCGTGGGGCCCTCGGGCGAGGCGATTCTCGACTACTCGGTCTTCGACGCGCAGCGGGGCGGCTTCGGCAAGGTCGTCTTCGTCATCCGCCACGACTTCGAGGACGAGTTCAAGGCGAAGGTCGGGCGCAAATACGAGGGGCTTCTCCCCGTCGACTACGCCTACCAGGATCTCCAGGACCTGCCCGCGCCCTTCGTCTTCCCGGAGGGGCGCACGAAGCCCTGGGGGACGGCGCACGCGACGCGGGCGGCGCGTCACGTCGTCCACGAGCCGTTCGCCGTCATCAACGCCGACGACTTCTACGGGCGCGACGCCCTGGCGAAGCTGGGCGCGTTCCTCGGCGGCGTGGACGCCTCGTCCCTCCATCTGGCGATGGTGGGCTACCGGCTGGACAAGACCCTCTCCGAGAACGGGTCGGTCGCGCGCGGCATCTGCGACGTCTCGCCCGACGGCTTCCTGAAGGGCGTCGTCGAGATGACGAAGCTCGTCGCGGCGGGCGACCACGCCGAGAACCGCGAGGACGGGGTGCCGCCCGTTCGCGTCGACCTTGCGGCGCGCGTCTCGATGAACTGCTGGGGCTTCACGCCGCCGCTCTTCGACGAGCTCGAAGCTCGTTTCGCGACGTTCCTCGCCGCGCGGGGGACGGAGATGAAGAGCGAGTGGTACATCCCGTTCGTCGTGGACGAGCTCATCAAGGAGGGCAAGGCCGACTGCCGCGTCCTGCCGACGGACTCGTCGTGGTTCGGCGTGACCTACCGCGAGGACAAGCCGCACGTCGTCTCGGAGATCGGCAAGCTCGTCGCGGCGGGGGAGTATCCTGAAAGCCTCCTTTCTCGATAGGCTTCTCGACTTCGTCTATCCGCGCACGTGCGCCGTCTGCGCGCGGGCGGTCGACCGCCCGCGCCGCCACATCTGCTCGGACTGCCTCATGCGCCTGCCGTTCCTCCCGCAGGACGGCCTCTGCCGCGTCTGCGGCCGCGAGGCCTCCGGCGCGACGGGCGAGTTCGTCTGCGAGGAATGCCGCACGGCGCGGCCCTCCTTCGACCGGGCGGCGGCGGTCTTCCGCTTCGAGGGCGATGCGCGGCGGATCGTCAACCAGTTCAAGTTCCGCGCGCGCCTGGAGTGGCGCGACGACTTCGTGGACGCGCTGGAGGCGACGGCGCACGTGCGCTTCCGCGTGGGCGACGCGGACGTCCTCTCGCCGATCCCCTCGACGCTCGCGCACCGCTTCCTGCGCGGCTTCAATCCGGCGGCCGTCCTCTCGCGCCCGCTGGCGCGGCGGCTGGGCCTTCTCCACGCGCCGCTTCTGACGCGCTGCGGGCATCCGGCGCGGCAGGGGCGGCTCAGCCGCGAGGCGCGTCACGAGAACGTGGTTGGGACCTTTCAGGCCACGCGGGCGGCGCGGCGTCTCGTGGCGCGGGCGAAGAGGCCGCTGACCGCGCTGCTCGTGGACGACGTCATGACGACGGGCTCGACGCTCTCGGAGGCGGCGAAGACGCTGAAGGAGGCGGGCTTTTCGCGCGTCTGGACGCTTTCGCTCGCGCATCCGCAGTGATTTATGGTATAATAAGAGCCTCCTTTCATGGGGGTGATCCGGTTTCGACGGGATGTGTCGAGGTCAGGTCGCGCGTCGTGGATGCTCGTTGGCCACGTTAAAAAACGGGTAAAAACTGTAATTGCGAACAACGATTACGCTCTCGCCGCCTAAATAACGGCCGCGAAGTCGAAGCGCCGACGTCTGCTGAGCGCGGAGGCTTAATTGAGCAGGCCACGTTGCAGGGGGTCCTCCCTGTCCGCTGCAAGGTGCCGAACCAGGGGGATGGGTGCGAATAAGCCTGACGGCCGGCGTCTCGCATCCGAGACGAACGACCGCCTACACGCGTAGACGCCTGGGTGACGCCATTTCGGACAGGGGTTCGACTCCCCTCACCTCCACCATGAGAAAAGCCAGTGAATATCAAATGCGCTTGCCTTGAGATGGTGCGCCTCACCTCTTCGCATATGCGGCGCCTTGCCGCCGCCGAGCTTTCGGATGTGGCGTTCGGCACGGAAAATATTTTCAGATTCCATCTTGTTGCTGAAATAGCATTATGATATAATATTCTCCGTCATTCAACCAGAGGATTTGCGCATGAAGAAAATGACGGCAGAAGACGAAGCGAAGATCGCGGCCTACCGCAAGACGCTGGACAAGTATCCGAGGCCCAGCGTCACGGCGGATGTCGTCGCGGTGCGCCCCGCCTATGGCGACAGGCCGGATTCGAGCTGGCGCGAGAACCCGAAGTTCGCGTTGGAGATCCTGTTGGTGAAGCGCGGCCAATGGCCTTACGAGGGCTGCTGGGCGTTGCCGGGCGGCTTCGTCAAGCCGACGGAGTCCGTCGAGGAGGGCGCGCGCCGCGAGCTGCGGGAGGAGACGAATCTCAAGGCGACGGCGCTGATCCCGGTCGGCGTGTTCTCGAAGCCGGGGCGCGACATGCGCGCGTGGGTCATCTCCAACGCCTTCGTCTCGGTCCACGGGCGCGGCGAAGGCGGCTGCGTGAAGGGCGGCGACGACGCCGCCGAGGCGAAATGGCTCCGCATCGAGTACCCGACGATCGTCGGCGGGCGCTTCAACCTGCCGTTCTACGAAGACGGCCGGAACGTCTTCACGCTCAGGGGCTCCTGCGTCCACGACGACCTCGAGGGCGGGCACGTCGTCTCGGTCGAGGACAACCCGCTGGCGTTCGACCATGCCGAGATCATCGCGACCGCCTTCATGCGGATGCTGGCGTTCGACCTGAAGAGGCTCGTGTTCTTCTTCCTGCCCGAGAGGTTCACGCTCTCCAACTACATCGACGTCTACCAGTACCTGACGCGGTATTCGATCGAGCCGGGGAACATCCCGAGCTTCCGCCGCCAGCTGACCGAGACGAAGAACCCGCTTCTCGTCGTCTGCGAGGGCGAGTTCGAGAACTTGCAGGGCCGGGGACACGCCCCGGCGAAGCTCTACCGCCGTCGTTGAAAATTCAGATGAAAACAAGTTTGCGAAACTTTTGCAGTCAAATGTCAAGTTGCTAAATCAGCAATAACTAAAACAAAAACAAAACAAGAAAAGGAGAAAAACAATGAGTCATTACCTTACGAGCGAGGAACAGGTCGCCAAGTCGCGCGAAGTCACGCTGGCGCAGCGCGATCCCGATTACATGCTGACGCTGACGTTCCGCCGCGACGCCCGCGGCTGGGCGGCGGAGGTCCCCTCCCATACGAGAAGCGAGAACGCCATGGTCGCCGGGGCCGACGTCGTGATCGAGAGGATGTCCCAGGGCGACGACACCGTCGAGGTGAAGTTCCGGACGGTCGAGTCGGAGACGCTGGGCAAGCCTCTCGTGACCATGACGCGCCTCCTGCATCGCAACGGGTACGGCGCCGAGTACCTGGTGCGCGGCGTGACGGCCATTCCGTTCCCGGCGTATCTCTGCGACGTGACCCACGACATCACGGGCGAGCATCCCGAACGGCTTCTGGTCTACGCCATCTCCCATTACAACACGTGAGGCGTTGAGAGCGGACGGAGGCTTCGGCTTCCGTCCGCCTTTCGTCCTGGAAATTTAGTATAATG
>CAVGMG010000142.1:0-3778 GCA_963630185.1 Alistipes onderdonkii | reverse complement strand
GACCCGACGATCAAGGACGCCGAGCGCTGGGGCGGCGTGAAGCCCGAGGGGAAGTGAGGCCCGCTCCCGTGCGCACAAAGTCTCTTCTCGTCCTTCTGGCGGGCGTCCTCCTCTTCGGGGGGACGTCGCACGGCGAGACGACGCTCGGAGCGCAGGGCTTTCTCCTCCTGCCGCCGGGCGGATCGTCGCACGCGCCTCGCGGCGGCGCGCTCGTCTCGGCGGGCGTCGCCCTCTCGGACGCCTGGTCGCTCGAAGCGCAGGTCGGCGCACTTGAAAAAGGTGCGCTCCTCGGCCTTGAGGGCCTCTTCCGCTGGACGGGCTTCGATCTCTACGACCGCTTCTTCGGCTTCTCGCCGTTCGACCCGTTCTTCTCGCTGGGCGCGAAGGGGACGGTTTCCTCCGACGACGGACTCGTCGGCCCTTCGTGCGGCGCGGGCGCCTTCTACCACCTGACGGAGAACTGGTCGCTTCGCGCCGAGGCGAGCGCGATCCTTAACGTGAACGCTTCGTGCGACGTTCCCTTCCTCCTTTCGTGCGGACTTACCTATTCCTTCTAAGACATGACGCAGACACCCTCCCCTGAATCGTTCCTCCTGAAATGGCGCGGCGACACGTTCCGCGTCGCGCTGGATCTTCCCGCCCCCCGCCGGGGACGCGCCGCCTTCCGGACGAACCTCGGCCACGGCGACGTCCGCCGCGACGAGATCATCGACGAGACGGAGAAGGGCGTGACGCCGCTCGCGAAGGCGTGGACGGACGTGCCGCTCGCCGAGACGGCGCCCGGCCACTTCGAGGCCGAGATCCCGCTCGACGAGGTGGGCGTCTTCTCCGGGAAGGCGTGCTTCTTCCCGGAGGGCTCGAACGTGCCGGAGTGGCCGCAGGGGCGGAACCTCCACATCAAGGTCGAGAGCGCCGAGACGCGCAAGAACAACTCGATCTACTGCGTCTTTCCGCGCCAGTTCGGAAGCTTCCGCGAAGTCGTCCGCCGCCTCCCCCTCATCATGGACACGATGGGCTTTCGCATCGTCCAGACGCTGCCGCCGTTCCCCGTGCCGACGACCTACGCCGTCATGGGCGAATACGGCTGCCCGTTCGCGGCGACGGACTTCCTCTCGGTCGACCCCGCGATGGCCGAGTTCGACGAGTCCGTCACGCCCCTCGGGCAGTTCGAGGAGCTGATCGGCGCCGTCCACGCGCACGGGGGGCTCTTCTTCATCGACCTGCCCGCGAACCACACGGGCTGGGCGTCGACCTTGCAGACCCACCACCCCGACTGGTTCCGCCACGAGAGCGACGGCCGCTTCCATTCGCCGGGGGCGTGGGGGGTCACGTGGGCCGACCTCGTCGAGCTGGACTACGCCAAGCCCGCGCTCCGCGCCTACATGGCGGACGTCTTCCTCTTCTGGTGCCGCAAGGGCGTGGACGGCTTCCGCTGCGACGCGGGCTACATGATCGCCGCCGAGACGTGGGAATACATCGTCGCCAAGGTGCGCCGCGAATATCCCGACACGATCTTCCTCCTGGAGGGGCTGGGCGGCGAGATCGCGACGACGACGCGCCTCCTCGCGGAGTCCAACCTCGACTGGGCGTATTCGGAGATCTTCCAGACCTACGACCGGGGGCAGTTCGAGTGGTATCTCCCCCGCGCCATCGAACGCGCCGAGAAATACGGCACGCTCGTCCACTTCGCCGAGACGCACGACAACGACCGCCTCGCCGTGCGCGGGGAGGTCTATGCGCGGCTTCGCGTCCAGCTCGCCGCGCTCCTCTCGTGGCAGGGCGCGTGGGGCATGGCCAACGGCGTCGAGTGGTATGCGCGGGAGAAGATCGACGTCCACGGCAAGAACGACCTCAACTGGGGCGCGGAGCGGAACATGGTCGCCCTCATCGCCAAGCTGAACGCGCTTCTGGAGTCGAACCCCGTCTTCGTCGGCGACGGCCACGTCAGGCTCGTCACGCGCGGCGACGGGAACACGCTCGCGGCGCTGCGGACGCGCGAGGGCTTTGCCCCCGTCCTCGTCCTGGCGAACCTCGACTGCGAGAAGGCCTCGCTCGTGCGCTGGGACCTCGACGGCTTCCCGGCGGGCGACGTCGACGACCTCCTGGACGGGCGCATCGTCCGCATCGGCGAGACGCTCCGCCTGGAGCCGGGGCAGGTTCTCTGCCTCAAGCGCAAGGACGCGCCTGCGTCGGCCGAGGCCGTCCGCGACAGCCGCAAGGGGCTTCGCGAAGGCGTGGAGCTCGCCCTGCGGAGCGCGGAGCGGCGGGCGGGCGACATCCTCTTCCACGTCGTCCTGCCGCGTGACGAGAAACGCGAAGTCGTCGTGCCGGGCGGCGAGTGGGTCGAGATGACGGCGGACGTGCCGTTCCGGATGCGCCTCGTCGACCCCGTCACGTCGCGCACCGTCCGCGTCTACCGCTCGGCGGACAACCGCGTCGTCTTCAAGGCGCCGCTCTACGAGGGCGACGGCACGCGCACGCGCCGCTTCGACCTTCTCGTGACGCGCTACGTCGCGGGCCGCGCCGTTCGCGGCGAAGGCGTCTTCCTCGTGCCGCCGCCGCCCGACAAGGCCGCCGCGAAGACCGCCCTCACGGGCGTCGAGGTGCGGCAGAATCCGCTTTTCCGGACTGTCCTCTCGAACCGGGCGGGCGCGGCGTCCCAGATGCGCCTCGGCTGGGGCGCGATCGCCTCGCAATACGACGCGATTCTCGCGGCCAACCCGAATCCCGACGTGCCGTCCGACCGCCTGACGCTCTGGACGCGGACGCGCTGCTGGCTTCAGCGCGAGGGCTATGCGCGTGAGTTCGACCGCAAGTGCATGACGCGCTTCGAGGCCGACGAGGCCGGCCGCTTCGCGCGATGGTTCTTCACCGTTCCCTGCGGCATGGGCCGCGAGACGGCGTTCGTCTTCACGGTGTCGCTCGTGCCGTTCGAGAACGTGGCGAGGTTGCGCGTCGAGCGCGTCTCGTCGGGCGCGCGCGACGTCCTCGACCAGGTGCGGATCGTCTTCCGCCCCGACATCGAGTGGCGGTCGTTCCACGCGACGACGAAGGCCTACCAGGGGGCGGAGGAGCTCTTCCCCCGGAAGACGTTCGTCGTGGACGGCGGCTTCGACTTCGCGCCCTACGACAAGACGTTTTCCCTGCGCGTGACGGGCGGCGCGTATCACCCCGAATGCCAGTGGTCGTATAACGTTCCGCACGACGAAGAGGCCGCGCGCGGGCAAGATCCCTCGGGCGACCTCTTCTCGCCCGGCTGGATCTCCGCCGATCTGAAACTTGGCGAAACGGTCGAGATCGAAGGGCGGCTGAAGGGGGATGAGAGACGAGAGGGACGAGAGGGACTTGAGGGGCAAGAGGGACTTGAGGTTGAGGAGGGTCGTGAGGGACCTGAGGGGCGAGAGGGGCTTGAGGCCTCCCGTCTTTCGCGCCCCTCTGGTCTCTCAAGTCCTTCGGGCGTTATGTCGCCAGGTCAGGGCGATTTGGGTCAAGGCGGCCTTTTGCCGCTCGAAGAGGCGCTGCGCGAGAGCGTCAAGCTTTTCGTCGTCAAGCGCGACGACCTGAAGACGGTCATCGCGGGCTACCCATGGTTTCTCGACTGGGGGCGCGACACGTTCATCGCGCTTCGCGGGCTCATGGCCGCCGGCTTCCTCGACGACGCGCACAAGATCCTCTCGGCGTTCGCCGCCTTCGAGGAGAACGGCACGCTCCCGAACATCATCTACGGCAAGACGGCGGGCAACCGCGACACGTCCGACGCGCAGCTCTGGTTCATCCG
>CAVGMG010000141.1:0-3810 GCA_963630185.1 Alistipes onderdonkii | reverse complement strand
GGATCGTGATCGTCGCGAGCGTCTGCGACTCCTTCTCGATCTCGACGCCCTCCTTGGCCTCGACGGCCTGGTGGAGGCCGTCCGACCAGCGGCGGCCGGGGAGGACGCGCCCCGTGAACTCGTCGACGATGTAGACGTGGTTGTCCTGGACGACGTATTCGACGTCGCGCTCGTAGAGGCAGTAGGCCCGCAGGAGCTGGTCGACGACGTGGACGCGGTCGGACTTCTCGGCGAACGCCGCCTGCGTCGCGCGGCGGCGGTCGAGGCGCTGCGCCTCGGAGAGCGAGGCGTCGCCGTCGATCTCGGACATCTGCGCGGCGAGGTCGGGGAGGACGAACATCTGCGGGTCGCCGGGGCAGATCTTCTCGCAGCCCTTGTCGGTCAGGGCGACTTCGCGCGTCCGCTCGTCGATCGTGAAGTAGAGCTGCTCCTTGAGCTCCCGCGCGTGCTCCTTGTACATCTCGGAGAGGAACTGCATCTCCACGTCCTCGTGGTGCTTGCGGAGCTGCGGGTTCTCCAGCATGTGGCGGAACTGCTTGTGGCGCGGCATGGAGTGGTAGACCTGGTAGATGCGGTCCTTGAACGTCGCCACGTCGCCCGCGTCGATCGCCTTCTTCGCCTCCTGCATGAGGTCGTTGCACTGCGCCGTCTGCACGCGCACGATGGCCGCGACGAGCGGGTTGAGCTTGACGTAGACGGGGCTCGTCGAGATCGTCGCGGGGCCCGAGATGATGAGCGGCGTCCGCGCCTCGTCGATGAGGATCGAGTCCACCTCGTCGACGATGGCGAAGTGGTGGCCGTTCTGCACGACCTGCGAGGGGTCCTGCGCCATGCCGTTGTCGCGGAGGTAGTCGAAGCCGAACTCGGAGTTCGTGCCGTAGGTGACGTCGCAGCGGTACTGCGCGCGCCGCTCCTCGGAGTCCATCGAGTTCTGGATGCAGCCGACGGTAAGCCCCAGGTAGCGGTAGAGGTGGCCCATCCACGCGGCGTCGCGGCGGGCGAGGTAGTCGTTGACCGTGACGAGCTGGACGTTCTGGCCCGACAGGGCGTTGAGGTAGAGCGGCAGCGTCGCGACGAGCGTCTTGCCTTCGCCCGTCTGCATCTCGGCGATCTTGCCCTGGTGGAGGGCGATGCCGCCGATGAGCTGGACGTCGAAGGGCACCATGTTCCACGTGAGCGTGTGCCCGCAGACCTCCTCGGTCGTGCCGACGAGGCGGCGGCAGGCGTTCTTGACGAGCGCGAAGGCCTCGGGGAGGATCTGGTCCAGCGTCTCGCCCTTCGCCACGCGGTCGCGAAAGGCCTGGGTGCGCTTCGGGAAGTCCTCGTCCGACAGGTTCTCCGCCTGCAGATTCGCCTCGATCCGATTGATTTCCGCGACAATCGGGCGAATTTTCTTGAGTTCGCGCTCGTTGCGCGTCCCCAGCAACAGTTTCAAAAAGTTCATATCTCTATAGTATACCAAAAATCGGCCGTTCCTTCAAAGAAGCCCTCGGTCGTGCAGGGCGTCGAGCGCGTCGCTCAGGCGCTCGCGCTTGCGCCGCCTCTCGTCGTCCGGCGACGCGAAGAGGCCGGGCCCTTGCGCGTCCGCCTCGTCCTGGATGTTCGCCACGCCGAACCCGATCAGGCGCAGGGCGCCGACGGGCTCCTTCTCGAAAAGCTCAAGGGCCTTCTCGCGGAAGGAGATGTCGTCGCGGGCGGGGACGGCGAAGGCGGCCTGGCGCGTCCGCGTCTGGAAGGCCTCGTCCCGCAGCTTGAGGCGGGCCGTCCGCGCCCAGCGCCTCTCGCGGCGGAACGTCCGCCCGACGTCCGCGACGATCTCCAGGAGCTTCTGGCGGATCTTCGCGCGGTCGGTCTCGTCCTCCGGGAACGTGAACTCGCGCGAGACGGACTGCGCCCGCTCCTCCTCGTAGAAGACGTGCGCGTCCGACTCCCCCCGCGAAAGCCGCTGCGCCGCCTCGGCGGCATGGCGCGAGGCGAGAATCCGCTCCAGACGCGCGAGGGGGGTTCGCTGGAGATCGGCGCACGTGACGATGCCGAAGTGGCGGAGACGCGCCTCGGTCTTGGCGCCGATCCCCCAGAGGACGCCCACGGGGCGCGGCGCGAGGAAGGCGAGGATCTCGTCCTCCTCAAAGGGCGTCACGAAGAGGCCGTCGGGCTTCTTCTCCTCCGAGCCCAGCTTCGCCAGGAGGCGGTTCGGCCCGATGCCGACGGAGCAGGTCAGGCCGAACGCCCGCCGGACGTCTTCGCGCAGCTTCTCGCCCACGGCCCGCGCCGAGCCGTGGAGGTGGATGACGCCCGAGATGTCGAGGAACGCCTCGTCGACGGACACGCGCTCGACGAACGGCGTGACGTTCCGGAAGACGTCGAAGATCCGGCGCGAGACCTCCTCGTATCGCGCCATGTTCGGGCGCACGAAGATCCCCGTCGGGCAGAGCGCATAGGCCGTGCGCGAGGGCATCGCCGAATGGACGCCGAACGTGCGCGCCTCGTACGAGCACGTCGAGACGACGCCGCGCTTCGTCGGATCGGCGCCCACGATCACGGGCTTCCCGCGCCACGCGGGATGGTCGGACTGCTCCACGGACGCGAAGAAAGCGTCCATGTCCGCATGGAGGATCGTCGCCACGCGGCGCGTCAGAAGGCCGACAGGATCTCCGCGACGGGCGTGACGCCCTCGAAGCCGGCCTTCCTGACGCCGTTCTCGTAGCACATCAGGGCGGGGATCGACACGATGCCGAAGGCGGCGGCGAGCTCCGGCGCCTCGTCGACGTTCACCTTGACGATCTTGATGTCGGGCCTTTTCGGCGCGAGCTCGCGCGCGATCGCCTCGCCCATCATCTGGCAAGGGCCGCACCAGACGGCCCAGAAGTCCACGAGGGCCTTGCCCTCCTTGACCGCTTCGTCAAATTCCGCTTTCGTCTTGACGTCCATGACAAACCTCCTTGCTAAAACCTATCCCCTAAAACCTAAAACCTAACACCTAAAACCTGTCCCCTAAAACCTAAAACCTGAAACCTAAAACCTACTTCCTCTCCACCGACTGCCCTTCCTTCGAGTCCTTGACGAGCCACCCCTTGGCGGCGATCTCGTTGCGGAGGCTGTCGGACAAGGCCCAGTCCTTGGCCTTGCGGGCCTCGGCGCGGCGGTCGAGAAGCTCTTTCACGTCGGCGGGGACGTCGGCGGCCTTCGACCCGTCCTCGAAGAAGACGACGCCGAGAACTTCGTCCATGCGGCGGAAGGCGGCGAGAACGTCGGCGGCATCGGTCGGCGAAAGGCCGTCCGCAGAGCCCATCGCGGCGTTCGCGTGGCGGACGAGATCGAAAAGCGCGGCAAATCCCTTCGGCAGATTGAGGTCGTCATTGACCGCCGCCGTGAAGTCGGCAAGGCACTTCTGCGCAAACTCGCACGCGCCTCCGCACTTCTCTCCACCGCACTTTTCCACTTTTCCACTTTTCCACTTTTCCACTTCACCACTCTTCCACTCTTCCACCTTTCCACTTTTCAACTTTTCAACTTTTCCCACGCACTCGTCGATTCGGGCAAGCGCCTTGCGGGCGTCGTCAAGCGCGGAGAACGCGAAGTTGAGCCCGCTGCGGTAGTGCGCGTTGATGAGAACGTACCGGATCTCGCGCCCCGTGTAGCCCTTCGCCAGCAGGTCGCGCAGCGTGAAGAAGTTGCCGAGCGACTTCGACATCTTCTCGCCGTTGACGCGGAGGTGGGCGCAGTGCATCCACGTCTTGACGAACGGCTTGCCCGTCGCGGCCTCGGCCTGCGCGATCTCGTTCTCGTGGTGCGGGAAGAGGTTGTCGA
>CAVGMG010000140.1:0-3834 GCA_963630185.1 Alistipes onderdonkii | reverse complement strand
AACCTAAAACCTGAAACCTAAAACCTCTTCGGCTAAAACCTAACACCTAAAACCTCTTGTCTGTGGTATAATTGTCGTTATCCAAAAACCAAACGAAAGGATCATCATGAAAACGAGAATCGTTGTTGCCGTGTCGGCGATGCTGCTGGCGGCGGCCGCCCAGGCCGAATGCCGCTGGAGCTGGTGGGTCGGAGGCCCTGACAAGGACGCCAAGATCCAGGGCTGCCAGCTCGGCGTCGCAAGCCAGTGCAAAGAGGTCAAGGGCGCCCAGGTCTCCCTCCTCTGGGGGCTCGTCGAGCGCGCGGCCGGCTTCCAGGGCTCGATCGGCTACTGCCGGACGAAGAAGCTGGTCAACGGCGCCCAGGTCGCCTTCGTGAACGTCGCCGAGGACGGCGCCGCCCTCCAGTTCGGCCTCCTGAACTGGAATCCGAAGGGCTTCCTGCCGTTCTTCCCGTTCTTCAACTTCTCGAAGGCCTGCTTCGGGAACAAGTGAGGCCCGAAATAAATCGCATTTTGTCGCAAAAACCGCTCTTGCGCACAAAATGCGATTTATGATATACTATACAAAGTTTCTGTCTCGACAGAAGCCACTTTAGCTCAGTTGGTAGAGCACTTCCTTGGTAAGGAAGAGGTCGGCGGTCCGATTCCGCTAGGTGGCTCCACCTCGGGGCAGAGACGAAACACAAGAACAACTCACAGGAGCTAAACATGGCTAAGGAAACATTCGATCGCGGCGGCAAGCCGCACGTGAACGTCGGCACGATCGGCCACGTCGACCACGGCAAGACCACTCTCACGGCCGCCATCACGCACGTCCAGTCCCTCAAGGGCCTCTGCGAAGAGATCAAGTACGACCAGGTCGCCAAGGCCTCCGAGTCCGCCGGCCGCCGCGACGCCACCAAGATTCTGACGATCGCCTCCTCGCACGTCGAGTATTCGACCGAGAAGCGCCACTACGCGCACGTCGACTGCCCCGGCCACGCCGACTACGTGAAGAACATGATCACCGGCGCGGCGCAGATGGACGGCGCGATCCTCGTCGTCTCCGCCGTCGACGGCCCGATGCCGCAGACGCGCGAGCACGTCCTTCTCGCCCGCCAGGTCGGCGTGCCGAAGATCGTCGTCTTCCTCAACAAGTGCGACCTCGTCGACGACCCCGAGATGCTCGACCTCGTCGAGATGGAGGTCCGCGAGCTCCTCTCCAAGTATGACTACGACGGCGACAACGCGCCCGTCATCCGCGGCGCGGCGTTCCCCGCCACGCAGGCGACGTCGAAGGACGACCCGGCGTGCAAGTGCATCGACGAGCTCATGGACGCTCTCGACACCTACATCCCCGAGCCCGTCCGCGAGCTCGACAAGCCGTTCCTGATGCCGATCGAGGACATCTTCTCGATCGAGGGCCGCGGCACGGTCGTCACGGGCCGCGTCGAGCGCGGCGTCGTCAAGGTCGGCGACGAAGTCGAGATCGTCGGCCTCAAGCCGACGGCGAAGACGGCCGTCACGGGCGTCGAGATGTTCCGCAAGCTGCTCGACCAGGGCCAGGCCGGCGACAACATCGGCACGCTCCTGCGCGGCACGAAGAAGGAGGACGTCGAGCGCGGCCAGGTTCTCGCGAAGCCGGGCTCCATCACGCCCCACACCGAGTTCAAGGGCCAGGTCTACGTCCTCACGAAGGACGAGGGCGGCCGTCACACGGCGTTCATGAAGGGCTACCGTCCCCAGTTCTACATCCGCACGACGGACGTGACGGGCGACATCCAGCTCCCCGAGGGCGTCGAGATGGTCATGCCGGGCGACAACGTGGAGATCACGGTGAAGCTCATCGCGCCTGTCGCGCTCGAAGAGAAGATGCGCTTCGCGATCCGCGAAGGCGGCCGCACGGTCGGCGCCGGCACGGTCTCGAAGATCATCAAGTAAGTGAAAGAAGTCCTGTGAGAGGCCTGCCCGCCTCTCGGCGCCGAAAGTGGTCGGCGCACGGGAGGGGGGCGGGCTTGACGGACGCAAGCAAGGGAACGGAAAAATGCGCGAATTGGCTATCCTGGCGTGTGGCGACTGCAAGCGCCGCAACTACACGACGACCCGCAACAAGAAGACGATGACGGAGCGTCTGGAGAAGGTGAAGTTCTGCCCGCACTGCCGCAAGCGCACAACCCACAAGGAGACGAAGTAGCCTCCATTTTTAGGGTAGTAGCACAATGGCAGTGCAGCGGTCTCCAAAACCGCCCATGGGGGTTCGATTCCCTCCTACCCTGCCAAGACAAGGGACGTGGAAATGAACATCATCACGAAGGCGAAAGACTATCTCCAAGGCGTGAGCGCAGAGGCCAAGCGCGTGACGTGGCCGGGCAAGCACGAGCTTTGGGAGTCCACGCTTGTCGTCATCTCGTTTATTTTCATTCTCGCCGCGACGACGCTTGTGTGCGACAAGGTCATCGAGGGTTTTCTGAAGATCGTTCACGCAGGAGCCTAAGTCAATGGAAAAGCAGTGGTTCGTGCTCCACACGCTGACGGGGCAGGAGAACAAGGCCCAGAAGTCCATTCTCGCGCGCATCAAGCTCGAGCACATGGAGGACTACGTCGGCCAGTGCGTGATCCCGACGGAGCGCGTGACGGAGAAGAAGAACGGCAAGAAGGTCACGCTCGTCAAGAAGATATTCCCCGGCTACCTCCTCTGCGAGCTCGCGCTCTACGACGAGTCGCGCGGGGTCGACGAGAACGGCAAGAAGGCGATCTACGAGCGGACGTGGCAGTTTCTCCGCGAGACGCCGGGGGTCATCGGGTTCGTGGGCGGCGACCGCCCGCAGCCCCTCAAGAAGCAGGAAGTGGACGCCATCCTCCTCGACAAGCCGTCCGGCTCGTCGCAGGTGGCGCGTCCGAAGGTGAATTTCAACGTCGACGAGACGGTGAAGATCGTTGATGGCGCGTTTATGGGTTTGACGGGCCAGATCAGCATGGTGGATCCCGACAGGGACAAACTCAAGGTCGAAGTTCAGGTCTTCGGCCGCAAAGTCCCCGTCGACGTCGAATACTGGCAGGTCGAGAAGGTCTCCGTCGAGGAGACGCTCGAACCCGTTCAAAAGTAGACGATAGGTTTTGCGATCCGTTCGGACCGGGCAGGATCCCCGGGAGGAGTCGCACGAAAAAGGAAAGAGGCATCAAATGGCCAAGAAGGTAACAGGAGTCGTCAAGCTCCAGATCCCGGCCGGCGCGGCGAATCCCGCACCGCCCGTGGGCCCCGCGCTCGGCTCCGCCGGCGTGAACATCATGCAGTTCTGCAAGGAGTTCAACGCGAAGACGGCGAAGGACTCCGGGCTCGTCATCCCCGTGATCATCACGGTCTACCAGGACCGCAGCTTCTCGCTGCAGTTCAAGTCGCCGCCCGCGTCGGTGCTCCTCAAGAAGGAAGCCGGCCTCGCGAAGGGCAGCGGCGTCCCGAACAAGAACAAGGTCGGCAAGGTCACGAAGGCGCAGCTCCTCAAGATCGTCGAGATGAAGAAGGCCGACCTCAACACGGAAGACCCCGAGCAGGCCGTCAAGATGATCGCCGGCACGGCGCGCAACATGGGAATCGAGGTGGTCGAATGAGCAAGCACGGCAAGAAGTATTTCAACGCCCTGAAGAAGGCCCCGAAGAAGGCCGTCACGCTCGGCGAGGCGGTCGCGTTCGTCAAGGCCAACCCCGGCGCGAAGTTCGACGAGACGGTGGACGTCTACTTCCACCTCGGCAAGGAGCTCACGAAGGGCGACACGGCGGTGCGCGGCACGGTCAAGCTCCCCAACGGCTCGGGCAAGACCGTCAAGGTCGCCGTCTTCGCGGGCGGCGACGCGGCGG
>CAVGMG010000139.1:0-3889 GCA_963630185.1 Alistipes onderdonkii | reverse complement strand
TTCCACTTTTCCACCCTTGCCGCCAAAACCTCTCCAATCAGTAGAACACCTTCACGAGGCAGAGGCCCTGGGGCGGGGCCGTCTCCACGCGGGCCGTTCGGGGCGGATGCCTGGCGAGAAGCTCCGCCACCGCCTCCGGGCGCTCGTTCCCCTTGCCGACGGCGACGAGAAAGCCCACCATGGAGCGCACCTGCTTGTAGAGGAAGCCGTCGCCGCGCACGGTCAGGACGATGCGGGGCCCGCGCCTCTTGACGTCGAACGAGAAGACGGTGCGCACCGTCGACGGCAGGTCCCGGTGGGGGTTGGCCGCGAACGAGAGGAAGTCGTGCGTGCCGACGAACGCCTGCGCGGCCTTCTGCATCGCCTCGACGTCCAGAGGCCGCGAGCAGAACGCCCAGTATCGCGCCATGTCGGGCGGCAGGATGTCCGCCTGGTAGAGGCGGTAGCGGTATTCCTTGCCCTTCGCCGACAGCCGCGCGTCGAAGTCCGCCGGCGCGAGCGACGCCTTGAGGATGCGGACGTCGGCGGGAAGACGCGCGTTCACGGCGCGGACGAGGTTCTTCGGCGGAATCGGCTTCGACAGGAGGACGTGCGCGACGAAGCCCTCCGCGTGGACGCCCGCGTCCGTGCGCGACGACCCGAACACGCGGACGGCCTCCCCCTCGACGGCCGCCAGCGCCTCCTCGACGACCTGCTGGACGCCCTGCGCGTTCTCCTGGAACTGCCAGCCCGAATACGAAGACCCGTCGTAGGCGATCGTCAGGCGATACTTGCGGGCGTCCATGTCAGAACGTCGCGAGAAGCTTCTTCATCTCGGCGAGGCGCGACTTGTGCGCGACGAGCACGGCGTCCTTCGTCGTGACGACGACGAGATCCCGCACGCCCAGGAGCGCGATGCGCGCCGCCCGCGCGACGCAGACGTTGCCCGCCGCGTCGTAGACCGCGCACGGCCCTTCGCGCACGTTCGCGTGGCCGTCGTGCGGGAAATACCTGTCGAACGCCGCGTAGCTGCCGACGTCGTCCCAGCCGCACGAGGTCGGGACGACGCGCACGGAAGAGTATTTCTCCATGACGGCGTAGTCGAACGAGAGGCGCGGCAAGTCCTTGTAGAGGGCCCGCCACGACGCGGCCGAGAGGAGCGGCGTCAGCGCAGGCGCATGGCGCGCGATCGCGGCGCGGAACGTCGAGGCCTTCGCGATGAACATCCCCGCGTTCCAGAGGAAGCCGCGCTTGACGTAACGCGCCGCAAGGGTTTCCGACGGCTTTTCGAAGAACTGCCCCGTCGCGGGGTTGACGTAGCCGAAGCCCGTGGCGGGGAAAGTCGGCGCGATGCCGAGCGTGACGATGGACGCGCCCTCCTTCGCCAGACGGACGGCTTTCTTGAGGGACGCACGGAACGCGGCGGGCTTGAGGACGAGCTGGTCGGCGGGGAAGAAGCCGACGACGCCCCCCTCGCCCGCGACGCGCAGCCCCAGCGCGACGGCCGCCGCCGTGTCGCGGCGCATCGGCTCGCCGACGACGTTCGCCGCGGGGATGTCCTTGAGCTCCCGCCGCGTCGCCGCCACGAGGTCGCGCGACGTCACGACGTAGACGTCCTGCGGCCTGACGAGTCCCTCCAGCCGCCGGTAGGCCTGGACGAGAAGGCTCTCGCGGCCGAAGACCTTCAGGAACTGCTTGGGGCGCTTCGCCGTCGAGAGCGGCCAGAAGCGCTCGCCGGAGCCGCCCGCCAGGATGACGGCCTTGAAATCAGTAGAGCTTGCGTCCATAGACGAGAATCTTGTGGAGGTGGAAGACTTCCTTCTTGGCGTCCGCCCGCCGCCCGACGCGGACGTATCGCGCCGTCCTCGGCGACGGGAAGGCGACTTTCCATTCGCCCTGGGCCTGGTCGCTGTCCCACACCTTCGTGAAGGTCTTGCCGTCCGTCGAGACCGACACCTCCAGCGGGACCTGCCGCGAGGCGTTCTGCCCGCCGCCCGAATTGACGATCGTCACGCCCGTGATCTCGCTGTCGCCCGGCAGGATGACCTCCGCCCACGGCGCGGTCTCCTTCTCCGTGTGGAAGCCGTTGCCGCCCTCGAAGTCCGCCGCCTCGATGACCTGGCGATACGCGATGGGCGTGTCCCACGAGCTCGTGCTGGAGATCTTGAGGAGGCCGTCCTGCGAGAGGAGCGGCTGGCCGTAGTCGACCTTCGGATAGTCCTTGCCGCCGCGCTTCAGGGCGAGCTTCGGCGAGAGCCTGTCGAGAAGCGCATACACCTGCCGGAACATGGCAAGGTCCTCCGACTGCGACGCCTTGACGATCATGCCCTTGTAGTCGAGCTCGCGCCCCGTCTTCTGCGCGAAGACGCCGACCGTCTTGAGGAAGCGCTTGGAGCTCTCGGGGTTCTTCATCATCTTCTCGGCCGCCCAGTTGACGACCTGGTGGTAGTAGGTCTTCGACGACGCCTGCCCCTCCAGCATGGCCGGCAGCAGCGCCCACAGCGTCGCGTCGTCCGTGCCGAGGATGCGGAAGACGCCGTCGAGGACGCGCTCGTTGAAATACATGGGCTCGTAGGTCGGCGCGTCGTTCTCGCGGAACGCCAGAAAGCCCTTCTTCGCCGCCTCGACGCGCGCGGCCTTGTTGGACGAGAACGCCTCAAGGTAGCGCATGTAGAGCTGCCAGCCCTGGCAGGGCTCGGTCGCGAACGTCGTGCGCAGCGTCTCCGCGAAGGCCTCCCACTTCTCCGGCGAGGGGCTGGCCTTGATGGACTCGTACCAGTCGTAGGCGGCGTTCCAGTTGCCCGGCACGAGGCGCATGGACTCCTCGTACGCCCCCTTCCAGCGCAGGTATTCGGCCGCCATGCGCTTCGGGTTCGAGTAGTAGCGGTTCTGCTCCTCAAGGGCGGGCCACCCGTCGCCGCCGAGCGTGAAGTGCGCGCCCGTGTGGCTCGTGACGGAATACGCCTGCCCCCAGCGGTTCGCCGGGAAGTCCCAGATCATGAAGGCGCAGTGGCCCGGCTGCCCGGCCGTGAACGAGCGGATCCCGTGCGAGGCCGCGCACTGCGAGCCGAACTTCGAGAGCGCGCCGCAGACGCCGCCGACGCGGTGGCGCAGCTCCTGCGTCTTCCAGCGGTGCGACCACGGGCGGTAGTAGAGCGGCCCGTGGACGGACGCCCCGAAGCAGTTGAACTCGCGGTAGTGGCACGACTCCCAGCAGATGCCCCCGTAGCGCGACGCCGGGATCGTCGCGTGCTCGTGAATCCAGCGGAGGTCCTCGACGGGGAGCATGTCGTTCTGGCCCATGCAGACGACCTCGCGCCACCGCCACGTGTCGAGCGTGAAGGCCGTGTCGTGGAGCGTCCCGTCCTTCGCCCATTCGCGGTAGCACTCCATGAAGAGGACGAGCTTCTCCTCCGACCAGTTGTGGCCGTGGTCGAGGGCGAGCGCGGTGGCGACGTTGCGGCCGGTCTTCGTCCCGATGAAGTTCCCCCGGTCGTTCCAGACGAGGAGGTCGAGGGCCTTGAGGGACGCGGCATACGTGCCGTCGCGGCTTCCGAAATACGTGCCGGGGCGGCCCGACCCCGCGAACTCCTCCATCCACTCCTGGTCGGAGAAAAATCGTTTGAGGAACTCCTTGCCGCCCTCCGCCTTGCCGATCTCGGCGAGGGCCTTTTCGCCCACGGCGTTCCTGATGTAGGTGCGCACGACGTTGACGTCGCGCTTCGCGGGCGCGGCCGTCACGCCCAACGCCAGCCCCGCCGCCAGAAGAAGGAGAATCCGTTTCATGGTGAGATTATACCAAATTTTGGGCACGCGTTTCGGTCCTAAGGGGCGAGGACGCCCGCAAGCGCCGCGTCGAGCCAGGCGCGGCTCGCCTCCCGGCGGCGCGCGATCGCCTCGCCGTCAAAGG
>CAVGMG010000138.1:0-3894 GCA_963630185.1 Alistipes onderdonkii | reverse complement strand
ACGCCGAGTATCTGATGGGATTCCCGATTGGCGCGAGTTCGCCGAAACCGCAGAAGGCACCGAGTTTCAACTCATGGAGGAAAGGACGATGAACGCAAAAGAACTGTTGGAGTCGCGAGGTCTGACTTCTGTATCGGGGAAGACTTACCCGGAGACGTATTCATTTGCCGACAGCGGAAACTTCAACGCAGACCAACTTGCAAATCGGGATTCCGCATCTTGGAAGAAAGCCGAACACATCATACTCAAAGAGTGCGCATCCATTTCGCCAGAGAAGTTGAGAACCCAGTGGATGAAGTTGACTTGTGGGGGGCGACACAGGCAGTTCCTCTATCGTCCAATCGAAGACGGAATGTATGAGAAGATTGGCGCAGATGGACGTCTCATCGGGACAGGCAGTCTCGAAACCCTTCTCGCGACTGGAGAACCTTCTTCGTCCTCTTCCCCTCGCCAGCTCATCACCTACGGTGCGCCGGGGACGGGGAAGTCTTACGCCACGAAGAGAGAGACCGACGGGCATGCGGTCTATCGGACGACGTTCCATCCCGATTCGGACTACTCGACGTTCGTCGGCTGCTACAAGCCGACAATGCGGCGCGAGCGGAAGACATACGTCCTCGAAGGGAAGGAGGCCGAGGTCAAGGGCGATGACGGAACGCCCGTGTTCGACGAGAAAATCGCCTACGACTTCGTGCCGCAGGCGTTCACCAAGGCGTACGTGAAGGCGTGGCAGGAACTGGTCGAGGCCCAGGCAGACGGCGGCGCGTCCGACAAGGTATTCCTCGTCATCGAGGAGATCAACCGCGGCAACTGTGCGCAGATCTTCGGCGACCTCTTCCAGCTCCTCGACCGCGACGCGGACGGCTTCTCCGACTACGAGATCGCGGCGGACGACGACTTGCGCCGGTATCTCGCCGAGGCGTTCCGGGGCGTGAACCTCGCGGACGCGACAGAGCGCGTCCCTCCCGGCGTCGCGGCGAAGCTGGCGCGAGTCTTCAACGGCGAGATCCTGCTCCTTCCCGCGAACCTCTACATCCGGGCGACGATGAACACGTCCGACCAGTCGCTCTTCCCGATCGACAGCGCGTTCAAGCGCCGCTGGGAATGGAAATACGTGCCAATCTCCGAGCCCGACGCCGCAGGGTGGAAGAAGCGCGTCATCGTGGCCAACGGCAAGGCCTACGACTGGTGGCGTTTCCTGGAGCTCGCCAACGAGCAGATCCTCGACACGACCAAGAGCGAGGACAAGCAGCTCGGCTACTTCTTCGTCAAGGCCTCCGACGCGACCGGCCGCATCACGGCCGACCAGTTCACGGGCAAGGTGCTCTTCTACCTCTACAACGACGTCTTCAAGGACTACACGCTCCCCACGAGCCTCTTCGGCGACGGCACGGACGGCGGCGCCGCCTACGCCTTCAAGGCGTTCTTCGACGCGCACGGCGAGACGAAGGAGGACGTCGTCGCGGCATTCCTCGACCGGCTGGAAGTGCCGAACGCGCCGCTTGACGGAGAGGCGAGCGGGACGACCGAACCTGCGGCGGTCGAACCGGCGGTAGCCGAATCTGCGTCAGCCGAACCTGCGGCGGCCGAATGAAGCTGCTGATCGAGGGCTATCCGTATCGTCCGGAGGACGTCAGGGGCGTTCTCCCGGACGACACGCTTTGGTCTCCCGATCAGAAGGTCCGGGCGGAGAACGTCGGGTACTTCCACAACCCGACGTGCCGGGACTTCGTGTTCTTCCTCCCCAAGGTCCTCCTGGAGCCGAAGACCGTCAACGGCGAGACGGTCGACCGCGTGTTCTGCACGGCGAAGAACCCCGACGGATTCGCCCCGGAGGAGATCATCGACCCCGAACGCCCGACGGCCGGCGACGGACGGCAGCTGGACGAGCGGCAGAAGGCCTTTCTCTACGAGTTCGCCGTCTGGGTCTACCGCGCCATCGCCCGGTTCGACGAGACCCACAGGGGCTCTGACGTCATCAACAAGCGAAGCGAGACCCAGGCGGGCGCATTCAGGCGGCGGTACGTGACGAGCACCCTCCTGGACGTGATTCTCGCCCTCCGCCGGTTCGCGCGGGACAACCGGGACTACTTCCTCTTCAAGGTCAAGGAGCGGCATTCGGGGGCGAACAAGATCAACTGGACGCGGACGATCGCCAAGTCCGCCGCCGTCGTCGACAGGGGGCGACCCGTCTACCTCGATCCGCGCAACAAGAAGCGGACGATCGACTTCGACGAGGAGCTGCTCGTCGTCTTCTACTCGATCCTCAACTACGTCAACGGCAAGTTCGGCTTCCGCGTCCGCATCAACGTCGGATACGAGCTGATCGCCGGCGAGCGGTTCGAGCGGTATCTCGCCGGCTACGGATGCGCGCGCCTCCGCCAGATCAAGTACAAGTACTTCTCCGACCGGGACCTCGCCCTCTGGGAGCTCTGCTACGCCTTCTTCGACAAGGCGCACCGGGCGAACGTCGTGAGCGACCGCGAGGAATACCTGCTGGCGAAGGACTTCAACGTCGTCTTCGAGTCCATCATCGACGACCTGATCGGGGACGGCGAGGTCGCCGCGTTCAAGGAGCTGAGGGACGGCAAGGAAATCGACCACCTCTACCTGGACGAAAGCCTCACGGCGCGGGGCGGCGCGGCCGGCAAGACCTTCTACATCGCCGACTCGAAGTATTACAAGCTCGGCAACTCGCTTGGCGGCGAAAGCGTCCACAAGCAGTTCACCTACGCCAAGGACATGCTCCAGCTCGACCTTGACCTCTTCCTCAACGGGGACGAGGCGAGCGACGAGGTGAAGCGCCGCCGCCGGCCTCTCGAAGACGTCGGGCTTCTGCGGGATGCGGCGACGGAGGGCTACGACGTCATCCCGAACTTCTTCATCAGCGCGACGCTCGACGAGTCCTTCGACTATGACAAGCCGGGGCTTAAGCTGCATCCCGATGCGCAGAAGAACGAATACCGGAACGTCCACTTCGAGAACCGTCTCTTCGACCGGGACACCCTGATCCTCTCGCACTACGACGTCAATTTCCTCTACGTCCTGAAGCTCTATGCGCAGAACGACAGCGGCGTCAAGAAAGGCTGGCGGCAGAAAGTCCGCAAGGAGTTCCGAGGCCACATTCGGAAGATCCTGAACGGCCGCTTCGAGTTCTACGCGATGATGCCGCATGGCGACACGGCCACCGGCGTGAAGTTCCTCCGCGACAACTTCCAGAAGACGCTCGGCAAGGTCTATGCGCCTTATGCCTCCGTCGATGGCAAGGCGGTCTATTCGCTCGCCTTGGAGAATCCCGACAACCTTTCGGACGACGGCAAGACGCTCACGCCTCAAGGCCTGGCGGCGAAGAAGGAGCGGCTGAAAGCCGAGAGGAAGGAGGTGAAGACCCTCCTCGAGTCGGCCTTCTACGTCGTGCCGTGCGCCTTGGGCGAGGACCCGAGCGGCGACCTCCGAAAAGAAGCCGCCGCACACCCAGCTGCCGCAGGAGGGGCCGACATCTCGGCCTTCTTGCGGGATGCTCCGATCAAGGGCGTCCAGGAGGCGGCCGTCGCCGCCCACTTCTACCCCGCGCCCGTCGAGGCGACGCATACGCCCCGCATCGTCCGGTGGATTCTGCTCTCGCTCTCAAATCGCAAGCCGCGCATGCTGCGCGTCCGCCAGAACGGGTATCTGGGCGGCGCGTGGACGGGCGAGCAGATCAAGCGCACCAAGAGCGCGTTCTCGCATGTCGCCTTCCCGTCCGGCCAGCTGTATCATGCCTGGGAAGTGGACGAGGTAGTACAGGCTTGAGATACGCCGTGGTTTAGATTTTAGCCAGAGAGCAGGTTTTCGTCGGAGAGCGTAGTCGGGGGAGTGGCGCAGAGTTTTTTGGGTCGGACATGGTGTAGGTTT
>CAVGMG010000137.1:0-3976 GCA_963630185.1 Alistipes onderdonkii | reverse complement strand
GGAGGAGGGCTTCAAGGAGAACTACGCGCTCCTCAAGAAGCTCAGCGAGATGTAAGTCCCGCGCACCCGCGCGCGGCGGCGGCGTCCCTGCCGTCTCCGCGCGCGGTTCAGGTTGGCGAATGGAAAGGAGGATGAAATGCTGAAGAGAACGTGGCGAAACCTGTGTGATTCGTTTCGTGCGGACGTCTTTCCTCCGCGTCCGAAGCGCAAGCGGTATCTGACAGACGCCGAGCGTCAGGCAATCATGCTGACGGCCGAGGGAAACGTCTACCTGGCGATGGGCGCGGTCTGCACGGCCGAAGAGGTCCGTGACATGAAGAGAGAGGTCCTTGACTATGCCCGTCTCCATGTCCAACGCTGACGCAGCCGCCTTTTCCGCCGCTTTCGCCCGTGCCGAGAAGACCCTGAAGCGCTTTGAGCGTCTTGGCGGCAAGACGCTTGAGACTGCGATCAACCAGCTGCGCTATGCCGCGCGCGATTACCTGGACGCGCAGAACGCCGGAGACGCGGTGTCGCAGAAGGTCGTCTTCGGGGAAGCCATTGCCCATTGCCGTCGGGCGGAATACGATGCGATAGACGCTTCCATCGCTTCGGTCGGACGAAGCGTCGTTGAGTTCAACGAGCGCTATTCCCAGTCGTCGGTCATCGCGATCATGCCGAACTATCCCGACATCTTCGCCAAGGCGATGGTCCTCCTGAATGACTTCAGCACGGAAGAGGCGCCTCGTAACGTCTCGCCCGAAGACTTGGGCGCATACGGAAAGAAGCTGGACGAGCTCGTCGCCCTGTGGCTGGACATCGCCGTCAAGCAGCCTCTTGTGGAGAGGCTTGATTTCGAGAGGCGACTTGAGCAGAAGCTTGCCACGCGCCGGCATTTGACGAACGTCCTCTTGGCGACATTGGGCATTCTCGTGGCGATTGTCGCCGCAATTGTCTCCAAGGCGATTTGACTGGCAGTGGACGGAAGAGATCTTGACAGCATCATCATGAACAGCCAGGAAAGGAACTGAAGACACAGTAGAACCGACAGGACGGGGCAACGGCCCGTCAAACGAATTTAGCGTTAACGCGACACGACGTTCCGAGAAAACGTAGAGAATTTTCGAAGAGAGCGGCCTGTATGCGGAAGCGCGCCACAATTGGCGCGTCTTTCGTTTTGGCATTCTCTTCAGGCATTCTCTACGGCCTTCTCGGAGTGCGGAACGAAAGACGTGCTCTTTCTTTCTGCATGACACGTCGCCGACATGACATGAAGGAAGAAAGAGATGTTCGAGAAAATACGGGAAACAGGGAAGACGCTGTGCCGGTTCGGCATACGAGCGGGGACGGTCGCAAGGGACGTCTGCACCTTTGAAGTCCTCGGATTGAGCACGGTTTTGCTGCCGGCGCTCATTGCAAGCGCCGGGTTCTTCTTCGGCAAGACGGTTTCGCCCGCCTATTTTTATGGTGTCGCGGCCGTCTTGGCCTGCGTGGCGTTCATGACGAATTGGCGGCGCGGACTTGCCTATTGCGGCCTGATTGCGTTTTGCGCGACGATGACGGCCTACACGTTTTCGTATGTCGGCACGGATGCGCAGAACTATCACTTCCCGATGCAGTATCTGCTGCGCCACGGATGGAACCCGGTGTTCGATTCGACGGTCGAGAAGTTTTCCGCGTTGGCCGGCGATGCGCAGGTGGCGACATACCATGCGCTGTTCCTTCCGAAGTTCAGCTCGTTGTGCGGAGCGATCGTGGCGTCCGCCTTTGGCCTCTTCTCCGGGGACGGATTCCTCGGCTATGTCCTGATCGTGTGTCTGTGCAGTACGGCGGTGAAATTCACGAAGCGCTATTGGTCGGGGAATGCTCTGCAGGGGCTCCTTTTTGCGGGAGGTCTTGCGTTTTCAACCAAGATCACGTCGTTCCTCGCAGGGCAAGTGGACTACTCGACGTATGCCTCGTTCTGCATTTCGGCCTTGATGCTGCTCCTGTATATACGGGACGGACGGCTTCCCGACCTTGTCGGGTTCGCGGTCTCGGCCTGCATCTGCATGTCATCCAAGTCGACGGGCGTTCTGTGCTGCGCCGTCCTTGTGGCGATGACGATGCCGCTCCTCTTCAGGCGCATCGGATATTGGCGCACGTTGTTCGGGATCGGCGTCGTCGTTGCCGTCGTCGGCGCATCGCCGCTTCTCACCGCATGGATTCAATACGGCTCGCCGTTCTACCCGTCGATGACGTTTAACCCAAATGTCGAAGTGGTCGACATCACGAGCGACTTCACGGGGAACGCCGACGCCTTGAGCATGGGCTACCTGTCGCGGATGTGCTATGCGTGGGTGTCTCCGAGACTGACGATTGCCCTCATCCGGGTGCTTGAAGGCAACCCGGACTTCAACCCCGTCTTTAGCGTCTGTGGCGGCGTTGCGGGGCAGGGGACTTGGTTCAACTGCCTTCTGGCGATGAGCGTTGCCCTCTTGGCGGCGAGCCGGAAGAACACGGTCACATGGCTCTGCGTCATAATCTTTGTGTCATCCAATTTCGCTCCGCTCAAATACATCGGCTATTCTCGGTATTTCCCGCAGATATGGGCGATCTTCCCCTTGTCCGTCATGAATTTCATCTGCACGGCAAAAGACTGCGAGATGTGGCGGCGAATGAAGGTCGTTCGCAGAGCCGTTTCCGCCGGGGTTGTCTTGATCCTTTGCGGACTGTCGGGGCTGTCGTTCCTGCGAACCCTTGCCTACGAAGGGCGCATGATGGTGCAGGAGAAGTTCAGGCAAGACTTGATCGCCTCGTTCCCGAGCGGGTCGTCCGTCAGAGTCGACGGCCGAGATTACCGATTCACGACCGTTCAGCGGTTCAGGCAAGCCGGCGTTCGCCTGGTGAAGAGCGCGGACGGGAAGGTCGATACCGTCATGCAGGGAGATTCGGCACTTCCGTGTTACGATACGCACCCTGAAGTTTACGAAACCTTAAACGCCCGCTTCCCCATTTGCGACGGGGTGAAGACCCTGTTCTGCACATTCAGGTGGGGCGAGGTGTTCAAGAACGTTCCTCACGTGCTCTGGGATCGATAGGAGGCGACATGAAGACGGCGATATTAATTCCTTGCTACAACGAGGCTTCGACGATAGAGAAGGTGGTTGCGGACTTCCGGCGGGAGGCACCGGACGCGACGGTGTATGTCTATGACAACAATTCGTCGGACGAGTCCGTGCGCCTTGCCGAGCGGGCGGGCGCGGTCGTTCGGTTCGTGACGCAACAGGGCAAGGGCCATGTCGTCCGCCGAATGTTCCAGGAGATAGATGCGGACGTCTACGTGCTGGTCGACGGCGACGACACCTATCCCGCAGAGGCCGTCCACGACCTCATGAGGCCTGTCGCGGACGGCGTTGCGGACATGGTTTACGGCGACCGGCTCTCGTCGACGTACATGACCGAGAACAAGCGCCCCGGGCACGGTTTCGGGAATGTCCTGGTCTGCGGCTTGGTGGAACGCCTGTGGGGGCAAAAGGTGCGCGACGTCATGACAGGCTATCGCGCCTTTTCGCGGCGCTTTGTCAAGACGTGTCCCGTGCTGTCAAACGGCTTCGAGATCGAGACGGAAATGACGCTGCACACGCTCGACAAGCGCATGAGCCTGAAGGGGGTTCCGATTCAATATCGGGACAGGCCGAAAGGGTCGGTCTCGAAGCTGAACACGGTTGGCGACGGCCTCCGCGTCCTGAAGACGATCTTCAACATGTTCAGGTTCTATCGGCCGTTGGCGTTCTTCGGCGTCCTTGGAATCTTGTTGGCGACGCTTGCCGGCGTCATGATGATTCCCGTCCTGTCGGACTACTTCGCGACCGGGCTTGTGCCGCGCTATCCGACGCTGATCTGCGCGTGCTTCGTGCTGTCCGCCTCCCTGCTGTCGTTCGGCATCGCGCTCGTCCTTGATGCGGTCAAGAAGCAGTCCGACCAGGCCTTTGAGTTGACGCTTGCAAACGTCTGA
>CAVGMG010000136.1:0-4003 GCA_963630185.1 Alistipes onderdonkii | reverse complement strand
CCTTCACCTCCTTGAGGAGCGGGAAGGTCTGCTTCGTCATCTCGTTGCCCTTGCAGTCCTCCGTGCCGATGGAGACGAGCCCCACGGCGGGAAGCCCGCGCTTCAAGACCGCCTTCGAGTAGGCGTTGCCCATGATCGCGAACTGGACGAGCCACTCCGGGTGGCAGTCCATGTTCGCGCCGGCGTCGAGGACGATGAGGGGACGCTTCGGATTGCGGTTGGGCATGACCGTCGCGATCGCCGGGCGCTTGACGCCGGGGATGCGCCCGAGCGTCAGGATCGCGCTCGTCGCGACGGCGCCCGAGTTGCCGGCCGACACGAACGCATCGGCGCGGCCCTCCTTGACGAGGCGCATCGCGACGTTGATGGAGCAGTCGCGCTTCTTGCGGACGGCGTCGACGGGGTTCTCGTCCATCTCCGCGATGTCGGGCGCGTGGACGATCTCCAGGCGGCCCGACTCGATGGACTGCTGCGCGGACGCCTTCAGCTTCGGGGGGAGTTTGTCAAGCTCCGACTGGATGTCGGCCATGCGGCCGACGAGAAGGACCTTGACGTCCGGCAGGCCCTGCGAGGCCTCGACCGCCCCGACGACGATCTCGCCCGGGGCGTAGTCGCCGCCCATCGCATCAAGAGCAATCCGCGTCATGGCTTTCCCGGGTTAGTCGGCCGCCGCGACGACCTTGCGACCGTTGTAGACGCCGCACTTCGGGCACGCGCGATGCGAGCGACGCGCCGCGCCGCAGGCGGGACACGTCGAGACCTCCGCGAGAATCGGCTTTTCAAGGGACGCGACGCGCTCGCGTTTACGACGCTTGGAGACTCGGTTTTTAGGGCTCGCCATGGTTCTTTCTCTCTTTCTGTTCTGCTTGTTGCTTCTGTTGTGTGATGTTCACCTGGTCAAGCGCCGACCAGCGGTCGTCCTGCGGGCGTTCGGTCACGGACTGAAGCCCCGGGCAATCCTCACGGCACAGCGGATATGCAGGCAATTCGAGTATTATACTCTCTCGGATGTCCTCCGTCAAATCGACTTCGCTCTTTTTTTCGCCGATCTCGTAGCTCTGGAGGAAGTCGTCGACGTGGATCGTCGTGTCGAAGTCGGCGCCGCACCGGGAGCAGACGAGGTCGAAGTCCTGCTCCAGGCGGCCCTTGACGAGAAGCTCGCTGCCGCACACGTTCGCCTCAAGGCGGTAGCGGACGCCCCCGAAGGGATGGACGAACTCTTCGTCGACGTCCACGCAGTCGACTTCGCCGACGAGCGTTTCGCCGTCGGGGTCGAGCCGCGAGACGTCGAGGACGAGAGAGGTCGGAAGCGCGTCCGTCATGCGTGCGACCTTTCCTGGAGGCGCTTCTGGACGGCCGGCGTCACGAAGGCCTCCGTCGAGCCGCCGTAGCGCGCGATCTCGCGGACGGTCGAGGCCGTCACGTAGGCGAGGCTCTCGCTCGGCATCATGAAGAGCGTCTCGATGTCGGGGGCGAGGCGGCGGTTCGTCAAGGCCATCTGAAATTCGTACTCGAAGTCGGAGTAGACGCGGACGCCGCGAATGACGACGCGCGCCTTCTCCTGCCGGCAGAAATCGACGAGAAGCCCGTCCAGGAGCTTGACGGAGACGTTGTCGAGACGGGCCTTTCTCACGTCCTCCTCGATCATCTCAAGGCGTTCGGCGGCGGAAAAGAGCGCGCCCTTCTTCTGGCTCGTCGCCGCGACGGCCACGACGAGGGTGTCGTAGAGGCGCGAGGCCCGCTCGATCAAGTCGAAGTGGCCGCGCGTCATCGGGTCGAACGTGCCGGGGTAAACTGCTTTCTTCTCTGACATACGCTTGCCTATTATAGCAAAAATCTCACCAGTAAAACCACTTCCCGAAGAGGACGACGTGAAGCCCGAGGACGAAGTTCGTGACCGCGTGCGCAATAATCGCGCTCAAAAGCCCGCACCTCTTCGCCAAGAGGCCGTAGACGAGACCGGCCAAGACGCCCTCCGCGACGAAGACGAGCCCGAGGACGACGCCGAGGTCGAACCTTGCGTGCTCGACGCCGAAGAGGACGAGCATCGCGCCGAAGCCCGCATAGTCGAGAAGCGCTTTCCGGAAGAAGAGCTCTTCGGCGCAGGAGATGACGAACGCGCTCATGAAGAGCTTCAAAAGCGTGAGAGGCCAGCCGCAGACGTCTGGCGCATACGGCGTCTCGGCGACGCGAAGGCTCTCCGGGAAAAGAAACTCCGGGGCGATCCAGGCGAGGAGGACGATGATGCCGCCCAGAAGCGCGAACAAGGCGTCCTTTCGTGCGAACGCGGCGACGGCGGCGGAGAGATTCGTGCGCACGAGCCACGCGACGGCGACGAGAGCCGCGCCCGTGACCGCGCCGCGAAGCGCGTAGGACGCGGCCGTCGACGGCAGGAGAGCCATCAACGCCATCCACGCGCCATACGGCGCGGACAGGAGGAGGAACCGCCTCACGGGCTGTCCGGGCGATACGAATCCTTGAGCGAGCACGTCCTGTTGAAGACGGGTGCGCCCTCCTTCGAATCGACCGCGTCGGCGACGAAATAGCCCGTGCGCTCGAACTGGAAGCGTTCGCCGCCCGCAGCGTCGGCAAGAGCCGGCTCGACGAAGGCCTTGACGACCTTCAGGGAGTCCTTGTTCAGGAACTTGAGGAAGTTCTCGCTCCCTTCGCACAGGGGGTTCTTCTCCGTGAAAAGACGCTCGTAGAGGCGCACTTCGGCTAAGCGCCCCGTGGCGACGTCGACCCAGTGGATCGTGCCCTTCACCTTGCGGCCGTCGGCGGCGTTGCCGCCCCACGAGTTCTCGTCCCACGTGCCGTGGATTTCCGTGACGAGACCCGCCGCGTCCTTGACGCAGCCCGTGCACTTGAAGATGCAGGCTCCCCTAAGGCGGACTTCCTGGCCCGGCGCCATGCGGAAGAACTTCTTTTCTGGCACTTCCATGAAGTCGGCGCGGTCGATCCAGATCTCGCGGCCGAAGGGAATGCGCCGCACGGGGGAGTTTTCGTCCAGCGGATTGTCCGGGAGTTCGACCTCCCGCACGCCCTCGAAGTTGTCGATGACGACCTTCACGGGGTCGAGGACGGCCATGCGCCGCGTCGCCGTCTTGTTCAACGCCTCGCGCACGCACCACTCCAGGAGGGCGACGTCGCTTTCGCTCTCCACCTTCGAGACGCCGACGCGCTCGCAGAACGTGCGGATCGCCTCGGGCGTATAGCCGCGCCGGCGCATCCCGCAGACGGTCGGCATCCGGGGGTCGTCCCACCCCGAGACGCGCCCTTCCTCGACGAGCTGGAGGAGAAGCCGCTTCGACATGACCGTGTAGGTCAGGTTGAGGCGGGCGAACTCGCGCTGCTGCGTGCGGATCTTGACGCCGTTTCGCACGGGCAGAAGACCCTGCTCGTCCATGCGGTCGACGACCCAGTCGTAGAGCGGGCGGTGGACCTCGAACTCCAGCGTGCAGATGGAGTGCGTGACCCCTTCCAGGGCGTCCTCGATGGGATGCGCAAAGTCGTACATCGGGTAGACGCACCACCTGTCGCCGAGGTGGTAGTGCGCGACGTGGCGGATGCGGTAGATGACGGGGTCGCGGAAGTGGATGTTCGGCGAGGCCATGTCGATCTTCGCCCTCAGGCACCACTCGCCGTCGGCGTACTTGCCGTCGCGCATCTCGCGGAAGATCTTGAGGTTGCGCTCCGGGCTCGTGTCGCGCGAGGGCGACGGCGTGCCGGGCCTCTCGGGGACGCCGCGATACGCCTTCCACGCCTCCTGCGTCAGGTTGCAGCAGTAGGCCTGGCCGCGCCGGACGAGCTCCTCCGCGATCGCGAACATCTTGTCGAACATGTTCGAGGCGTTATAGAAGCCGCTCTCCCCCGCGTCGCCGGGGCCCGACCACTGGAAGCCCAGCCAGCGGATGTCGCGCTTGATGTTCTCGGCGTATTCGTCGGACTCCTTCGTCGGGTTCGTGTCGTCGAGGCGCAGGTGGCACTCGCCGCCGAAGAGCTC
>CAVGMG010000135.1:0-4033 GCA_963630185.1 Alistipes onderdonkii | reverse complement strand
GAAGATAGCGGTAGACGGGCTCGCGAACAAAACGGATTTCCCTCACAGACACAAGCGGGATGTTCGCCCACTCGGTGTCCGTGTAGGAGATGCCCTCCATCTGCGCGTAGCCGATCTCCCGCAGCATCGCCGTGCGGTAGGCGACGGCATACATGGCCATGCAACAGTCGTGCGCGAGGAACTCCCTGAGCCCGAACGACGTGCCGGGTGGAAACGGATAGCGCACCGTCTCGGTCACGCGGCCAGACCCGTCGACCTGGATCCAGTCGCTGACCACCATGTCCACCGTCTCCGGCATCTCGGCGAGCGCGCGGAGATACCGTCCGAACGCCGCCGTGTCATAGCTGTCGTCCGCGTCGAGGATGCGGACGAAGCGTCCCTTCGCCGCCGGCAGCGCCGCGTTGACGCAGCTTCCGTAGTTCCCGTTCGCCTTGTCGATGACTCGGAAGACGCCCGGGCACTTCGCCTCGAAGCCGTGCGCGATCTCGCTCGTGCGGTCTTTCGACCCGTCGTTGACCACGATGACGTCGAGGCGGTTCAGCAAGTCCTCGTCCTCGACGACGAGGCTCGCGAGGCCGTTCGGCAAGTAGTCCTCCATGTTGTAGGAGGGGACGATGACGGTGAGCAGTTTTTCCATGATGTTCTGTCGTAGGGCGTTGTCGTTTTGTCAAAGGGATGAGTCCAAGCCGTTCTGCGGGCGCATCGGAGATGCGCCCCTACCCACGGGCGACGGATGCGGACGCAACGGAGATGCGTCCCTGCCGCCGTCAATCTCAATGTTCAACGCGGACTCGACTGTCCTGTCCATGTCGAGGTAGCGGAACTCGCCGAGGCGTCCGCCGACGACAAGGCCGCGAACCTTCGCCGCCTCGGCTCGGTACTTCGCGAGGAGCGCGGCGGACTCCTCGTTGTTCACGGGGTAATACGGCTCGTCGCCCGGCCGCCACGCCGCCGGATACTCCCGCATGACGATCGTCTCCGTCCCGGACTTGAGACCCTTAGCCTGCGAGAGCGGGCCGACCGGCTCCGGGTGGTAGTGCCTGAACTCGTGCTGCCGCGTGAACGGCACGTCCGCGTCCACGTAGTTGACGACGCTCGTGCCCTGCGCGTCGGCGACCGGAAGCCGCTCCGTCTCGAAGCGGAGCGTCCGCCACGGCAGGGGACCGAACCTGTAGCCGAAGAGCGCGTCGAGAGGGCCCGAATAGTAGACGGGGCAGGGGAGGGACGTCCGCCCCGGCGGGAGCGCGAACGCCTCGCCGCAGCGGACTTCGACGTTCGGGTGGTCGAGCATCCGCTCGAAGAGGCGGTTGTAGCCGTCCGTCGGGATGCCCTGCCAGAAGTCGTCGAAGTAGTTGACGTCGTAGCTGCAGCGAACGGGCACGCGGCGGATGATCGAGGGGTCGACTTTCTCGGGCGGCAGCCCCCACTGCTTGGACGTGTAGTTGCGGAAGAACGCGTCGAAGACCGCCCGCGCATGGGCCTCGTCCGCCATGAACGCCGCCACCTCGGACGGCTTCAGCTCGACGCCGAAGAACTCGTTGACGAGCGCGAGCCCGAGCGGCAGGAAGTAGGTCTTGCCGCCGTGGCGGGCGAGGACCTTGTGCTGGTAGCCGTTGAAGGACGCGAAGCGGTTCACGAACGCCCAGACGTCCGGGAGGCGCGTGTGGAAGATGTGCGAGCCGTAGGCGTGGACCTCGATGTTCGTCGCGGGGTCGATCTCGCAGCGGCAGTTCCCGCCGACGACGGGACGCTTTTCGAGGACGAGGACCTTGCGCCCCGCCTCCGCGAGCCGCCGCGCGACCGTGCAGCCCCAGATCCCCGCCCCGGCGACGATGGCATTTTGCGTCATGGCATTTCTCCAATAATTCGGTCTTTTGCTGTCACGCAACGGGGAGAGTCCCGGGTGTCATGGCATGGACATCCCCTCCTGTCCGCGCAATCTTGACGACCAGCAAGGCGAGCAAGACGTGCTCCAACGGCATCAAGAGAAACTTGTCGACGCCGCCGACAGGGCAACCCAGCATCCGGACCAGGAAACTGCTCAACACCCATGTGCCAAAGAACAGGCAGAAAACGTCCACCGCGACCAGAACGAGAATCGCCCCGTCGAGCCGCGACAACCTCGTGCCTCCCCAAAGCGTCCGAACGACCAGCGGCATCGTGAAGACGAGCGAGACGTAGTCATAGGCGCGATGATAGAACATGACGTTCGAAAGGACGGCCAAAGCCGCCAAGGCGAGGACCATGTCCTTTCGGGCGATTCGGCAGACGTAAAGTCCGAGAAGAGCGAAGACGGCGTAGAGCGGCAAGGCGACCGCTTTCGCGAAGGGAAGACCAAGAAAGTTGAGGAAGGACGGGATGTCCGTGGTGCCTTGCCCCGTCAGCATCGCGCCGACCTGCAGAGACTGGACGACGAGCGTGACGGGCGACTCGTGAAGGTAGAGCGCCGCACCGCATGTCGCCGCGACGTGCAAGGCAGCGCCGACGGCAATCGCCTTCCACGCGCGAAGACCGATAAAGACGAGCAGAAGCGGCGCGACGGTCGTATACTTGAAGAAGCAAAGCGCCATCAGGACGCCCGAAAGGACATGCCGTCCGCGCAAGAAGAAGTAAAGCGACTGCATGAAGAACGCCAACGAAAACATGAGATGCTGCGTATTGCCCACGAGGATGCGCCAGGGCGCACCCGAAAGGCAGAGCAGAACGAGAAAGACGAAGCCCATGCGAAGAGGCGGAGCGAGGCGGAACTCGTCCGTGAAGAAGGTCTTGTAGAAATACCAGAAGAAAACGGCGGTGAAGACCAGGTTGCAGACCGTCCAGACAACGCAGGCGACGGAATAGTCGAGGAACGTCCACGGCGCCAGCATCAAGAGACACGACGGAATCTGGTTGGCGTCGATCTGCGGCCACGACCGCCACGGCAGACGGTTCAGGGAATACAGATATGGATTCTCGCCGTCCATCAGGATCTTGGCCGGCATCCACTGGAAATCGACATGGTAAACGCATCCGGCATAGACGGCGCGGGCAACGGAAGCGACCGCCAGACAGGACAGCAGGGCGATAACGCCTTTCGAGAAGGGACTGAGCCGCGAGAAAAACGGCGAAAAGGAGAAGAGAATTGTCTGCGCGAAGCTCTTGGCCGCCGCCTTCAGCAGTTTCCATTTCTTGATGCTGACCTCGCCCGTCGTGCGGTCGTGCTGGGGGATGCGCGTCTCCCAAAAGCGAAGGCCGAGGCGGGCGACGACGCCCGACAGGATGACGTTCGGCGCGAACGTCGAGAGCGGAATCCGCTCAAAGGCCGCCTTGAAGGCCGAGACGCGCATCAGGCGATAGGGCGTGTTCACGTCCCAGACGGTCTTCCTTCCGTAGAAGAGACGGACGCAGCAGCGCGAGACGAAGCTGATGACCTTGCGCGGCAGGGCCTGGACGCGGCCGTCGCGGATGCCGACGAGAAAGTCATATCCGCCTTCCTGATTCCGCCTGTTCCACAATTCGGCGAACCCGTCGGGAGCCATCTCGTCGTCGGAATCGACCTGAAACACCCAGTCGAAGCCGTCGCGGGCGGCTTCGCGATAGCCGGTGAGAATCGTGTTTCCATGTCCGCCGTTCGGCTTGTCGCGCACCTCGACGCGCGCATCGGGGTTCTGGCGGACGAACTCCCGCATCACGGAAAGGCTCGCGTCCTTCGAGCCGTCGTTATAGGGGCGAATCACGAAGTCGATTCCAAGCGCAAGAAGCGCATCGGACCACTTTTTGAGAACGCCGCCTATCGCCGCCTCCTCGTTGTAGACGGGCATCACCACACACAACCGCTCGCTCATCGTTCGCTGACCTTTCGTCGTTTCCGCCGCGTCGAATACTGGCGAGGCGGCGCGAATGACGCGGCGGAAAAATAGCGCGTGCCTCGTTCGAGATATCTCAAGTGAGGCACTGGTAAGCCTGTTCAGGAAATACGACGAACGGGCACGCAGAGCGGGCAGACTATGAGGGAACGCAAAATGCACTCCCTGTCTGCAGGCCTGCGCAGCCA
>CAVGMG010000134.1:0-4040 GCA_963630185.1 Alistipes onderdonkii | reverse complement strand
CCTTCGTCGGGTTCGTGTCGTCGAGGCGCAGGTGGCACTCGCCGCCGAAGAGCTCCGCCATGCCGAAGTCGAGGCAGACGGCCTTCGCGTGCCCGATGTGGATGTAGCCGTTGGGCTCCGGCGGAAAGCGCGTGACGACCTTGCCGCCGGTCTTGCCGTCGGCGACGTCCTTCTCGATCCATTGCCGGATGAAATGCCGGCTTGTCGCATCGTCGTTCATTTGATGATCTCGATTTCGGCCATCGACGCATAGTCGTTGCCGTAGTGGTTGTTGAGCGCCGTCAGCCTGTAGAACTTGACCGGGCGCGGCGCGTCGAAGAGGACGTCCTGCGCGTCGGGCGTGTTGGCGAGCGTCGCCTTGACGGGCGCCTCCCACGTCTTGCCGTCGAGGGAGGTTTCGAGCGTCATGTCCTTGATCCGCCCGTTGACGCCCGTCTGGCGGCCGTAGAAGCGAAGCCCCTTGACCGTCTCGACCTTCGGAAGCTCGACGGCGAGAATGTGCGGGAAGTTCCCCTGCGTCCCCGTGTATTGCGTATGCCAGATGGTCGAGAGGTCGCCGTCGATGGCGTTTTCGCCCGCGCCCGAGCCGCCGGGCTCGCTCGACGAACAGAGGACGACTTTCGCCGCCTCCTCCTTCGCGATTTCGGGGAGGTCGGGGAGATGCGGCGCGTCGGCGCAAAGCGGCACGAGCGAGTCGTCGTCAAGGGAGAGCTGGAGGTCGAGGTCGTAGTCGCGGTCTGTCGCGATGACGTCGCGCGGCATGGGCGCGGGCCCGCAGCTCTCGCCGCCGAGGCCGCGCGTCTCGGCGAAGACGCCCACGAACGTCTTGTCGGAGGGCGGCAGCTGCGCCGGGTAGATCGTGCGCAGAAGCTCCAGCGGATTGTAGGGGTTCACCTCGAAGGCGAAGGGGCGACCCAGCGTGCGAAGGGTGAGCCCCCCCACCGAAAAGCCGTAGGTGTCCTCGCGGTTGCCGCAGTCCTCGTTGCGCCCGTAGGGGAAGAAGAAGTTCTTCGCCTCGTCCTCCCAGAGCCCGACGAACGCGCCGGACTTGCGGTCGCGGTAGTTCTCGAAAGGCCCGCGCCCCAGCCAGCGGACGGCGGGGTTTTTCTCGTTCATCTCGAACGAGAACCCGATGCGCGCGAGCTCGATGCGCTTGCCGTGCGGACGGATCTTGGCGGCGCAGCGAATCGTGCCGTCGGCGGAGACGATCCACTCCGTCGCGACGAGGATCGTGACGGGGCGCAGGGGGGCCTTCTTCTCGACGACCGAGAACGTCGAGCGGTTGTGGCCGTTCACCTGGAGAGCCTTCGTTCCCTTCCATTCGACGACCGTCGCCACGCGGACTTCGCCGGAGGGAAGCGCGCTATGCGCCATGGAAAGGCAGGTCCCCTCCATTTCGGCGAGGCCCAGCTCCGCCCACGTGTCGCCGAGGCGGACGCCGAAGCTCACCTCGTTCGACGAGGGGGCGCGGTAGGCGTCGAGGCGCATGGGGCTCTTGAGAAGCTCCGTCGCCGTCCCGAAGAGGCCGCGCTTCAGGATGGAGAACGGCATGCCCGTCTTCTTGCAGAAGGAGACCGACCCCTTCTTCGTCGTGAGGACAAGTGCCTTCTCGTCCTCCGAGGCCGCGACCGCGCCCGCCACGGGCGTCGCCTTCTCAAGGCGCGTCACGGGGAAGTCGATCTGGTCGTCGGCGATGCACGCGCCCTTCTTCTCGAAGGCGATGCGCAGCGAGACGACGCCGCCCTTCGCGCGCGTCTCGCCGACGATCTCGGGCATCGTGTAGACGGCGGACGCCTGCGGCTTCAGGTCGTCCAGGTCGAGCTCGCCCTTGGCGACGACGTCGCCGTTCCGGAAAAGCGTCCAGGCGCAGGTGACGCCGTCCGCGTCGACGAAGTAGTTCTTGTTGCGGACGAGGATCTTCGCGAAGTCGTTCGTCGCGCACGCCGTCCAGTTCTGGAAGACGTGGCGGATCTCCCAGTAGCCCGGCTCGGGCGTGCGGTCGGAGAGGACGCTTCCGTCCATGCAGAAGAGCCCGTCGTTGGGCTCGTCGCCGAACGCCCCGCCGAAGCCGAGGAGGCGCACGCCGTCCTTGTCCATCCAGAGGCCGTGGTCCACCCACTCCCAGATCGTCGCGCCGAGGATGACGTCGGACGACTCGATGGCGTCCTGGTAGTCCTTGAGGTTGCCCATCGCGTTGGCCATGTTGTGCGCGTATTCGGAGATGTAGAACGGCTTCTTCGACTGCGTCTGCGAGGCCTTCCACCAGCACCAGTCGACGGCGGGATACTGGCAGCCGTCCATGTCGGCGACGGACCAGTCGCGCTCGTAGTGCGTCGGGCGCGTCGTGTCAAGCGCCTTGAGGGCCTTCTCGACGGCCTGGAAGTTCTCGCCCGGGCCCGCCTCGTTGCCATACGACCAGATGACGACGCTCGGGTGGTTGAAGTTGCGCTTGACCATGGAGAGGTTGCGGTCGACCGTCGCCTTCTCCCAGCTCTTCTGGTGGGAGAGCGAGTCCTTGCCGTAGCCGTAGCCGTGCGACTCGACGTTCGCCTCGTCCACGACGTAGAGGCCCTCGACGTCGCAGAGGTAATACCAGTAGTCGTCCTGCGGGTAGTGCGAGTTGCGGACGGTGTTGCAGTTCGCCTCCTTCATCTGGCGGACGTCCTGCTCGTGGCGGGACATGGGGACGAAGTGGCCGAACATGGGGTCGGTCTCGTGGCGGTTCGCGCCTTTGAGCTTGATCGGACGGCCGTTGAAGTAGTAGCGCGAGACGCCGTTGACAGTCCGCATTTCGCTCACGCGGAAGCCGAAGACGGTCGAGACGAACTCTTTCCCGTTCGAGAGGACGGCCTTGTAGCAGTTGGGCTCTTCCGCGCTCCAGGGCGAGACGTCCTTGACGCGGCACGTGATGACGCCCTTCTGCGAGCGGTCGAGGTCGAAGAGGTCGACCTTCACGTCGTCGGCGAACTCGTAGAGGGAGAGCGTCCACTCGTCGCCGTCGCCCTCGTAGGCGACCTTGAGGCGCCAGTCGCCGTCAAAGTCGTCCGCCTTGACGGGCGAGGCGGTCAGGCGCATGTCGAGGACGCGCTCTTTCGGGCGCGAGAGGAGCCACGTCCGGCGGAAGATGCCGGAGAGGCGGAACATGTCCTGGTCTTCGAGATACGAGCCGTCGGAATAGCGGTAGACTTCGAGGGCGACCGTGTTCTTCCCCGGCTTGACGAAGCGCGTCACGTTGAACTCGGCGGGCGAGCGCGAGTCCTTCGAGAAGCCGACGTAGCGGCCGTTGACCCAGAGGTAGAAGAAGGAGTCGACGCCGTCGAACTTGAGGAAGACGTCGCCCTCCTTCTCCCAGCCCTTCGGGAGCTCGAAGTCGCGCCGGTAGGAGCCGACGGGGTTTCGCGCCTCGTAGTTCGTGAAGTGCTTCGGCGGCGTCTTCATGACGGACGAGCCGCCCGGCGCGTCCTTCTGGAAGGGATAGGGCACGTTCGTGTAGATCGGGGTCCCCCAGCCGCCCTTGCCGTTCGCGCCGAACGCCTGCCAGGAGCAGGGCACCTTGATGACGGGCCACGACGAGACGTCGTAGTCTATCTTGTAGAAGTCGACGGGGCGCGAGGCGGGGTCTTTCGACCACATGAAGCGCCAGGCGGTGTCGGAGTCGAGCGAGCGCGTCCGTTCGGAGAACTCGGGCAGGATCTTGAGGGCGGACTTCTCCGTCTTGAACGACGAGAACGCCGCGCGTGTCTTCTCCTTGCCGAAGGAGAGGTTCTGATTGTCCTGCCATTCCGTCCCCGTGGGCGCGAGCGGCAGAAGAGCCAAAAGAAGCATTGTCGTATTCATGCCGTAGATTATACCAAAAAACGGGTTGAAAAGTGGGTGGGAGGTTTTAGGTTATAGGTTTTAGGTGTTAGGTTTTAGGTTCAAGGTTTTAGGCTTCAGGTTTTAGGTTTTAGCCGAAGAGGTCTTGTCCACGAATCTTCACGAATTCGCACGAAAGATTTGTGGAGATTCGTGTTCATTCGTGGCTAAAAAGAAATCCTGTG
>CAVGMG010000133.1:0-4086 GCA_963630185.1 Alistipes onderdonkii | reverse complement strand
ACGCTCGAGTAGATCGTGCCCTTCTCGAACGAGGTGAAGCAATACGAGTTGCCGTCGAGGTTGAATTGCTCGTTCAGGCCGTCCACGACCTGCTGCAGGTAGGCGGCCGGCGTGGTCGCTGCCACGTCCCATGACGATGAGCGGCGCGACAGGCCGCTCACGGCCTGCTGCTGGCCGGCCCACCAGTCCGCGATGGTCTCGGACACGTTGCCGAGCGTCACGGTCTGCGAGCCGCCCAGCAGGTCGGTCACCAGCTTGGTCACGCGCCCCGAGCATCTCAGCTCGGGCGAGAACTCGCGGTCGACGATCTGCACGTCGTCGCCGACGGCCACGCCTTCCCAGGAGCGCCCGAACTGCACGAGGTCGACCACGCTGGCTTCGTAGCTCATACCAGGTTCGTTGTGCTCGGCGAGGTACGCCTCGGTCTCGGCGAGAAGCTGCTCCGCATCCTCGCACTGGCCGTTCTCGTACTCGCCGAACACATGGGCGAAGCCGCCCGAGCCGTCCGGCCTGCCGTGCTTCTCGAGCGCGGACGCGTCGGCCACGTAGTTCAGGCCGCCGTTGATGTCGCCGAAGGTGAGCTTGCGCCCGTAGCCGCCGGAATCCGTCTCCACGCCCTTGCCGTAGCCGTAGCACGCCGTGATGGCGCTGAAATGCTCGGTGCGGCTGATGCTGGCGAGGTCTTTCGTGTAGGTGAACCGGCGGTGCGTGGAAGAGCCGCCGCGATGCTGGCGGATGCCGATCCTCCGCGCGGACACCTTGCCGCTTGCGACCTCGATGACGGTCTCAAGCTCGCCTCCGCACTTCAGGATGGCCTGCAGCGCCTCGCGGGCGCTGGTGTGGTAGAACGTCAGGCTCGATGCGACGGTCCCCGCCTGGTCGACCGTCCCGGCCTTCCAGCGGGTAGGCTCGAGGGCCACCTCGAGCGCCTTGAGGTAGCTGTAGCCGTAGGGGCGCTTGTCCTCGATGTAATCGCCGTAAAGCTCGCACACGGAGTTGAGCGCGGTGTCGGTGTACAGGGTCTCGCCGTCGGCGTGCAGCCCCTTGGGGTCTTGGCAGACGTGCTCGTGCACCTTGTTAAGCTTGTCGGCCCAAACGAGGCGGTTGCCCTGCTTGAGCGGGAAGGTCGTGGCGATGGCCACGGAGTCCTCCCCGTTCAGCTCGTCGGTGTGGGTGAAGGACAGAAGCTCGTCCGGGCCGATGGTGGCCACGTACGCGTCCTGCCACGTGTACACGTCGATGCGCATCTAGAGCCACCTCTCTTCCCATTCGAGCGTCGCGGTTCCGCTGCTGGTCTTCAGCGTCTGCGTCCCGTCCAGGGCGAAGAAATCGCTCGCGAGCGTCACGGCGTGGTCTGCGCCGTTCACCGTGCAACGCTCCTTGGCCATGTCGAGCACGACGGTCTGCGAGCCGGTGAACGATTCCTCCACCCGCACGAAGTCGCCGGTGTTGATGTTCGTGACCTGCCAGTAGGTGCCGCTCGCGGGCTTGCACGTCACGGTCGGGCATGCCCTGTAGGTGCCGCCAGCCACCACGAGCGCGCCGGACGTGCCTACCGAGGCCGTCCTCTTCTCGCCGTACGCCACCGGGTCTGCGGCCAGGAACTTGAGCGTGAGGCCGGGCTTGTGGGCGTTGCGGCCTAGCTCTGCCCCGCCCTCGTACCAGGCCATGAGGTAGCGCCCCGGCTCGTCGTCCAGGAACAGCGGCAGCGCCTCGGTCGAGCGCAGCGCCGCCGACAGAGCGCGGCGCGCGTCGGACACGTCCGGGACGGAGCGGGCGAGCATGCTGCACTCGACCTTGATCTCCACGGGTTCCAGGCCGCCGTCCGCGACGTGCGCGCCGTCCATGCCGGGCACCTCGGTCTTGTCGAGCCGCCTGCTCGCCGTCACGGTGCGCTTGACCCCGGTGACGGCGAGCCACTGCGCCAGGTCTATCCCGCCGTATATCATGCGACGCCCCTTCCTGCCATGGCGTACCTGCTGCGGGACGCGAGCGCCGAGGACACCTTGTCGGCGTCCAGGTAGACGCTGCCGTCCTTGTCCCGGATGGACTCGAGCAGGGAGACGATCGCGCCCAGCGCGTCGCTCTCCGCGCCCCTCGCCGCGTCGGACGAGACGGTCACGGAGCCGGACGAGACGGTCACGCCGGAGGCGAGAAGGCCGTTCGCGCCATCCATCGCGCTCGCTATCGCGCTCTGGGCCGCGCCGGCCCCGGCCTCCATGCCGCGCCCCCAGTCGGTCATCAGGGCCTCGCCCGAGTAGAGCGTGTAGCCGTGGCCGGAGAACGGCCCCTTCTTGGCGGGCGAGAATGGGAAGTAGGACCGTATCTCGCTGATGCCGCTCGCCACCGCGTCGATGGCGTTGCCGATGCAGCTCTGGATGCCGTCCGTGAAACCGCTGATGAGCGACCAGCCGGAGTTCCAGAGCAATCCGCCGACGTCCCCGAGCGCGCCCAGCATCTGGCCTGGGATGCCAGACACGAAGCCGACGGCCCTGCTGAACCCGTCGGAGATGCCGGACAGGAACCGCGATCCTGCCGACGCGGCCTCGACCGCCATGTCGAAGGCGAACCCGAGCGCCTTCAGCACCATCTCGTCGAACCACCCGGCGATCTTGCCGGGGAGCTGCGAGATGTGGGTCGATACGTTGCTCAGGAACTGCGAGCCTGCGGACAGCGCCTTGCTGGCCATGTCCGACGCGAATCTCCCGGCGTTGCTCACCATGTTCGAGATCCAGCCCGAGAGCTTGCCGGGAAGCTGCGAGATGCTGCCCGACACGTTCTGCAGGAACCTGGAACCGGCCTCGGTGGCCTTGGTCGCGAGGTTCGCCGAGAAGTCGGCGGCCTTGCTCACCATGCTGCTCACCCACCCGGCCAGCTTGCCCGGGAGCTGCGAGACGTAGGACGAGACGTTCTGAAGGAACTTGGAACCGGCCTCGGTGGCCTTGGTCGCCATGCTCGTCACGAAGCTCGTCGCGTGCGATATGCCCTGGTCGAGGAAGCCCTTGAGCTTCGACGGTATCTGCGAGCCGAGCGAGGCGATTCCGGAGGCGATGCTCTTGACGATTGTCGCGCCGAGGTTGAGCCATTGGAACGCGACGAACGCGTCCCACGCCGCCTGCGCGATGGCCGGGATGTTGGCTATGAACGTCGGTATGGCGGTCACGAGGCCCTGGCCTATCGCCACGATGATCTGCAGGCCGATGCCGAGCAGCGTCTCCGCCGCAGCGCTGATGCCGTTGGCGAAGTCCGATATGATCTGCGGCCCCTTCTCGATGAGCGAGGGCAGGCTCGCCGCCAGGCCCTGCACGATGCCGAGCAGCATCTCGCCGCCAATCTGTATCACCTGCGGGAACATCGTGCGGAAGCCGCTCGCGAACTGCCCGATCGCGTCCAGGCCGGAGCTTACGAGCTGCGGTATGGCGGTCGAGAGGCCCGAGGCCACGCTCTGCACGATCTCGCTGCCGCGCTCCATGAACGCCGCCGGGTCTGTGAGGGCGAGCTTCGCCATCTCCATAGCCCCGCTTATCGCGGAGAGCATCTGCGACGAGTCCACCGACGGCAGCTTGATGCCGATGCCCGCGAGCGCGTTGGCCGCTATGTTCCAGGCCGTCGACAGCGCCTCGGAGACGATGGGGGCGAGCACGGTGCCGAGGCCCGCCAGCACGGCGGGGAAGGCGTTTATGATGCCCTGCCCGATCTGCGCCACGCGCGGGGCTACGTTGGTGGCCACCGCGCCGATGGATTCGAGCAGCTGCTGGGTTATCAGCGAGAAGTCGACATCGTCTCGCCCGAGCGCCGTCAGGAAGTTCTCCCACGATGCCTTGGCCATGCCGACCGAGCCGGATATGGTGGTCGCGGCCTCCTTCGCGGTGGTGCCGGTGATGCCCATGTTCTCCTGGACTGTGTGGATGGCCTCCACCACGTCCGCGTAGCTGTCTATGGTCAAATCGGCGTTCAGCCCCTGCGCCGCGCGAAGCTCGTTCGCGTCTGAGATGAGGCGCTTCATCTCCTCCTGGGTGCCGCCGTAGCCAAGCTTGAGGTTGTCGAGCATCGTGTAGTTCTGCTTGGCGAAGCCCTGGTAGGCGT
>CAVGMG010000132.1:0-4100 GCA_963630185.1 Alistipes onderdonkii | reverse complement strand
AGCGCGGCAGAGCGAAAAGAAAGCAGTCAAAGAAGATGAAGGGAATCATGAAGGTTGCGGTCGCGGCAGTCGCGGTCGCGTTGTGCAGTGCGGCGAAGGCGGAAATCATCACGTGGTCGATCAGTGACGTCAAGTCGACGACGGGCGAATCCCTTATCGGAAGCCAGTATGTCGCGTATGTCTTTGCAAACGAGGACTTCACTCCGACGACTTCTTCTTTCTTTACGAAAGCCGGGAATAAGACGACGACAATTGCAAATATCGTGTCGGCAATCAAGAGCGGCGAAACCTCGACCGTCACCGATTATGCGATTTGGAAATACATCGGGACTAAAGAAGGCGACTGGGACGCCTCTTCATATGACACGACATCGTCGAAGGGGACTCTGAATGAAGCCGGAGGTTCGTTCTCGGGCAAGGCCGGCTACATGGGCGGCTCTGACAAAACGGACACGAACTTCAGCATCTTCGCGGTCATCTTCGACTCCACCTCCGTCGAGACGGCGAACAACTACATGATTGCGGAAACTTCCGACGGGAAGCAGGTTTTGAGCACGAAAACGACAAGCACTTATGCAGAGAAGAATCTCGACTGGGGTTCGCAGGCGAACAACACCTGGAACGCCGTCCCCGAGCCGACGAGCGGCCTTCTCCTCCTGGTCGGCCTCTCCGCCCTCGCCCTGAAGCGCAAACGCGCGGCGTGAGGGCTACGTCTAAACCTTGTAGATGAGGCGGTCGGGGAGCGGGTCGCGCCGAATGAACATGGTCGCGTAGATCGGCTCGTAGGCCGTCTCCCCGTCTTCCGCTTTCGGACTGTTGCAGAGGACTTTGGCGCGTTTGAGCCTGTAGTCCGCAACAGCCATCATGTTGTCGAGCGCCGCGTGCTGGCGGTAGCCCGTGCCGGACTTGACCTCGATCGGGAGGACGCCGTCTTCGCCCTCGACGAGGAAATCGACCTCGCCGTGCCGCTTCGAGTTGAAGTAGAAGAGGGGGCTGTAGCCGTGGGCGCAGAGCTCCTGCGCGACGAAGTTCTCGTAGACGGCGCCGTTGTTGATGACCGCGTCCTCCGTCAGGAGGCGCAGCTGGATCCCGTGCGCATACTGGCTGGAGAGGAGACCGACGTCGTTGAGGAAGAGCTTGAAGAGATTGGCCTTCTTCGCGAGGGCCAGGGGCGTCGTCGGCGAGTCGACGTTGTAGACGGGAATCGCGATTCCCGCCTTGGCGAGCCAGATGAAGTTGTCCTCAAGCCTGTCGAGCCGTCCGCCCTCCTTGACTTCGTTGAGGAAGAACCGCTTGTTGGGGCGGTTGAGCTCGGAAGGGATCAGCTCGAGCACGTGGACGATCCGCATGCGCTCCGCCTCGTCGTAGCGTGCGGCGTCCCTCTTGTATTCGACCATGATTGCCTTCTGGATGCGCGAGACCTCGCGCAGGTCGTTCGTGTCGAGGTAGGCCTGCACGGCGGCCGGCATGCCGCCGACGACGAGGTAGAGGCGGAAAAGCCGCATCAGGCGCTCGTGGACAAGCGCGGGAATCTCGGCGTGGTCGCGGCAGCGCGCCTCGACGAGGGAGAGGACGTCGTCGCCGACGCCGTTGGCGCGGACGAACTCCTCGAAGTCAAGCGGGAACATGGAGACCTCGCGCAGGTAGCCGACAGGGACGGAGCGGACGCTCTTGAGCTCGATGCCCAGAAGCGACCCGCTCAGGACATAGCGGAAGCGTCCGTCATCGACAAGGAACTTGATGAACGTCACGGCCTCGGGACAGGCTTGGACTTCGTCAAAGAAGACGAGGGTGTTGCCCTTTTCGAGGGGCTTGGTCGTCAGGGTCGAGAGCAGGGTGAAGAACTCCTGCTCGTGAGCGGACTCGCTGAACAGCAGCTTGGCCTTCGGGTTCTTGATGAAGTTGATCTCCACGACATTCCTGTAGTGCCGCTTGGCGAAGTCGCGGATGATGAACGTCTTGCCGACTTGGCGGGCGCCGGAGACAAGAAGGGCCTCTTTCCCGTTGCGGGAATGGAAGGCCTCCAGTTCTTCCTCTATTTTGCGATGGAGCATATCTTTTTCTCAACTTTCAGCCGTAGTATATCATAGTCTCTGTCACTTTTTCAAGTGGCCGCTCTCTGATTTTGGCATTTTTCCAAATCGTAAGATTCCGTTTCTGGCATTTTGTCTTATCGATTCCTGTTGCCGTTGATTCCGAGGCTCCACCTCTTGCAATCCGCGAGAAAATCAGGCATTGTCGCGCCCTGTTCGGACGCGGCGTCGACGTCGTGCGCAATACGGCCGTCCTGCGAGACCCTTATTTCGCGGCTCGGGTCTGCCCGGAGGCGGTTCGGATATGAGTCGATCTCGATATCATCTGGGAAGTCGTCAGCAAAGACGTCCCGAAACAGTATCCGTTGGTTAAGGCTCTTGCGGAGTCGCTTCCGAAGCCTGCCGTTCCTCCGAACATTGACGAATTCATGTGACGTGGCGTCAACCTTTAGGCAGAAGCGCATATGGCCGACGAGCGGGCGTTGACGAAGGACAATGCACATTTTTGACGGCTTCGCAACAGGACGGCGCTCGTTTTTGACATAAATTTCGGAACTACTGCAAATTGTAGACGGGCGGGGCCGTACGGTCCCGCCCGTCTACAGTAGCAGCAGTTCGGACGGGCCTTCGTGAAAACAGACGAAAGCCGTGGTATCATTGGGTTTCTTGCACAAACACCAATGACGAAACCATGGCTTTCGACGAGCTGAAGTATACACAATCGGTCTATCGCTATCAAGTCGCAAAACGCAAATTCTGGCTGGAAGACGGGAGGCGCGTCCTCGGCCTTTATTTGCGGGCTCCTGACGCGCACTGCCCCAAGTGCGGGTCACGCGACGTCCGCGCGCACGGGCACCGCGACAGGACGCTCGTCGGCCTCCCGAACGGGAAGTGCCAGGTGCGCTTCGTCGTGCCGGTCCGAAAGGTCGTCTGCCGGGACTGCGGGGCCGTGACCTACGAACGCGTGCCGTTCGCCGCATACGCGAACGCGCGGATCACGCGGGCGCTCGCGAAGCGGCTGCTCGACCGCGCCGCGTCGACCTCGATGAAGGAGCTGGCCGAGGAGCACGGCGTCTCGTGGCGCACCGTCCGCGACGCCATCGAGGACGGGCTCCGCAAGCGCTACAGGAAGAGGGACCTCGGCAAGGTCGTGAACATCGGCGTCGACGAGCTCTACGTGTTCCGCCGCGAGAGGCCGAGCCGGAAGTACGTCACGGTCGTGCGCGACCAGGACAGCCGCGCCGTCCTCGAGGTCGCCAGGGGCAAGGGCGCGGCCGCCCTGCGCCGGTTCGAGCGGAAGATCGCGCCGTTCAGGGAGAACATAAAGTCCGTCAGCATGGACATGGCGAGCTCGTTCAACTCATGGGCGGCCGACTTCCTCCCGAAGGCCTCCGTCGTCATCGACCGGTTCCACGTCGCGAAGGCGCTCAACGACCGCGTGGACAAGGCGCGGCGCAAGGTCATTGCCATGGTGGACGAGAAGACCGCGAAGAGGATCAAGGGCGCCCGGTACGCGTTCCTGAAGAACCGCGAGAGCCTGACCCCGAAGGAGTCCCGGAAGCTGGAGAGGGCGGTCAAGGTCAAGGAGTGCGCGACGCTCGCCGAGGTGCACCTCTTCAAGGAGCGGATGCGCGGCATCTACTCCAGCGCGAAGACCCGCGCCGCCGCCGCGACTCTCCTCGACGAGTGGATCGGGGACGCGGAGGCGAGCGGCGTCGCGGAACTGAAGAGCGCGGCGAAGACGTTCGCGAAGAACCGCGACGGCATCCTCGCGTTCTGGTCGACGGGCGGGATGAGCAACGCCGCGACCGAGGGGTTCAACCGGAAGATACGAGGCCTCTTGGAGACGGCATACGGCTTCCACGACTACAGGTTCCTCCGCCTCCGGATATTCGACCTCGGGGAGAAGAGGTCAATCAGGGACTGACGGACGGAAGCGCGACTCGCCTCAGGCGGCGACGTCGCGGCGGGGCGCCCGCCCGGCAGCGGGGCGCCCCAAAACGCCCCGCTGTATTAGGGCGGGCCGACGCGACGCCAGGCGAGTGTCTACAATTTGCAGTAGAGCCA
>CAVGMG010000131.1:0-4196 GCA_963630185.1 Alistipes onderdonkii | reverse complement strand
CGAAGAGCGCCTGCAGGACGGAGACGGTGAGCGACTTCCCGAAGCGGCGCGGACGGGCGATGAAGAACTGGCGGCCGATCGACAGGTTGACGAGCGGCCAGAGCCGGTCGGTCTTGTCGACGTAGGTGAAGCCGTCATGCCGCAGGTTAGCGAACGTGTAGATGTCTGTCGCGAGCTTTTCCATGGTCACATTATACCATATTGCCGCGCCGCGTTGCCCAGACCCGCAATTCTCGCTTTTGGCAAAACCGAGAAGCCACGCCCTCTCCGAGACGACGGAATCGCGTCAGGATCACGGACGCGGCGCTTGCGCGTCCATGTGCTTCTGGCAGTAGTTCCTTTTCGGCAGGGGCGCCTCGGCGCAGCGGACGCCGTTCGTCGTCATCGACCGGCAGCGGTCGGGCGCGGTCTTCGGCTCGTGCGAGGCGGCGTGCTGCCTGCAATACCGCATCCCGACGGCGGCGCGGCGCTTGCAGCGGTTGCCGGACTGCGTCGCCGCCCAGCACTGCGAAACGTCGTTCGTCGCCGCGAGCGAGACGAACGGGGTAAGCAAGAGAAGAGAGAGAACGGCCTTTTTCATGTTCGCCTCCAGTTGGCAAGAGCCACGCCCAGGATGATGACGACGCCGCCCGCCGCGCCCATCGCCGTCAGCCGCTCGCCGAGGAAAAGCGCGGCGAACGCGACGCCGATGACCGGTATCAGGTAAAGGCAGACCGTCGTCTTCACGACGCCCAGGGCCGCGCACGCCTTCGACCAGAGGACGAACGCGAATGCGGACGCGAGGACGCCGAGGAAGGCGAGGTTGAAGACGTTCAGCGGACGTACGAGCCGCGCCGCGTTCGCCGCGCCGTCGAGCGTGACGCTGAACGAGCCGTCGAGCGCGTAGAACCCTAAGTCCGTCGCGCCCCAGGCGGCCAGCGGCAGCATCAGGACGAGCGCCCAGGCGAACGACTTGCGGATCGCGACGGCGGGCGGGACGCCCCGCGCGTTCGCCGCGCCGACGAGGATGGAGTAGACGCCCCAGCTGACCATCGCGCCGAAGGCCATCAGGTCGCCCAGCGGGCGCATGTCGAAGTTGAGGATGCCGTTCAGGCTCACGAGCGCGACGCCGCACGAGGCGACGAGTCCGCCCAGGACGACGCGCGGCGAGAGCGAGCGGTCCTTCGCGAACAGCCGCGCGAGGACGGCCGTCACGATCGGGCCGAAGGAGACGAGGATGGCCACGTTGCTCGCGTTCGTGTAGTAGATGGCGCAGTTCTCCAGGAGCTGGTAGACGAAGACCCCGGTGAGCCCCATCGCCGCGAAGAGCGTCTCGTCGCGGCCGCGCCAGCCGAGCGTCCCGCGAGGCGCGGCGGCGGCGAGGACGGCCCAGGCGAGCGCGAAGCGGACGAGCTGGATCTCGAGCGGCGAGAAGTCCAGCAGGAGCGCGCGCGTGTTGGCGAACGTCACGCCCCAGATGAGGAGCGTCGCGGCGGCGCAAATCGCGGCAACGACCTTGTCCTTGCGTTTCATTTCCGCGAACACCACACCGCCAAGGCGGATAAGCATGAAGTGGAGGACATAAAACGGCGAAGCAAAATGGCTCGGGCGGCTGGATTCGAACCAGCGACCAATTGATTAACAGTCAACTGCGCTACCGCTGCGCCACGCCCGAACAATCAAAGTAGGGAACAGTATACCAAAACAATTCAGTTTCCGCAAGTGCGAAAAGAGAACAAAATCGCGTTGACCGCGTCGATGGACTCGGCGATCTCCGCCTGGCCGGACACGGCGATGCGCAGGATCGCCGCCTCGAACTGCGCGTAGAGAAGCGACGTCGCCCGGTTGGCGTTGAGCTTCGCGTCGTATTCGCCCCGGTGGACGGCCTCCACGACGAACGAGTGGAGGATGCGCCGCAGCCCGACCGTGTGGCGCATGATGTTGTCGATCGGGATCTTGCCGCCCCGGCGCACCGTGCAGAGGAAGTCGACGATGACGCAGAGGAAGTCGCGGTTGTCGAAGAGGAGCGCGAAGACGTCGATGCAGATCTGCCGGAGCTTCGCGTCCGCCGACAGGCGCGAGCGGACGATCTCGCGGTAGCGCACGCCGATGACGCCCGTCGCCTCGTCGATGGCCTCGTTGAAGATCTGCCGCTTGTCCCGGAAATACGTGTAGAGAAGCGTGCGCGAGATGCCGCACGCCTTGGCGATCATGGCGAAGTTGACGTCGCCGAAGCCGTGCCGCGCGAAGAGGCGGAGGCTTGTCGCGCGGATCTCGCGGCGGCGCTCCTTGTGGTTGACCTTCTTCTTGGCCATCAGAACGTGTACGAAAGCGACGCGGCGAGCATGTGCGAATAGGCGTTGCTCACGTGGAACTGGCGCCCCTCGATCTCGCGGTCGCTCTCGACCATCTTGACGAGGTTGTAGCCGATGTCGAGCCGAAGCCCCTCCAGCAGGGCGTAGCCGAAGCCGAGCCCGATGATGTGGCGGTCGCCGCCGGGGAGCATCGTCGTGCCGCGCGCCTCGGACGAGGGATCCATGTCGAACACGTAGCCGAGGCGGAGGGCGAGGTCTTCCGTCGCCTGGTATTCGCCGCCCGCCGAGAAGCGCCACACGTCCTCCCACTCAAGCGGCAGGTCGTGCGAGCTGGGCTGCCCCGTGACCGGCTTGCGCGCGGGAATCTTGAAGGCGATCGTGTCCACGCTCGACCACTGCGTCCAGGTCGTCGCGAGGCCGAGATGCCATTTGTCGTTCGGGGAGTCCCAGTTGAGGCCCGCCGTCAGCGACTGCGGCAGCGTCAGCTTGGCGCTCGCCGAGCTGTGCGTGTCGCCGCCCAGCGCGGCATACGAATAAGGCCCGACCGTGCCGCCGATGTCGAAGTCGCCCTCGATGTTATGCTTGATCTGCGAGCGGTAGACGACGCCCAGCGAGAGGCGGCCCACGTCGCGGTCGTCGAGAAGCCGGAACGACGTCCCGAAGTTGTAGCCCATGGAGATGTCGTCGCCGTCCAGGGTGCTCAGGAGGTCGTAGCCCGGCGTGCCGTGCGAGGGGCGGTTCTTCGTGTAGAACGTGATGTAGCTCATCTTGAGCCCCGCCGCGACCGACCACCAGTCGGTGATCTTGTAGGCGAGGTTCGGGTTGAGCGTGAACTGCTCAAGCGTCGTCTTCACCGTGTCGCCGGCGAGCGTCCAGTCCGTGCCATACTGCGTGCCGAGCCCGTTCTCGCAGTAGAAGCCGAGGCCGAAGTAAAGGTCGTCGCCCCAGACCGGCGTCGTCACGAAGAAGTTCGGGATGCAGAAGATGCCGGGGTTCATGTTCCGCTCGCTCTTGTGGTCGACGGCCACGTCCGCGTAGAGCCAGACCATCGTCGCGCCAACCATGACTGACACATTCGTCGACTCTGTCATGTTCGCCGGGTTGTAGTAGACCGCCGAAGCGTCCTTCGTCGAGCCGACGAGCGTGCCGCCGAGGGCGTTGCCGCGCGCAGAAACCTCGTAAAGCCCGAAACCGGCCGCCTGCGCGAGACCCGCCACGAGGGCGCACGAAAGGCCCAGAACCAACTTTTTCATGTTTGACACTTTCCTTGTTTTTGTCATAATGGGCGGGAATTGTACCAAAACTCCCCCCTCTGTGTCAAGAGGCTCCTTCGAGAGAGGCCTCTTGACGGTCAACGGAAGTTTTGATATACTTATCCCAACTTTGCTTTACGTGGCGAGATAGCTCAGTTGGTAGAGCGCAGGACTCATAAGCCTAAGGTCAAGGGTTCGATTCCCTTTCTCGCCACCACTTTTTCCCTCTTCAGACGGTCGCCTGGGCGACGTCGTCTTCCGAAAGCGTCAGGAAGCCCGCGTCGGAAAGCGCCTTCGCGGCCTTGAGGTTGTCGTCGAAGCGGAAGACGAGAACGGCCTTTTCGCCCTTGTGGAAGGCGAACGCATAGCTGTATTCGACGTTCGCCTTCGCCGCGTCGAGGACTTTCATGACGTGCGCCATGCCGCCCGGTCGGTCGGGGACGCACACGGCCACGACTTCGCGGACGTTGACGGCGTGGCCCTTCTCGGTGAGGACGTTCTTCGCCTTCTCGTGGTCGTCGACGATCATGCGCACGATGCCGAAGTCGCTCGTGTCGGCGAGCGACAGCGTCGCGATGTTGACGTCCGCGTCCGCCAGATCCTGGCAGATCTGCGAAAGCTGGCCCGGCTGGTTCTGCAAGAAGATCGA
>CAVGMG010000130.1:0-4204 GCA_963630185.1 Alistipes onderdonkii | reverse complement strand
CGGCGACGGCCCCCGCGGCCTGCTGCGCGAGAAGCCCGGTCTCGAACACGAGGTCCGTCCCCGCGATGTTGACCTTGAACTGCTTTGCACCTTCCATGGTGTTGGTTTTTCCTTGTTTTATCTGTTTGTAAATCGTCTATCAGGCGACCCGGCGTCCGACGCGAGTGACGCGAGAGGCGCGATTGTCTCTGACGTGAGAGACGAGAGAGACGCGAGTGACGGGAGGCCTCAAGTCTCTCGCGCCCCTCAAGTCCCTCATGTCAAGGTCTCCCATTCTCTCGCGCCTTTTCAGCGGCCTTTTACCGGCGCAGCCCCAGCTTCTTGATGAGATCCTGATACTTCGGCTCGTCTTCGCGCTTGAGGTAGTCGAGCAGGTTGCGGCGGTTCTGGACCTTGCGCAGCAGGCCGTAGCGGCTCGAATGATCCTTCTTGTTCGCCTTCAGGTGCTCGGTGAGCGCGGCAATCTCCTTCGTGAGAATCGCGATCTGGACTTCGGACGAGCCCGTGTCGCGGTCATGGCGCTGGAATTCACTCTTGATGGCGGCTTTGTCGATGTTCATTTTCTTTTCTTTCGTTTGTTCCACGAACTGGGAGGTGTTGAAAAGAACCCCACGACAGGGATCACCTCCTGAGACAGTCGTAGAATGGAGTATTATACCAAATAATCCCGACGAAAAACGGATGTTTTTTGAGCCTTTCGTCAGGCCGCCGGCGTGCGGAGGAACGCCGCGTAGATCGCCCAGTTGACGGCGAGCGCGTAGAGGTTCGCGACGAAGTCGTCGGCGACGATGCCGCGCCCGCCGGGAAGATCCTGGAGCGAACGGCACGGCCAGGGCTTCAGGATGTCGATGGCGCGGACGACGGCGAAGAAGACGAGCATCGACCACCAGGGAAGCTCCAGAAGCGGCAGCCCCAGCACGGCGATGGGGTAGAGCATCCATTCGTCCGCCGTGATGCGCCCGTCGTCCTTGACGCCGAGAATCCGCTCCGCCGCGTCGCAGAAGACGACGGCGACGAGCGTGAGCGCGACGGCGGAGAGGATCTGCAGGGAGAGCGGGAGCGCGGCGAGGAGGTAGCTCAAGGCGACGCCGGGAAGCGACCCGACCGTGCCGGGCGCGACGGGCGCGAAAAGCCCCAGAGAGAAGCCGGAGGCGATGAAAAGGACGAACCGCCTCACGACTGCGGCGTCGTCGGCGCGGGCGCTTCGGGATCGACGAGCGGAAGCGCGGGGGCCTGCTCCGCCGCCTGCGGCGCGACGGCGTCGCCCGCCATGATCGAGCGCGTGTGGACGGTCGAGGTGAGCCGCGCCAGGAGAAGCGTGTTCAGGAGGAAGACCGCGCCGAGGACGGCCGTCGTCTTGATGAGGACGTTGCCCGCGTCCGCGCCGAGGGAGGCTTCGAGCATGCCGCCGCCGATGGCGCCGCCGAGGCCGCCTTCCTTCGGCTTCTGGAGCATGACGACAAGCGCGAGCAAGAGGCACACGACGACCTCGATGACGTATAGAAACCCGATAAAAATGGACATCTTCAGTTCTCTCCCGTTTTCCGACTCTGGTGGGCGATACTGGACTCGGACCAGTGACCCCTACCGTGTGAAGGTAATGCTCTAACCAACTGAGCTAATCGCCCAGAGACGAATGGCGTAAAGTATACCAAAACGGACGATTGGATGTCAAGCGCGAGGATGGTAGCGGTGGTGGATTTCGCCGAAGCGCGCGCGGTCGATGTGCGTGTAGACCTGCGTCGTCGAGATGTCGGCGTGTCCGAGAAGTTCCTGGATGGCGCGGATGTCCGCGCCCCTCTCCAGCATGTGCGTCGCGAAGCAGTGCCGCAAGACGTGCGGCGAGATGCGGTCGGCGGCGATGCCGACGTCCGCCGCCCGCGAGCGGATGATCTTGAAGACGCCCTGCCGCGTGAACTTCCGGCCGAGCCGCGTCAAAAAGAGGTGGCGCTCGGCGAGGGCCCCCTTCGCGAGGACGGGACGCGCGTTCGCGAGGTAGGCCGTCAGCGCCCGCCCCGCCGCGCCGCCGACGGGGACGAGACGCTCCTTCGAGCCCTTGCCGAGAATGCGCACGAGCTCCCCGTCCGAGAGGAAGTCGTCGAGCTGGAGGTTGCAGAGCTCCGACACGCGAAGGCCGCATCCGTAGAGGACTTCCAGCATCGCCCGGTCGCGCACGTCGCGCGGCGCGTCGCCCGCGACATGGTCGAGCATGGCGAAGACCTCCTCCGTCGAGAGCGTCCGAGGGAGCGTCGCCTCCTTGCGCGGCGCCTCCAGGAGGGCACCGGCGTCGTGCGGCAGGGCGTGACGCGCCTTGAGGTCGCGCAGGAACATGCGGACGGCGACGGCGCGGCGCGCGCGCGTCGTGCCGCGAAGGCCCGCCCGCGCCGATTCGGCGAGGAAGTCGACGATGTCCTCGCGCGTGACGCGGGCCGCGTCGTCCACGCGACGCGCCTTCAGAAACGACTCGAACGCGCGAAGGTCGCGCCCGTAGGCAAGGGCCGTGTTTTCGGAAAGCCCCCGCTCCAGGCGCAGGGAGAGGAGGAACCGCTCGATGTCAGAGCCGAGCAAGAAACGCCTCGATCAGGGCTTTGAGCCGGGGCTTGGCTTCGTCGCTCGCGCGAAGGACCTCCTCGTGCGACAGGGCCGCCCCCGACGCGCGCACGGCGGCGTTCGTGATCAGGGAGAGGGCGGCGACCTCGAACCCGCAGGCCTTCGCGAAGACGGCTTCGGGAACGGTCGACATGCCGATGGCGTCCGCGCCGAGCGTCCGGTAGGCGGCGACTTCGGCGGGCGTCTCGTAGGAAGGGCCGGCGGAGAACGCATAGACGCCACGGTGCGCGACGAGCGACGCCTCGTGCGCGGCCTCGTCGAGAAGGTGCGAGAGGGTCGCCGAATAGACCTCGCCCATGGCGGGGAAGCGGGGGCCCCACTCGTCGCAGGCGGGCCCTTGCAGGGGATTGAGGCCCGTCACGTTGATGTGGTCGCCGAGAACCATGACGTCCCCGACCTGAAAACTCGGATTCAACGCGCCGGCCGCGTTCGTCAGAAGAAGCCTCGATGCGCCCATGCGCCGCAGGATCTCGACGGGCGCGACGACCGTCTCCCACGAGACGCCCTCGTAGTGGTGGCGCCGCCCGCACCACGCGGCGACGCGCTTGCCGTCGCGCTCGTAGAGGACGAACTCCCCCGCGTGGCCGGGAACCGTCGCCGCGCCCAAGAGGGGCAGATCCGCGTAGTCTGCGCGGAAGATGACCGAATCCATTTCAAGGGAGCGGCCCCACCCGGAGCCGAGGACGAGCCCGATGTCCGGCGGACGCGAAAAGCAGACGTCCGGCAGATAGGCGGCCGTCGCATCGAAGTTCCGAATGTTCATGTCAATGCTCCTTGATCGTTCCCTTGAGGACGGCGATGAACGCCGACTGCGGCACGTTGACGTGGCCGAACTCCTTCATCCGCGCCTTGCCGCGCTTCTGCTTCTCGAGGACCTTCATCTTGCGCGTGACGTCGCCGCCGTAGAGCTTCGCGAGGACGTCCTTGCGGAACGGGCGGATGTCCTCGCGCGCGATGATCTCCTTGCCGATCGCCGCCTGCACGGGGATCTTGAACTGGTGCGGCGGGATCGTCTCGGCGAGCGCCTTGCACATCTGAAGGCCCCGCGCACGCGCCTTGTCGCGGTGGACCATCGTCGCGAAGGCGTCCACCGTCTCGCCGTTGAGGAGGATGTCCATGCGCACGATGTCCGAGACCTGGTAGCCGGCCGGCTCGTAGTCCATCGAGGCGTAGCCGTGCGAGACGCTTTTCAGGGTGTCGTGGAAGTCGATGAGGATCTCGTTCAGCGGCAGGCGGCAGTGGAGCATGACGCGCTTCGCGTCGATCGTCTCCGTGCCCTCGACGAGTCCGCGCCGGTCCATGACGATGCGCATGACGTCGCCGATCGACTCCGACGGCGTGATGACGCGCGCCTTGAGGACGGGCTCGGAGATCGTGTCGAGGACGGACGGGTCGGGCATCTGCAGCGGGTTGTCGAGGTCCTTCTCCTCGCCGGACTTGAGCCTGAGCTTGTAGACGACGCCGGGCGAGGTCGAGATGATGTCGAGGCCGAACTCGCGGCGCAGGCGCTCCTGGACGATCTCCATGTGCAGGAGACCGAGGAAGCCGCAGCGGAAGCCGAAGCCGAGCGCGAGCGACGACTCGTGGTGGAACG
>CAVGMG010000129.1:0-4226 GCA_963630185.1 Alistipes onderdonkii | reverse complement strand
TGGTGTTCATTCGTGGCTAACAACTTTTCCACCTTTCCACTCTTCCACTTTTCCACCCACGCAGCTAAAACCTGAAACCTAAAAGCTAAAACCTACACGCCCTCTGTGCCTCTGTGTTAAAAATCTGCCGCGCACAGAACAATCCTGTCAATCCTGTGAATCCTGTCTGAAAACTTTGCGCTCTTTGCGTTCTTTGCGGCTTTGCGTTTAAAACTGTCGCTCGTCAGCTAAAGACTAAAAACCTTTCCACCTTTCCACTCTTCCACTTTTCCACTTTCGTGGAGATTCGTGTTCATTCGTGGCTAACGTCTTTTCTTTCCCGCGCCGTCAAGCCGTCGGAAGGAAGACGGAGAAGGTCGAGCCTTTCCCCGGCTCGGACGCGCAGGAGACCGTGCCGCCGTAGGAGGTCGCGATCGCCTTCACGAGCGAAAGCCCGAGCCCGTTCCCCGGCAGGTGCCGCGAGGCGTCCGCCCGCCAGAAGCGGCGGAAGACGAACGGCACGTCCTCGGCGGCGATGCCGCAGCCCGTGTCCGCGACGGACAGTTCGACGCCGCCCCTGACGGGTTTGAGCGCGACCGCGATCCGCCCGCCGCGCGGCGTGTACTTGACCGCGTTCTCGACGAGGTTCGCGAGAAGCCGCTGGAGCTTCCCCTTGTGCCCCGAAATCGTCAGCGGCCCCTCCGGCGTCTCGACCGCAAGGACAAGCCCCGCGTCCTCGGCCAGCGCGGCGTAGAGCTCGCACGTCGCGCGGACGATGCGCACGAGGTCGACCTCCTCGCGCGGCGAGCGGTCGAGCCGCGCCTCGGTCTGCGAGATGTCCAGCATCGTGTTGATGAGCTCCAGCATCGCCTCCGTCTCGTCCATCGCCTGCCGGGCGAGCGGCGCGTCCGCCGCGCCCTTCGCGGCCGCCGTCTCGGCCGCCAGCGAGAGGCGCGTGAGCGGCGTCCGCAGGTCGTGCGCAATGTCGTCCGTCAGGTGGCGGAGCTCGGCATACGCCCTGTCCTTCTCCGCGACGAGGTCGTTGAGCTTCAGGATGCGTCCGCCGACGAAGAACGCGAGAACGCCGGAAAGCGCCGTCATGAGGAACGCTACGCCGCACAGCGCGAGCGCCTGGACGGCGAGGAAGCGCTCCAGTTCCGTCACGTCGTGCGCGATCGCGACCGTGCGCCCGTCCGGCAACTGGGCGGCCCGATACCGCACCGCACGCCGCGTGTCGTCGCCCTTCCCGCCGCCCTCGGCGACGAAGCGTCCCGACGCGCCGCCTTTCGCGAGTGCGGCCCTAAGCCCTTCGCGGACGCCCGGCGTCGTCTTGGTCGCGTAGAGGACATTGTGCGCCGCGTCGCAGACGACGACGGACGTCGCATGATGCTCCGAGACGTCCGTTTCCGCGCAGCGGACGAAGGCGTCCGTCAAGCCGCCGAACTGGGCGTATTCCGCCTGGAGGTCGGCGAGGAGGCGTTCCGCGACGGACGACGCGCCGCCGAGGACGTGCCGGGCGGAAAGCGCGAGCACGAGGGCCGCCCCGCAGGCCGAGAGGACGCCGCTCGTCAGGACGGCGGAGAGGACGAGCCGTCCGCGCAGCGAGAGCGGCGGACGTTCAGCGTTCCCCCAGGACATACCCGAACCCCCTGACGGTGTGAAGGATCTCCGCCTCGCCCTTCTCCTGGATCTTCGCGCGCAGGCGGCAGACGCGGCACTCGACGACGTTCGTGTGCGGGTCGAAGTCGTAGTCCCAGACGCGGTCCATGATCGTCGTCTTCGAGACGACGCGCCCCCGGTTGCGCATGAGGTATTCGAGAAGCTGGTATTCGAGCCGCTGGAGCTCGATGCGCCGTCCGGCGCGGGTGACGCGGTGCGTGACGAGATCCATCTCCAGGTCGCCGACGCGCAAGACGGTCGTCTCGGACGCGGCCTGCGCGCGCCGGACTTGCGCGTGGACGCGGGCGAGCAGCTCGGCGATGGAAAAGGGCTTGGCCAGGTAGTCGTCCGCGCCGGCCTCAAGGCCGAGGACTTTCGACTCGACGCTGCCGCGCGCGCTGAGGATGACGACAGGAGTCTTCGTCCCCGCCGCCCGAAGGCGGCGCACGGCCTCGACGCCGTCGAGGCGCGGCATCATCACGTCCATCACGATCGCGTCGAAGGCGTTCGCGGTCGCGGCGGCGACGGCTTCCTCGCCGTCTTTCGCGCGGAGCGTCACGTGGCCCTCGCGGCGGAAGCCCTCCGCGACGAACTCGGCGACCTTGTCGTCGTCCTCGGCTATCAGGATGTTCATGTCGAATGGCAATACTATATCATATTCTGCGGCAGGCGAGAAGCAGGAGGTCGGGGACGAGCCGCAGGCTGTCGCGGACGCCGAGCTTCGAGCCCGCGACGTCGCGCCAGCGCGTGAGCGGCACCTCGGCGACGCACTGCGCCAGGCGCCGGCGCGGCGCGCGCAGGAAAAGCTCGACGTCGAAGAGCCAGCGCGACAGGAACGGGCGCGCGAAGACTTGTTTTGCGAAGGCGCGGCGGAACACCTTCGCGCCGCATTGCGTGTCGTAGACGTTCGCGCCGAGGACGAGACGGATGAGCGCCTTCATCACGGAGCCCGTGCAATGCCGGAAGACCTTCCGGTCGATGGCCGCGCCAAGATGCGGCCAGCGCGACCCGACGACCGCCTCAAGGGACGGGTTCGCGTCGAGGGCGCGGACGAAGCCGTCCAGCTCCGAAAGCGGCGTGGCGAGGTCGGCGTCCCAGAAGCCGACGCATTCGCACGCGGTCTGCGCGAGCAGCCAGTTCACGCCCGTGCGCACGGCCTCCGCCTTGCCGACGTTCCGCTTCAGGTAGAGCGCGCGGATCGACGGCGACTGGCGTTCGAGGAACGCGAGCGTCTCGGCGGTGTCGTCCGTCGAGCCGTCGTCCACGAAGAGGAAGGTCAGGAACGGATACTCCTCCAGGGCGCGGAGGAACGCGCCGACGGAGAGGCGCTTCGCCTCGTTCTTGCAGGGGATGACGAGCGCAAGGGACTTCATGGCCGTGCCTCCTTCGCCGCCTCCTTCGCCGCGTCCGGCGTGCCGTGGTAGAACTCGTAGGAGTAGCGGTTTCGCTGGTAGGGGGCGTCCGCGCCTCTCATTTTGTCCGACGTCAGCCGTCCGCCGACGAGGATGCCCGTGAGGACGACGGCCGCCGCCGCGGCCGCCCACGGGAAGGCGCGTTCGAGCGTCGTCCGGTCTGCCGCCATTGCCGCGACGGCCGCGAAGAGCGGCACGACGGGCATCAGGTAGGCGACCGGCACGCGGCTCGTCAGGCACCAGAACGCGACGATGCCGACGACGCCGAAGGCGAGCGGGGCCGCGTCGCCGCGAAAGAGCGCGACCCACTTGGCCGCCGCCCGCTCGCGGACGGCTCGCCAGATAACGAGCGGCGACCACGGGAGCGTGACCACGACGGCCCAGACAAGAGCCATGCCGCGAAAGAACTCGCGTCCCGCGCCGTAGCGGTCGCCGTAGTCGTGGACGAGAAACCGCTTGACGTTCTCGTTGACGAAGAAATAGGTGAGGAAGCCGGGATTCTCCTTCGCCATCAGCGCGAACCACGGCGCGGCGAGGGCGAAGAAGAGGACGAGACCCCAGCCCCAGCCGTAACGGACGAATTCGCGGCGGCGGCGGTTGACGAGGCCGTCGACGACGGCCGGCCCCGCGAAAAGGACGAGCGCGACCGGGCCTTTCGCGAGCGTGCCGAGCGCGAGGGCCGCGAACGTGCCGAGCGACCAGGCGCGGCGTCCCGTCTTCAGGAAGAGGACATGGCAGAAGTAGGCACTGGCGACGCAGGCGGTCAGGATGGCATCCGGCATCGCGCAGCCCGAAAGCGCGTAGAACGCGACGCATGTCGAGGCGACGCCGACGGCGAGAATCGCCCGTTCGCGTCCGGCGAGCGCGGAGACGGCGGCGAAGAGGAGGGCCATCGTCACGAGCGTCGCGAGGATCGAGGGCAGGCGGACGGCAAGCTCGCTCCGTCCGAAGGCGCGGCAGGCGAGCGCGCTCAGCTGGAACTGGAGGGGAGGCTTGCCGTCAAAGCTCTGGTAGCGTCCGTCGTAGGTGAAGCGCGGGACGAGGTAGTCGCCCGTCCGCGCCATGTTGGCGGAAATGGCCGCGTAGCGGGCCTCGGACGTGTCGAAGACGGGCATCGACGCGGCGAGGAAGACGCGCACGGCGAGGAGGGCGGCAAGGATGCAGACGGCAGTTCTC
>CAVGMG010000128.1:0-4226 GCA_963630185.1 Alistipes onderdonkii | reverse complement strand
TCATGAAACTTCTCACATTTCTCGTGACGATCGCTTTGCAGTTGCAAATTGATTTTGGACGCCCGGGGGTTGGGATCCCGCGTCGGCTCACACGAAGTCGCTTGACGCAGGGGAAACGCTTCCCGAACTATGGCCCAGGAACCGCAGCTGGCTGCCGCGTCCTTAAGCACCTCGCATTATATCATATTTTCCGTCTTGCCGTTGAGCCGACAAAACAAGAAGCGAAAAGCGGCATGGAGTCTGCGAGAAGATGGAGCAGAGTGAACGCGCTTTTGGTATAATATGAGTCGTGATTGCGCATATTCGAGGTGAACTTGTCGAGAAGTCGCCGACGCGGGCCGTCCTGGAGGCGGCGGGCGTCGGCTACGAAATTCTCATCCCCCTCTCGACCTACGAGAAGCTTCCGCGCGAAGGCCAGACCGCCCGCCTTCTCGTCGCCCACGTCGTCCGGGAGGACGGCGAGACCCTCTTCGGATTCGCCCAGGAAGGCGAACGCGAGATGTTCCTGAAGCTGACGGCCGTCTCGGGCGTCGGCCCCCGCACCGCCCTCGCCATCCTCTCGGGCGTCCCTTTAGGCGAGCTCGCGCTCGCCATCTCCTCGGGCGACGCGAAGCGCCTCTCGGCCGTCAAGGGCGTGGGCAAGAAGACCGCCGAGAAGATCTGCGTGGACTTGCGCGACAAGATCTCGAAGCTCGAAGCGCAGGCCCTCGGCGGGCCTCTCGCGGCCGGGCGGGAGACCGTCCTCTCCGACACGCTCCTCGCCCTCCGCGCCCTCGGATTCAACGACGAGACGAGCTCCAGGATGGCCGCCGACGTCTTTTCGAAACACCCCGACGTCCGCGACGTCGAACAGGCGATCCGCCTCGCGCTCTCAAGCCGCTCATGACCATGGCGAAAAAGACATCCATCCACGTCCCCGACGAAGGGAAGCTCGCCGCCCTCGTGCGGAAGATCCTCGTCGAACTGGGCGAAGACCCGACCCGCGAAGGGCTCCTCAAGACGCCGGAGCGCGTCGCGCGCGCGATGGCGTATCTGACGCGCGGCAGCCGCCAGGACGTCCGGCGCGTCGTCAACAACGCCCTCTTCTCCTCCGGCACGAACCACATGGTGATCCTCAAGGACATCGAGCTCTACTCCCTGTGCGAGCACCACCTGCTGCCGTTCTACGGGCGGTGCGCGATCGGCTACATCTCGAAGGGCAAGGTTTTGGGCGTCTCGAAGCTGGCGCGGATCGTCGACATGTATGCGCGGCGCCTCCAGATCCAGGAGCGCCTCACCGAGGAGATCGCGACGGCCATCATGGCCGAGACGGGCGCGGAGGGCGTCGGCGTCGTCGTCCGCGCGAAGCACCTGTGCATGATGATGCGCGGCGTCGAGAAGCAGAACAGCGAGATGACGACGAGCGCCGTCCTCGGGTCGTTCCGGGCGGACGAAAAGGTTCGGCAGGAGTTCCTGTCTCTCATCCGATGAAACGGCTTCTGACCATCCAGGACATCAGCTGCGTGGGGCAGTGCTCCACGACGGTCGCGCTGCCCCTGATCAGCGCGTGCGGCGTGGAGTGCGCCGTCCTGCCGCCCGCCATCCTCTCGAACCACACGGGCGGCTTCAAGACGTGGAGCTTCTGCGACCTCACGGCCGAGCTGGGGAAGGTCGAGGCGAAGTGGGTCGAGCAGAAGATCCGCTTCGACGCCTTCTACACGGGCTACGTCTGCGAGAGCCACATCGACCCGATCCTCTCGATCTTCGCGTCCTGCGCGAACGAGGGGGCGTTGCGGTTCGTCGATCCCGCGATGGCGGACAACGGCGTCCTCTACGCGGGCTTCGCGAGCGACTTCCCCTCGAAGATGGCGCGTCTCGCGAAGGAGGCGGACTTCCTCCTCCCGAACGTCACGGAGGCCGCGCTTCTCGTCGGCGAAGACCCGGCGGCGTATCTCGGGCGCCTCACCGAAGCGCGGGTGGAGACGCTCGTCTCGCGCCTGCACGAGCTGGGGGCGCGGACGGTCGTCCTGACGGGCGTCGGCTTTACGCCCGACCTCCTCGGCACGGCCGTGTCGGACGGGCGGTCGGTCGTCTACGACTTCAACCCGCGCCATCCGCGAAGCGCCCACGGCACGGGCGACGTCTTCGCCTCCGTCTTCGCGGGGAGCGTCATGCGCGGCAAGACCGCGCCCGAGGCGGCCGCCTTGGCGGCGGACGTCGTCTGCGCGGCCATCGAGGCGACGGCGGAAGACCACTGGTACGGCGTTTCGTTCGAGCGCACGATCCCCTTTCTGGCAAAGGCTCTTGACGCATGAGGGCGCGTCGGCGAGCGACGGCCGCCCTGCTGGCGGCGCTTCTTCCGTGCGCACTTCTCGCGGGCTCGTGGTCGAACCTCGACGAGGCGCACTACGTCGCCGGGCGGCAGTGCAGCGACGGCTATCTCGTCGGGAAGGTCGTCCTCGTCTGCCAGGACGTGTCGCTTTCGCGGCGCATGGAGGAGATCTGGACGAGCTTCAAGACGAAGCCCTTCGTCCTGCTCGGCACGTTTCCGAGGGCGCCGAAGGCCGTCTCGTTCCCCGTCTACCGGGGGGCCGCCTATTCCGAGAAGGAGACGTCCAAGCCCCTCTACCTCGTCGACGCGCTCGGCAAGGTGCGCTACCTCGGCGCGGACGAGCGGCGGGCGACGGAGCTTCTCGTCACGTTCCTGACCGACCTCGAATCGCCCAAGGGCGAGGAGCAGTGGCGCGAGTTCCTGGACTTCGAGCTGGAGAACCTGCCCGGCCACGCCTACGTCCGCTATCTCGACTTCAAGAAGAAGTTCCCGCAGGAGGCCAAGGCCTACGAGCGGCGGTTCGCGGACCTCGCGAAGATCCCCGACGTCAAGAAGCTCGTGGAGCTCGTCCGCCTGGCCAAGACGGTCAAGGACTGCCGCGCGATCGACCCGAAGAAGGAGCGGCTCGTCAAGTCGCGCCTCGCGGGGCGGATCAAGGACGCCCTGTCCAAGTACGCGTTCCTGAAGGACGCCGAGAACCCGCTCGTCGTCCAGGAGGCGAAGAACGCCCTGGCGGAGCTGGCGTGGGCGAAGGCGACCTTATGACAGAGACATTCGAAACCGTCGTCGACGTCCTGGAGAGGAACGCGCGCGAATGGCCCGACGACGTCGCGCTCGTCGAGATCAACCCGCAGGAGCTCGAAGCCCGCCAGACGACCTGGAAGGAGTACGCGCTCATCGAGAGCTCCCCCATCGAGGCGTTCCGCAGCGAGATGTCGTGGCGCGTCTTCGACGAGAAGGCGAACCGCTTCGCGAACCTCCTCCTGAGCCGGGGGTTCCAGAAGGGCGACAAGGTGGCGATCCTCCTCATGAACTCCCTGGAGTGGCTGCCCATCTACTTCGGCATCCTCAAGGCGGGGTGCATGGCCGTGCCGCTCAACTTCCGCTACACCGCCGACGAGATCCGCTACTGCCTTTCGCTCGCCGACGCGAAGGCGCTCGTCTTCGGGCCGGAGTTCACGGGGCGCGTCGAGCAGGTCGTCGACGACGTGCCGCTCGTCAAGGCGCGGTTCTACGTCGGGGACGACTGCCCGTCGTTCGCCGACTCCTACAGGACGCTCCTCTCGTATTGCTCGTCCAAGTCGCCGACGGTCCCCCTCGTCTCGGAGGACGAGGCGGCGATCTACTTTTCGAGCGGCACGACGGGCTTCCCCAAGGCCATCGTCCTCCAGCACCGCTGCCTCGTGCACGCCTGCCGCGTCGAGCAGAGCCACCACGGCCAGACGAAGGACGACGTCTTCCTCTGCATCCCGCCGCTCTACCACACGGGCGCGAAGATGCACTGGTTCGGGTCGTTCCTCGTCGGCGGCCGCGCCGTCCTCCTGAAGGGCGTCAAGCCGGAGTGGATCCTCCGCGCCGTCTCCGAGGAGCGCTGCACGATCGTCTGGCTGCTCGTGCCGTGGGCGCAGGACATCCTCGACGCGATCGACCGGGGCGACGTCGACCTCTCCGAATACGCCCTGTCGCAGTGGCGGCTCATGCACATCGGGGCGCAGCCCGTGCCGCCCGCCCTCGTCGCCCGCTGGAAGAAGGTCTTTCCGCACCACGCCTACGACACGAACTACGGCCTCTCCGAGTCGACGGGCCCGGGGGCCGTCCATCTCGGCGTCGAGAACGTCGACCGCGTCGGCGCGATCGGCGTCGCCGGCTACGGCTGGGAGACGAAGATCGTCGGCAAGGACGGCGTGACGCCCGT
>CAVGMG010000127.1:0-4239 GCA_963630185.1 Alistipes onderdonkii | reverse complement strand
GCCCTGCTCTGCGCCACGCTCGTCTCCGCCGTCGGCCTTCGCGCCGACACCACCGAGGGGACGTCGACCGAATCCACCGACGCCACCACGACCACCGCCACCGAGACCACGCCGCTTTGCGTCGGCTTCTCGTTCAACAACGGCGCGGCTCGTTCCGACTCCGGCTTCACGACCTCGGCGACGAAGGACTCGTCCGGCGCCGTGAAGGGGACGTCCAAGGCGCTGGAGCAGACCGAGTGGTTCTACGTCGCCAACTATCAAAACGGCTCCGTCACGAACGTCTTCCCCTTCACCGTTGACGACTCGTCCGACACGGAGGAGACCGCCGCCGACAAGCCCGTCATCACCTGGAAGTCGAATAACAACTATTCGACGGCTCGCGGCACGACGTTCCTCGACGGCTACCTCGACGACGGCAACGGCGGCAACACCATCACCGTGACGTCCTTCACGAACCGCTATGCGGCGACGGACTACAAGTATGACGTCATCATCTACTTCGCGACCGACACGGCGAGCGTCGCGTTCGTCGCGCCGACGGTCAACGACGTGCAGTATACCTACGACTCCGAAAACCCCGCCACGGCGAAGGCGGGGAACGCCACCTTCGGCAGCTCGACGCAGCTGACGGGCGAGGCGCGGTACGGCGTCAACGCGCTTCGCGTGCGCGGCCTCACGGGCGACCTGACGATTGCGGGCGGCGGAAGCTATACGGGCGCGCGCGGCGGCATCGCCGCCTTCCAGATCGTGCCGCATAACTACACGTCGACGACGCCCGTCCTGACGATCGGCGGCGAGGAGAAGACCTCTGAAAAATGGTCGACGGACGCGAACTGGTCGACCGGCTCCGCGCCCACGTCCGCCGCAATCGCCGACGTCAAGCTCGAAGGCGACGCGACGCTCGACCTCGATGACGACCTCTACGTGGCGAACCTCGTCCTCACGAACGAGACCGAGGGCGTCGACCGCACGCTGACGCTCACGAAGTCCGACGCGACGAAGACGACGTCCTTCGGCGCGCTCGCGACCTACGGCGTCAGCCTCGCCGTCGGCGACACGAACGCCTACAAGGCGGTTGAGTCGCTCACGCGCTCCGCCATCCCCTTGACCGTCAAGGCGAAGATCGAGGCCTCCTCCGGCCTGCCGTTCGGGCCCGTCGCCGCAGGGCGCACCTTCGCGGGCGGCGCCGGCTCGTCGGAAAGCCCGATCTCCTTCTCCCACAGCGGCAACTCCATGACCCTGGCGGGCGAAGAGCCTTTCTACCTCGCCGACAACCTGAACAGCGGAACGCAGACGGCGGTCACGTTCGACGGGGCCACGGTCAACTACCTCAGCGGCGACGGGCGCTTCAGCGTCGGCACGGCCACCTACCTTCTCACGAACGCGACCGTGACGGCCAAGAGGTTCATCCTCTCGGACGGAGGGGACGGTCGCACGTCGGCGTTCACCCTCGCGGGCTCGTCCGTCCTGACGGTGACGGGGACGACCAACTTGGACAAGAACACGGCCTCCGCCATGTTCGGCCACTGGAAGGGGACTTCGACCTTCACGATCAAGGACGACGCGCAGTTCCTCGCCTCGTCGCAGGTCCTCATCGCCAAGACGCGGTTCAACCAGACGATCAACATCAACGGCGGCCTCTTCTCGGCGGACGGCATTGCGCTGGCGGGCTACGCCTCGGCCGCGAACACGCTCAACCTGAACGGCGGCACGCTGGCGCTGGGCTCGGTCGGCCTCTCGGCGTATCCCAAGGACACGCAGGAGCAGACCATCGACGCCTCCAGGGACACGTATTCCATGGCGGTGACGGTCGGCGGCGACGCGACGATGCGGGCGAAGGCGGAGACTTTCCCGATCTGGCATCCCGTCACGATTTCGGAGGGCAAGACCCTGACGCTCGCCAAGACAAACGAGGTCACTTCGGCGACGTATACGTTCCGGAAGACGATTTCGGGGACGGGAACGCTGAAGATCGAGGCAGGCGTCAACGTCAACTTCGGCACGGCGCGTCCCGCCAAGATCGAGGTGGCGGACGGCGCCACGCCCACGCTCGCGTTCACGCTCTCGTCCGACGTCTCGGAAGACGTGACCATCTCCTGCACGGGGCTGACCTCGCTTGACAGCGTCGTCATCTCGAACGGCACGGAGCAGGTGACGACGGCCGCCTTCGCGACGCTTGACGCGGAGAACCAAACGCTCACGATCAAGCCGCCCTGCCCCGTCCTGACCTGCTCGGGGAGCGAGGTCGCCTTCGAGACGGCCGCCAACTGGAGCGGCTCGTCCGTTCCGGCGAGCGGCGACATCATGATCAAGACGACTGCGGACACGGAGAGCGTCCTGACGATCGGAGAGAGCCACTCCTACGGCAACGTCTACGTCTTCGGCACGGGCACGCTGACGCTGAAGGGCGAGGGCGTCCTCACGCTCACGGGCTCGGTCGTCTTCCGCGAGGCGGCGCAGATGACCCTGGCGGGCAACGTGTTCGCCGAGAACACGACCATCAACCTGGCTCTCGACGGCACGACTTTGACGCTCGACGGCTTGGGCGACTTCAAGAACGCCGTCACGGGCGCGGGCAAGGTCAAGACCGTGGGCGACGTCAAGTTCACGAAGGCGTCGTCCTTCACGGGCGGGCTCACCGTCACGAGCGGCACGGCGTCGACGTCGCTCGGGCAGGGCTTCGGCGGCTCGACGGACTCCAACACGGCGGGCACGGTCACCGTCGAGGACGGCGGCTGCGTCGACATCGCGAACACGAAAGACAGGTGCTACTCTTACGTGATCGCGGGCAAGGGCGTCGAGACGACGGACGGCACCTATTCGGGCGCGATGAAGAACACGGGCGACAAACTCACCGGCAACAACAAGCAGACGAAGTCCATCACGCTCGCCGCCGACGCGCTGATCACGGCGGACTCCGACCACAACTGGGGCATCCTCAACAACGGCTGGAATGCGTCCACGTTCAAGCTGGAGGGCTACACGCTGACGAAGCAGGGCGGCGGCGACTTCTTCATCAGCAACGTCACGACGTCCTCCTCCTCCGGCACGATCGTCGTCGAGGAAGGGTCGTTCACCACTTACAACCATACGAGCAACACGGATAGCAGCCTGAACTCCAGCACGCTGAACGGCGCGACGGTCAAGGTGGTCGGCACGGCGACGCTGAACCTTGGCCAGGCGCTGAACGGCGTGAGCGCCCTCGTCCTCTCGCCTGCGGTCAATGGCGTGACGCTGAACACGCTCAACAACCTCGCCTCCACGGCGGCCGTCACGCTGAACGACGACGGCCTCGACGTGAGCGCCCTGACGCCGGGAGATGCGACCGTCACGCTCGTCACGGGCTCGTCCAACACGATCACGAACGGCTTTGCGACCGTCGACCTCGGAAGCCGCTTCATGAACGACGACGGCTCGTATGCCGTCGCCTACAGCGGCACGACCCTGACGGCGGATCTCCTCGCCCTCCCCGCCAAGTTCTTCCACTACGACTTCAACGGGTCGACGATGTCGGCAACGGATTCGAAGGCGACCGACAGCCGGTATCAGCTGGGCGCGTTCACAGGCACGGGCTCCATCGTCGCCAAGGGGCGCACGGGCTCTTCCGGCTGGATCGTGAACGGGAAGACGCCGTATTGGGATAGCACGACCTCTCCGGCGAGCCCGCTGGCAAGCTACGGCGAGTTGACGGTCACGATGGTGGCGCGCCTCCCGTTCGCGACCGGCGCGGCCTCTCCGCTCTTGTGCCTGGGCACGGTTCACGGCAGCAACGCCGTGATCATCCTGCGCGTGGTTGACGCGACGACGGTGGCTGCCGTGGCCATTGACGTCGGCACGAAGCAGGGGTCTACGGGGCGCGAGATTGCGCGTGTGACGGGCATCGAGAACCTGTCGACGCAGTTCCACTTCTTCGCGCTCGTCACGTCGAGCGCCGGGACGCGGCTCTACGTCGACCGCATGCCGGTCGTCGAAAACACCAATGCCGCTCCCACGACTTCCATGACGAACTGCGGCCAGATAGGATCGATCTTCGGCGGCACGACGGTCTATCCCCAGAACCTTGGCTCGACGGGCTTCTACCTTGACGACCTGCAGATCTACGACGTGGCTCTGACGGACGCGCAGGTCAAGGAGCTGCGCCGCAAGTATTGCCCGGATCCGTTCTTCATCCTGGTGAAGTGAAGTCCTTTTGAATGGCGAGACCCCGCTCATTCACGGCGGCGCCCCACGGCGCCGCCG
>CAVGMG010000126.1:0-4255 GCA_963630185.1 Alistipes onderdonkii | reverse complement strand
CGCTCGCGATCAAGGACATGGCGGGCATCCTGACGCCGGGCGCGGCGCGCGAGCTTATCGCCGCGCTGAAGAAGGCCCTCCCGGAGATGCCGATCCAAGTGCACTCGCACATGACGAGCGGCATGGCCGCGGCGATGTACATGGCCGCCGCCGAAGCGGGCGCGGGCTGCCTCGACTGCGCGATTTCGTCTCTCTCGTCGTTCTCGTCCCAGCCGCCGACGGAGTCCATCGTCTCGATCCTGGAGTCCGAGGGCTTCGACTGCGGGCTCGACCGCGACGACCTGACGAAGATCAACGCCTATTTCAAGGAACTCAAGAAGAAGCGCCAGCCGGCGAGCGCGGCGAAGGTCGAAGCCGTCGACGCGGGCGTCCTCGTCCACGCGATTCCCGGCGGGATGATCTCGAACTTGCGCTCGCAGCTCGCCCAGCAGGACGCGCTCGACCGCCTCGACGAAGTGCTCGCCGAGCTCCCGAAGACGCGCGCCGACATGGGCTATCCGCCGCTCGTCACGCCGACGTCGCAGATCGTGGGCGTCCAGAGCGTTCTCAACGTCCTCTCGGGCAAGCGCTTCTCGATGGTGACGGACGAGACGAAGCGCTACGCGGCGGGCTACTACGGGGCGACGCCCGCGCCCATCGAGCCGAAGCTGCGCAAGAAGCTCTGCGGCGGCCTGAAGCCGATCACCTGCCGCCCCGCCGACCTGCTGAAGCCCGGCCTCGTGGCGGCGGCGAACGAGATTCCGCCGTATCTCGTCAAGAGCGAGGAGGACATCCTCTCGTATGCGCTCTTCCCGGAGGTCGCGCTCGGCTACTTCAAGTGGCGCAAGGAGGGCGGGCCCATCCCCGCCGACGAGGAGGAGGCGAAGGCGAAAGCCGCCCAGAGCGCGGCGGCCCCGGCGTCCGGCGCCGCGAAGGCGTCAGGCGGCGAGGCGGCGGCCGTCAAGGGAACGCCGATCCTCTCGCCGCTCAACGGGACGTTCTACCGGAGCGATGCGCCCGGCAAGCCGAAGATGGCGGAGGACGGCGCGGCCGTCCGCGCCGGACAGGCGGTCTGCGTCGTCGAGGCGATGAAGCTCTTCAACCCGATTTCGTCGCCCGCCGCCGGCAAGGTCACGTTCCTCGTGGCGCACGGCACGCCCGTCAAGAAGGGGCAGGCGCTGGCGAGCGTCGAGTGAGGGAGGAGGCTTTCGTCGGCTTTTGCAAGCAAGGAGGTCGTGTGCCATGGACAAGACAGCGAAGAAACCGAGAATCCTGATCGTCACGCCGGAGATCACGTATCTTCCGGACGGCATGGGCAACTTGGCGGGGAAGATGTCGGCCAAGGCGGGCGGCATGGCCGACGTCTCCGCGTCGCTGACCGCCGCCCTCTTCGAGCTGGGCGCGGACGTCCACGTCGCGCTGCCGCACTACCGGCGCATGTTCCACGTCGAGACGGCGCAGCTCGTCTCGGAGGAGCTTCGCAAATACAAGAGCCACCTCTCCGACGAGCGCATCCACCTGGCGGAGGATCGCTGCTTCTACTACCGCGACACCGTCTACGACCGGGGCGACGGCAACCTGAAGCTCGCGCTCGCGTTCCAGCGCGAGGTCATCAACAACATCATCCCGTTCGTCCAGCCCGACCTCATCCACTGCAACGACTGGATGACGGGGCTCGTCCCGGCGGCGGCGCGGCGCATGGGCATCCCGTGCCTCTTCACCGTCCACAACATCCACACGCAGAAGCTGAACCTGGCGCACATCGAGGACGCGGGCATCGACGCGGCCGAGTTCTGGATGAACCTCTACTACAGCTACCCGCCCTACAACTACGAGGAGTCGCGCGAGCGCAACCCCATCGACCTGCAGGCGTCCGGGTGCTTCGCCGCGCACTTCATCAACACGGTCTCGCCGACGTTCCTGACCGAGATCGTCAACGGCTGGCACTCGTTCATCCCGGACTCCATCCGCAACGAGATCCGCAACAAGTACAACGCCGGGTGCGCCGTGGGCATCCTGAACGCGCCCGACTCGTCGGACAACCCGAAGATCGACGACAAGATCCCGTTCAAGTACGGGCCCGACAGCCACGTCGAGGGCAAGCGGCAGAACAAGCTCGCCCTCCAGCACGCGCTGGGGCTCGAAGAGAACGCCGACCGCGCGCTCTTCTTCTGGCCGAGCCGCCTCGACCCCGTCCAGAAGGGCCCGCAGCTTCTGACCGACATCGTCTACCGCTTCCTCGAAAAGCATCCCGACGCGCAGCTGGCCGTCATCGCGAACGGGCCGTATCAGCAGCCGTTCTGGGACATCCGCGAGTTCCACCACATCCAGAGCCGCCTGGGCGTCCACAACTTCGAGGGGCGGCTCTCGCAGCTCGGGTTCGCGGGGAGCGACTTCACGCTCATGCCGTCGCTGTTCGAGCCGTGCGGCCTGCCGCAGATGCAGGCGCCCATCTACGGGTCGCTGGCGGTCGCCCACAACACGGGCGGCCTCCACGACACGGTCGAGATGCTCGACGTCCAGGCGTCGACGGGCAACGGCTTCATCTTCGACACCTACGACTCGAACGGGCTCTTCTGGGCGATGGACAAGGCGATGGACTTCTTCCACGAAGACCCGGCCGTGCGCGCGCGGGAGATCGAGCGCATCATGACGCAGTCGCTCTCGCGCTTCAACCACCGCGCCTGTGCGCAGGAATACATCAACCTCTACGAGAAGATGCTCGACCGCCCGCTCGTCCAGCGCTGAACAGACTATGACAGAGACAATTGTGCAGGCCTTGCGCGACGCCAAGGGGGCGGACGTCAAGGTGTATGACGTGCGGGGGAAGTCGTCCCTCGCGGACTACTTCGTCGTGGCGACGGGCGCGGCGGCGCCGCATCTGAAGGCCCTCGTCAAGGCGTTGCCGAAGGGGGCGTACCGCACGTCGGGCGACCCGGAGAGCGGCTGGATCGTCGTCGACTACGTCGACGTGGTCGTCCATGTTTTTTCGCCGGAGGCGCGCGCGTATTACGCGCTGGAGCGCCTGTGGGCCTAAGGATCATCCATGAGAATCGTCATCAAAGTCGGTACGCATGCCATTGCGGACAAGTCGGGGCGTCCCGACCATGTCGCCCTCAAGAAACTCGTCAAGCAGATCTGCGACGTCCGCGCCCTGGGGCATGAAGTGATCTTCGTCTCGTCGGGGGCGGTCGCGGCGGGCGTGGAGGCGCTGGGCCTCCAGGCGCGCCCGAAGGACGTCAACAGCGTCCAGATGTGCGCCGCCGTCGGGCAGGCGCGGTTCATCTACGAATACGAGAAGCTCTTCGGCGAGCACGGCGTCAAGATCGGGCAGCTCCTCCTGACGCACGACGACTTCGAGATGCGCCACCGCGCCCTGAACATCAAGAGCTCGATCGGCAGCCTCCTGAAGAACAGCATCGTCCCCATCATCAACGAGAACGACGTCGTCGCCGACGAGGAGCTCAAGGGCCAGAGCCTCGGCGACAACGACTACCTGTCGTTCCTGATCGCGAAGCTGCTGAAGGCGGACGCGCTCGTCCTTCTGACGACCGTCGACGGCCTTCTCGACGAGAAGGGCCGCCGCATCCCGGAGGTCTCCGACATGCGCGACGTCGTCGGCCTCGTCCATTCGGGCGAGAAGGGCCGCCTCTCGAAGGGCGGCATGGACACGAAGCTCAAGGCCGTCCGCGCCGCCGTCAAGAGCGGCATCGACGTCTACATCGCCAACGGCCGCAAGAAGTGCCTCGTCGCCCTGTTTTCGGGCCGCTCGACGGGGACGTTCTTCCCGGCGGACGTCCTGTCCTGAGGAAAGGGGGAGAGAAATGGGTCTTTCAGTCGGCATCGTCGGCCTTCCGAACGTGGGCAAGTCCACGCTCTTCAACGCGCTCACGAAAAAGCAGCAGGCGGCGGCGGAGAACTACCCGTTCTGCACGATCGAGCCGAACTCGGCCATCGTCGAGGTCGCCGACGCGCGGCTCGACACGCTCGCGAAGATGGCGAAGAGCGAGCAGGTCGTCCCGGCGACGGTCGCGTTCACGGACATCGCGGGTCTCGTCAAGGGCGCGTCGAAGGGCGAGGGGCTCGGCAACAAGTTCCTCGCGAACATCCGCGAGTGCGACGCGATTCTCCACGTCGTGCGCTGCTTCGAGAACGACGACATCATCCACGTCCAGGAGGGCGGGAGCAAGTCCGCCCCCATCGACCCCGTCGGCGACGCCGAGGTCATCGAGACGGAGCTCGTCCTGGCGGACATGGAGCAGCTGCAGAAGCGCTA
>CAVGMG010000125.1:0-4271 GCA_963630185.1 Alistipes onderdonkii | reverse complement strand
CTCAAGACCGAGATCGAGGCGAAGGGCTACCTCACCGCCGAGAGCGACCCCGCGTTCGCCGCGTGGAAGTCCGGCACCAGCCTCGCGGCAGGATGCAACGCCTCGGCAGGCGTTAGAGCCGTCGCGCTGGGGGAAATGGCGTCTGCGCCAGGCGCCTGTTCTGTCGCGCTGGGGCTTGACGCGACAACGTCGAACTATTCATCCACCGCAATCGGCAGCAGCTCACGTGCGTTTGGCGAAAACGCCACCGCCCTTGGCTTCCAAGCATACGCCTACGTTGCCAACTCGCTCGGCCTTGCGCAGACGCCCGACCTCATCTACTTGAACTCCAGCTCGACGAACTTCGGCGCGAGCGCGAAGACCCTGCAGGCGTATCTCGACGAGCGGGCGACGACGGACTCGGTCGCCGCGCTCTCCGACGCGCTCGCCGCGCTCCAAACCCAGGTCACGAACCTCGCGGCGAGGGCGGCCGCGCTCGACCCGGACACGTCCACGATCTCCGACATCATCAAGGCCTTGAAAGGAAACTGAAAAAATGAGCTCTCTCTCCCTCCTCCTCGCGGCGGCCGTCTCGGTCGCGCCCGCCTACACCAACCACAACAGCGTCGCGGGCGACACGCCGACGATGACCAACATGGCCGCGTGGGCGGCCGCCGTGGACGACGCGATAGCCTCGGCGGCCACGGCCTCCTACCCCGGCACGTGCCGCATGACCTTCACGCTCGGCGGAGAGCTCCCGACGGGCGACGTGGCGGCCGAGATGCTGCGCGCCGCCTACGTCGTGCTGAAGGTCAACAACAACGTCTACAAGTACCCCGTCACGGAGTTCTCGCAGGGCGCGGCGGTCGAGACCGTCGTCTCGGTCGGCGCGGGCGCGAACAAGGCGTACGTGTCGTTCGAGTGCCCGACAATCTGCACCGAGCAGTACCTCTTCACGACGAAGTTCCTGTACCTGCGCGACGGCGGCAGCTACGACGTCCCGCTGACGCTCCGCAAGGCCGACAGCGACCTCTTCGCCATCGGCAGGGGCCAGCGCATCGACGACACGACGACGATGTCCTCGTTCCTGTTCACCCGCGACTGCGCCTCCACGAACGCCTACGACCCGGTCACGCTCTTTGGCTACTACTACGTGACGAACGGCGTGGGTCTCTGGGTCAACGAGACGGGCGTGAACGACGGCCACCCGCTCGTGGCCGACGGCGTCGTCACGGGCTCGCAGGGCGACTTCGAGACGCGCATCTTCCCGTGGGCGCAGGCCGAGAAGCGCGTCGTCTCCGTCAACCTGAACGACTCCACCTACGGGAACGACTACCACTTCACCTGGATCCCGATGTACTACTGGCGGCTGGAGGACGTCACGGTGCCGGTGAGGACTTACGAGTCCACCACGGACACGTGGACGACGAACAGCGTCGCCTTCCGCATCCACTGGGTCAGCAAGACGAAGCTGCCCGGCTTCGACCTCCCGCCGTGGGCCTACGTCCACGCCTACGAGGACGGCGCGTGGACGACCAAGGGCGTGAAGGACGGCTTCTACTACGCCCGGTACGATTCCGTCACGATGGGCGGCAAGGTGCGCTCCAAGGCGTTCGCCGCGAACAATACGGCCTACACGCGCCACGACATCGCGACGATGTGCCACGCGCTCAACCAGTACGCCTGCACGGTGTCGGGGCCGACCTGCACGAACCAGGCCTACGCCATAGACGGCTCGAACCGCCTCTGGGCCCCGCCGATGTACGAGAACTACGCGCCGTTCCGCGAGCTCGCCTACATCCAGTTCGGCGCGTCGATGAAGTCCGTCTTCTACGGCGGCTCGCGCGCGACGACCGACTCGCTCGAGGCCGCGTTCGAGACGGCGGGCGACGCGATCAAGTCGTTCGCGGCGGGAAGCGGCGCGTCGGCGAGCTTCGCGTGGCTCTACATCTGGAACCCGTTCTACGGAAGCGAGGGGGCCGTCATGAGCGACGCCTCCTACGTGGCGGGCCTGGACGAGGACGGCGTCGCCTACGGCGAGTGGTGGGTGTGCCCCGACCGCGCCGCCGACGTCGGGGGCGCGACGACGACCGAGGCGATCGCCGCGGCCGGGGGCTTCCCGCTCGCCTACCGCTACAAGGGCGCGGGGCTCACGTCCAAGGAGAGCGCCCGCTGCATCGACGAGACCTCGCCGCAGTCGTCCATCTACTGGTTCCCCGGCAACGCGGCGGCGAAGTGCTCCGTGCGCGTCACGGACGAATCCGGGTGGTACGGCGCCGCGCCGACGACCGCCGGCACGCGCTCCGTGTACGGCAGCTGGCTGTCGTTCGCCCGGGGCAGTGCCTCCCAGCTGGGCCTTTGGTGCGTCAGCGCCGACTACGGGCCGTCCGTCGCCGGCGCCGGCTACTGGGGTTCGCGCCCGTCTTTCGCCCCTGTGCGAGCGGAGGGCGAAGCCCGAAGCGAGTGATTTACCAGCGAGACAAAGCAAAAAGAGGATCAAACGCCGAATATACGAAGCATGGGCACGCTGTCGAACAACCGGGGCAATGCCTCCCAGCTGGGCCTTTGGTGCGTCAACGCCAACAACGGGCCGTCCGACGCCAACGCCGACAACTGGGGTTCGCGCCAGTCACCGCAGACGCGGAGACCGTCTCGCTGCCGCCCCATGCCTCTCAATCGCAAACCCGTTCAAGGCGCTTTCGGCCTCGCCGCCATTCGTGGCGGGTGCGCGGGTCAATTTCCGCTTATGCAGCGCAGCCAAGTAGCCCCGTCGCAAGACGACGGCAGAACGGATGCGATGCGGAAAAGACGGGTATGGAGGGCTGCGGCATGACGCGCGAGCGCCACGTGTGGGAGAGGGTCGTCTCGCTCGAAAACTGCCGGGCGGCCGTGCTGGACGAGGCGAACACGCCGCGCTGCCGCCGGAGCGGCCTGTCCGCCGAGATGCGCGAGGACGCGGACAGGTTCGCGCTGGAGGCGCGGGATCGGCTTGCCGGCGGCTTCGCGCCGCAGAGGCCCGTGGAGTTCGACGTCTTCGAGTACGGCAAGGCGCGGCACATCCAGGCGCCGACCGTGGCCGACGCGATCTGCCACCGCGCCGTCACGCGCGTGGCCGAGCCGCTGGTCTACAAGCGCATGGTGGCGACCTCGTACTGCCCCGTCCCCGGGCGCGGCGGCCTGAAGCTGGCGAGGGACCTGCGCCGCATGATTCGCAGGGTGGACGAGCAGTGCCGCATCCACAACAAGGGCCACGCGCAGAAGTGGCGGACGTGGGTGCTCAAGAGCGACATCCGCAAGTTCTTCCCGTCCGTCACGTTCGACGTGGCGATGGAGGCCCTGGGGCGCGTCTTCGACGACGGGGCCCTTCTCGGCTATTTCGCGGCGTGCCTCGACAAGGGCGGCGGGCTGCCGATCGGCGCGGGCTATTCGGCCATGGTCGCCAACGCGGTCCTCGTCCCGCTCGACTGGGCGGTCGCGTCGCGCAAGGACGTCTTCGGCTACGTGCGCTACATGGACGACACGTGCGCCGTCACGCGCTCCAAGAAGGCGGCGGCGGGCGTCCACGAGGAGATCGAGGACGTCCTCTCGCAGATCGGCCTCACGACCGCGCACAAGTGGGCCAAGTACCCGGCCGCGCATCATGCCACGGAAATGGGCGGGTGGCGCATAAGCCGCGACGGCATCTACCCGTCGGCCCGCGTCGAGCGGCATCTCCGCCGCCTGCTCAGGGGCGACCCGAGGCGTCTGCCGGAAGCCGGGAGGCTGGCTCTCGCCTCGCTCTACGGCTACGTCAAGAACGGCGATTCCCTAACACTGAAGAAACTATGGAGGTCAAAGAATGCAAGTCGTGTGTTTCAAGAAAAGTGACTACCCCGCAGGCAAGCTGAAGAACGCCGAGCGGTACGAATGCTCCGTCGCCAACGGCGTCATCCTCGGCGTGGCCCTCGTCGGCGCGCTGTCCGAGCTCGACGACGGGACGTGGCAGGCCCCGCGCGCCGAGGTCGCGTCCTCGTGCCCCGCGACCGCCGACAACGCCCTCGCGCTCTTCCGCAAGGCGGCCGACGACGTCGGCGGCTACGCCGTCAACGAGGCCTACGTCCGCGCGCTCTTCGACGAAGACGAGACGAACGCGGCAGGCGAGGCGGCCGCGTCCAGTTCGGCGGGCGCGAGCTCGCCGGCCTCCTCGGACGAAACCGCCGCGAACTGAAACGGTTTGCGAAAGGAAGGGAGCGACCGAAATGACGACGGAGATGCAGGCCTACCTGGAGAAGGAGATCGCGGAGGCCGAGGAG
>CAVGMG010000124.1:0-4291 GCA_963630185.1 Alistipes onderdonkii | reverse complement strand
CGATGCCCTGCCCGATGCGGTTCGGCCCGCCGCCCAAGACCATGATGCGGGGCTTCAAGGGAACGCGATCTTCTGACGTGAGGGACTTGAGGGACGAGAGGCTGAGATTTTCTGACTTGAGGGACTTGAGAGGCGAGAGGGACGAGAGGCTCAAGTCTCTCGCGTCACTCAAGTCTCTCTTGTCATTTGGATCTCTCGCGTCTCTCGCGCTATTCCACCCGTAGTAGCTGTAGTAATACGGCGTCCGCGCCCTGAACTCGCCCGCGCACGTGTCGACTTCGCCAAACGACGGCAGAACGCCCAGCGCCAGCCGCGCCGCGCGCACGGCCTCCTCCTCGCAGCCAACGGCCGCGGCGATCTCGCGGTCGGAAAACCCGAAGACCTTCGCCTGCCGCAAAAGCGCCGCCGCGTCTTCGCAGCCTTTGACAGGATTCACAGGATTGACAGGATTGACCGTCTTCTCCAATCTTGTTAATCCTGTCAGAAGACCCGCTTCTTCGGAGAGGTGTTTCCGAAACGCCTCGATCTCGGCAAGTTCGCGCTTAAACCAGGGGTCGTAGGTCGCCGCGTCGTGGTAGGCGAGCGGCGCCTCCAGCGAGCGGACGGCCTTGAGATACGCCTGCTTGAACGTGCGGCCGATGGCCATGACCTCGCCCACCGCCTTCATCTGCGTGCCCAGCGCGGTGGACGCGCCCGAGAACTTCTCGAACGCGAAGCGCGGCACCTTGACGACGACATAGTCGAGCGCCGGCTCGAAGGACGCGAGCGTCGAGCCGGTGATGTCGTTCGGGATCTCGTCGAGCGTGTAGCCGACGGCCAGCAGCGCGGCGATTTTCGCGATCGGAAAGCCCGTCGCCTTGGAGGCGAGCGCCGACGAGCGCGAGACGCGCGGGTTCATCTCGATGATGATGCGCCGCCCCGTCTTCGGGTTGACGGCCCACTGCACGTTCGAGCCGCCCGTCGCGATGCCGATCTTCCGGAGGACGGCGATGGAGTCGTCGCGCATGGCCTGGTACTCGCGGTCGGTCAGCGTCTGGATGGGCGCGACCGTGATGGAGTCGCCCGTATGCACGCCCATCGGGTCGAGGTTCTCGATGGAGCAGACGATGACGGCGTTCCCGGCCTTGTCGGCCATGACCTCCATCTCGAACTCCTTCCAGCCGATGAGCGACTCCTCGATCAGGACTTCGCGGTTGAGCGAGGCCTCAAGTCCCTGCGAGACGATGCGGACGAACTCCTCGTGCGTATGCGCGATGCCGCCGCCCGTGCCGCCGAGCGTGAAGCCGGGGCGTATGATGAGAGGCCACGTGCCGATCGTCTCGGCGACGGCCTGGGCCTCCTCCAGGGAGTGGGCGCTCCCCGACTTCGGCATGTCGAGGCCGAGCTCGCGCATGGCCTCCTTGAAGAGATGCCGGTCCTCCGCCCGCGCGATCGCGTCGGCCTGCGCCCCGATCATCTCGACGCGGTACCGGCGCAGGATCCCCGTCCTGTCGAGCTCCATCGCGAGGTTGAGCGCCGTCTGCCCGCCGAGCGTCGGCAGAAGCGCGTCGGGCCGCTCGCGGCGGATGATCTCGTGGAGCGAATCCACGGTGAGCGGCTCGATGTAGGTGCGCGACGACCTGTCGGGATCCGTCATCACGGTCGCCGGGTTCGAGTTGACGAGAACCGTCTCGTAGCCCTCCTTCTTCAGGGCCTTGAGGGCCTGCACGCCCGAATAGTCGAACTCGCAGCCCTGCCCGATGACGATCGGGCCGGAGCCGATGATGAGGATCTTGTGGAGGTCAGTGCGTTTCATGGTCGTGCGACTTTCTCTCGTGATGCGCCAGCGAAGAGGCGACAAGCCCGTCGAAGAGGGGATGCGGGGCGGTCGGACGCGACTTGAACTCCGGATGGAACTGCGCCGCGATGAAATACGGATGCGTCGGCAGCTCGACGATCTCGACGAGCTCGCCGTCCGGGGAAAGCCCGCTCACGCGAAGGCCCGCCGCCTCCAGCGCCTCGCGCGCCTTCGTGTGGTAGCCGAGCTCGTAGCGGTGGCGGTGGCGCTCCGAAATCTCGCCGACCTTCGTTCCTTCGGCTTTTCCGCCTTTCCACTTTTCGCCCTTCTCATACAGCTTGTAGGCGAGCGTCCCCTTCTTGACGAGGCACGGATACGCCCCGAGGCGCATCGTGCCGCCCTTCTGCGTGACGCCCTTCTGCGACGCCATGAGGTCGATGACGGGATGCGCCGTCTTGTCGTCGAACTCCGTCGAGTTCGCGTCCTTCCAGCCGAGGACGTCACGCGCATACTCGATGGTCGCGCACTGCATCCCGAGGCAGATGCCGAGGAAGGGAATCTTCCGCTCGCGCGCGAACTGGATGGCGCGGCACTTGCCCTTCACGCCGCGCGAGCCGAAGCCCCCGGGGACGAGAATGCCGTCGACGTCCTTCAGGAGCGCCTCCTTCCCCTCGCCTTCGAGATCCTCCGCCTCCAGGCTCTTCACCTCGACCTTGCAGTCGTGCGCCATGCCCGCGTGGTGCAACGCCTCGTAGACGGACTTGTAGGCGTCGCGGATGGCCGTATACTTGCCCACGAGCGCGATCGTGCACGTCTTCTTGGGCTGCGTCGCCTTCTTGACGAGCGAATCCCAGACGGTGTGCTTGATGGGCCAGATGTCGAGGTGGAGCTGCTTCAGAACTTCCTCGTCCAGCCCCTGCTTGCGCAGCTCGCGCGGAATCGCGTAGACGGAGTCGGTGACGTCCTTCTCCTCGATGACGCGCTCGGGGCGGACGTTGCAGAAGAGGGCGAGCTTCTCGATGTGCTCCTTGGGGATCGTCATCTCCGTGCGGCAGACGAGGATGTCGGGGATGATGCCGATCGCGCGGAGCTGCCCGACGGAATGCTGCGAGGGCTTCGTCTTGAGCTCGCCCGCCGCTTTGAGGTAGGGCACGAGCGTCAGGTGGACGAAGCACGTGTTCTCGGCGCCCTGCTCGAAGCGGAACTGCCGCGCCGCCTCCAGGAACGGCAGCGACTCGATGTCGCCCGACACGCCGCCGATCTCGCAGAGGACGATGTCGCAGTCGTGTTCGCCCGCCGAGTGGATCGCCTTCTTGATCTCGTCGGTGACGTGGGGAATCACCTGCACCGTGCCGCCGAGATAGCCGCCGGCTCGTTCGCGCGCGAGAACGGCCGAGTAGATGCGCCCCGACGTGTAGTTCGAGGCCTTCGAGCAGGTCACGCCCGCGAACCGCTCGTAGTGGCCGAGGTCGAGGTCGGTCTCCGCGCCGTCGTCCGTCACGAAGACTTCGCCGTGCTGGTAGGGGCTCATCGTGCCGGGGTCGACGTTGAGGTAGGGGTCGAGCTTCTGCATGAACACCTTGTAGCCGCGGCTTTTCAGGAGAAGCGCGAGGGAGGCGGACGTGATGCCCTTGCCGAGCGAGCTCACGACGCCGCCGGTGATGAAGACGTATTTGACTGGGGTTTTCATAAGGGGATTTCGATTTGATTGAGATTACCTGAAAACGGCTTTTGCCACGAGAGGCGCAAGAGGCCTGAAGGACGCGAGACGAGATGACGTGAGGGGCAGGAGAGACTTGAGGGGCGAGAGGCCAGCCGCCTCCCATACGTCGCTCAAGTCCATTCGCCTCATGTCGCTCACGCCTCTCATGTCCCTCAAGTCCGAGCCCCTTTCGTCGTCGTTTCCATCAGTTTCTTAAACTCTTCAAAGAGATACTTCGAGTCGTGGGGGCCGGGGCAGCTCTCCGGGTGATACTGCACGGAAAAGGCGGGGAGCGTCTTGTGGCGCACGCCCTCGATCGAGCCGTCGTTGAGGTTCACGTGCGTGACCTCCAGGCAGTCGGGGAGAGAGCCCGGCAGCACGGCGAAGTTGTGGTTCTGGCTCGTCACCTCGACGCGCCCCGTCGCCAGGTTCTTGACGGGGTGGTTGCACCCGTGATGCCCGAACTTAAGCCGCCCCGTCTTCGCGCCGCACGCCAGCGAGAGAAGCTGATGCCCAAGGCAGATGCCCATCACCGGAATCGCCTTCTCATGCGCGAGAATCGCCTTGATGTTCTCGATTGCGTAGCCGACGGCGGCGGGGTCGGCCGGCCCGTTCGAGAGGAAGATGCCGTCGGGCTTCATCGCGAGGACGTCCGCCGCCGGGGTCTTTGCCGGCACGACCGTCACGTGCGCAAACGCCGCCAACGACCGAAGGATGTTCGTCTTCACGCCGAAGTCGTAGCAGACGACATGAGGGAGAGAAGTGGAAGAGTGGAAAGGTGGAAAGGTGGAAAAGTGCGATGAGGTAAAATC
>CAVGMG010000123.1:0-4343 GCA_963630185.1 Alistipes onderdonkii | reverse complement strand
ATAGTCGAGCCGGCCCTGGTCCCACCGCCAGCGCAACGTCTTCAAGTGATTCGCGAAACTCGATTTCACAAGGCTTATTATATCATATCTCTTTCCCCTGAAGCGACAGGCGGCGAATAAGCCGGATTCTGTTCACGGCCAAGGCGTCCGAGGACGCTCACGACCGCTCCGATCATTCATCTGTCGCAATCAACCCGAGGCCTCAGGCTTTCGGAAACCCGAAAGCCGCCCGACGAGCCGCCGGTCGGCCCCCTATTTGATCTTGCTCCAAGGAGGGTTTGCCTTGCCGCCCCTTTTGCGGGGCACGGTGGTCTCTTACGCCGCCTTTTCACCCTTGCGAAGCCCGAAGGCCTCGCGGTCTCTTTTCTGTGGCACTTTCCATCGCGCGCGTTTGCCGCGCGCCTTCCGCCCTTGACGAACGGATCCTTTGCCCTGCGGAGTCCGGACTTTCCTCTGCCCCGAAGGGCAGCGATCGGTCACGCGCCTGTCGCTTCAGGAGAAAAAACTGTCAAAGAGCCGGACTGGACACGCGCGTTCAAGCGCGGTAGAGGATGCGCCCGCACATCGTGCACGCCACGATCGACTGGGGCTTGCCCGCCTCGCCGTTGCGCGCGTTCGCGTCCGCCAGCTGCCCCACGCTCGGCGGCTGGACGAGATGGCAGCCGTCGCACACGCCGTCGTGCGTCAGCGCGACGACGACGGGCCAGCGCTTCGTGCGCAAGCGCTCGTAGTAGAGGACGAACTTCGGGTCTGTCACGTTCTTGACGGCCTCGACGCGCTCCTTCTGCGCCTCGGCCAGCGCGGCCTTGACCTCCTCGATGCGCGCGTCGATCTCGGCGCAGAAGGCGTCCACGCCGCCCTTCTCCGCGTCGTATTTCGCCTGCGCCTCGGTGATGCGCGCCTGCGCCGACGGAAGGCCGTCCATCGCCGCCAGCTGGTTGTTCTCGGCCGCCTCCAGCTCGTGCGAGACGAGGTCGATCTGGATGGAGAAGTCCTGATACTCCTTGTTCGTCTTGAGGGACGCCTGCGCGATCTTGAGCTTCTGGATCTTGTCCTTGAGCGCCTGCGCCTCGGCCTGGAGCGAGTCGATGCGGCCCTTCACGTAGTCCTCGTTGGCCTTGGCCGCCTGGAGGTCGGCGGAGACGCCCGAAAGCCGCGCCGTCTCAAGCGCCTTCCGTCGCGGAAGATCCTTCAGCTCCGTCTCGAACTCGCGAATCCGTCCGTCGACTTCCTGCAAGCCAATCAGTGCCTCAACAATTGTCATCTGAGCCCTCGTTTCAAGTGGGGCAGGAGACGGGACTCGAACCCGCAACCCACAGAATCACAATCTGTTGATCTAACCAATTGATCTACTCCCGCCAACATGGAGCCAGGTAAGGGACTCGAACCCCCGACCTGCTCATTACGAATGAGCCGCACTACCAACTGTGCTAACCTGGCCTGATGTCGTGTTCTTGAAAGGAAAGTATATCATATTTTCAGACGCAGAACAAGTGGGATATTTTTGCTATAATACGAACCCATGAACACACCGACTATTACACAAGACAAATGGCGTTTCCTTGACGAGGCCATGGCCGCCTCGTCGCAGAAGACGATCAAGGAGCTCTTCGCCGAAGACCCTTCGCGCGCGGAGACCTTCTCCCTGTCGGCCGCCGGCTGGCTGCTCGACTACTCGAAGAACCGCATCGACGCGCGCGTCATGAAATCGCTCGTCAAGCTCGCCGAGGCGTCGAACCTCAAGGCCGAGATCGAGCGGATGTTCACGGGCGAGAAGATCAACGTCACCGAGAACCGCGCCGTCCTCCACACCGCGCTCCGCAACTGCGACCCGAACGCGCAGGTCTTCGTGGACGGGAAGGACGTCATGCCGGGCGTCCGCGCCGTCCTCGCGCAGATGGGCGACTTCTCCGACCGCGTGCGCACGGGCGCGTGGCGCGGCTTCACCGGCAAGCGCATCAAGTACGTCGTCAACATCGGCATCGGCGGCTCTGACTTGGGCCCCGTCATGGCGAACCTCGCGCTCACGCCCTACGCGAAGCGCTCGCTCAAGTTCTTCTTCGTCTCGAACGTCGACTCGACGCACCTCGCCGAGACGCTCCGCCAGGTGAAGCCGGCCGAGACGCTCTTCATCGTCGCCTCGAAGACGTTCACCACGCAGGAGACGATGTCCAACGCCGAGGCGGCGAAGGACTGGCTCGTCAACGCCCTCGGCGGCGACCCCAAGGCCGTCGCCAAGCACTTCGTCGCGCTCTCGACGGCGGCGAAGGAGGTCGCCGCGTTCGGCATCAGCCCGGCGAACATGTTCCCGTTCTGGGACTGGGTGGGCGGACGCTACTCGCTGCCGTCCGCGATCGGCCTCTCGCTGATGATCGCGATCGGGCGGCGCAACTACGCGAAGCTCCTGAAGGGCTACTGGAAGATGGACCGGCACTTCCGCACGGCGCGGCTCGACCGGAACATGCCGGTCGTCCTCGCGCTCCTCGGCATCCTCTACTCGAACGGCTACGGGGCGGAGACGTACTGCTGCCTGCCCTACGACCAGTATCTCGCGCGCTTCCCGGCCTACCTCCAGCAGATGGACATGGAGTCGAACGGCAAGGGCGTGGACAAGCAGGGCCGCGCCGTCGACCGCGAGACCGGCCCGATCGAGTGGGGCGAGCCGGGCACGAACGGCCAGCACTCGTTCTACCAGCTCATCCACCAGGGCACGCACCTCATCCCGTGCGACTTCATCGGCTGCTGCAGGACGCACAACCCGATCGGCGACCTGCACGACAAGCTCATGGCCAACCTCTTCGCGCAGACCGAGGCCCTCGCGTTCGGCAAGACGGCCGAGCAGTGCCGCGAGGAGGGCGTCCCGGAAGAGCTCGTGCCGTTCAAGACGTTCGAGGGGAACCGTCCGACGAACACGCTCCTCTGCGACGAGCTCACCCCCGAGACCCTCGGGGCCTTGATCGCTCTCTACGAGCACAAGGTGTTCGTGCAGGGCGTCATCCTGAACGTCTACTCGTTCGACCAGTGGGGCGTCCAGCTCGGCAAGGTGCTGGCGAAGGGCGTCCTCTCCGACCTCGTGGCGAAGGAGCCCTCCGGGCGGCACGACGCCTCGACGAACCGGCTCATCGCGCGCTACCGCGCGGCGGTCGGGCGCTGAAGGCGGCCGGCGAGACCGCCGGGGAGAAGTGAGGGATGAGAAGTGAGGGACGGCGGCATATTCCGACAGGAAAGTGTTGCACGATTCGACACCTGTTCGCATTGACAGGCGTACGCGGATTGGTGTATCATTCGCGCCATGACGTCAAAGTTTGAGACAACTGTCCTTGCCGCGGCCGCCGCGGCCCTGTTCAGCGGCGTCGCGGTCGGCGCCCCGACGAGCGGCGGCGCTTCCGCCTCACTGCCGCCGTTCCCGGACTGGGGCGAGCCGCGCGCCGTGACGAAAGGCCCGCACGAGCATTTCCTCGCGAGCTACTTCGGCATCGACTCGTGGAGTCCGAACAGGCGCTACCTGCTCGTCCTTGAGACGGACGTGAACGGCCGCCTCCCCGAGGCGGGCGAGCGCTGCGCGCTCGGCGTCGTCGACCTCGAGGACGGCAACCGCTTCATCCCCGTCACGACGACCGCGTGCTGGAACTTCCAGGAGGCGGCGATGGGCCACTGGGTGGACGACGGCACGATCCTCTTCAACGACGTGCGGGACGGCCGCTTCAGCACGGTGGTCATGGACTGGCGGACGAAAAGGGAGCTGCGCGTCCTGCCGCGTCCCGTCAGCGCCGTGTCGGAAGACCGCGCGTGGGCCGTCTCGGTCAACTACGCGCGCCTGTCGCTGCTGCGTCCCGACTACGGCTACGCGGGTCTGGGGCAGGACCCGCAGGAGACGGTCGAATGGCCGGCAAACGACGGGCTCTGGACGATGGACCTCAAGACCGGCGAGTCGAAGCTCGTCCTCTCGGTCGCCGACACGCGCGCGCTGATGCCGCAGCCGAAGCGCGTCGCGGGAAAGCCCGGCCAGCCGCTCGCCTACCACTGCCACACCGTCATCTCGAAGGACGGCGCGAAGATCTTCTTCCTCGCGCGCTCGGTGGACTGGTTCGACAAGGCCACGCACAAGATCCCCTACTGGCGCACGACCGCGTTCACCGTGAACCGCGACGGCTCGGGGCTCCGCCGCTGCTTCCCGGACAACTGGGAGGGCTCGCACTTCAATTGGGCGCCGGACGGCTCGCACCGCCTGCTCGTCACGGCGACGTGCCGCGACGACTACGATCCGGACGTGACGGGCCGCGCCTGGGGCCTGGTCGAGCTCGAGGTCGGACGGGAGCGCGAGGTGCGCCGCATCGGCAAGG
>CAVGMG010000122.1:0-4405 GCA_963630185.1 Alistipes onderdonkii | reverse complement strand
CCGACAGCCCCTAACTTTTGGTATAATAGGCGGCATGAAGACCGTTCGCGTCAAGTTTGCCGACTACTATGGCGTCAAGCCGGAAGACAGTTGGATCTACAGGATTCTCGAGAAGTTCTACCGCATCGAGCTTGTCGAGAGGCGGCCGGACTATCTCATCGACGGCGGTCTTGGCATGGATCACCTCGACGAGCCCGACGCCGTGCGCATCGTCATCGTCGGCGAGAGCTACGTGCCGAACTTCAACCAGTTCGACTACGCCGTCGGGTTCGACGACATCTCCTTCGGCGACCGCTACCTGCGCCTGCCGCTCTTCGCCCATTACGGTCAGTTCAAGACCCTTTGCGGCCTCAAGCCCCTGACGGACGCGGAAAAGGCCGCCCTGTTGAAGCGCGACTTCTGCTCGTTCGTCGTCTCGAACGCCGACGGCGACCCCCTGCGCGTCGAGTTCTTCAAGCGGCTCTCGAAATACAGGCCCGTCGCGTCGGGCGGCCGGCTCCTCAACAACGTCGGCGGGCGCGTGGCGGACAAGACGGCGTTCATCGCGAACTACAAGTTCAACATCGCCTTCGAGAACTCGGTCGTGCCGGGCTACACGACGGAGAAGGTCATGGAGCCGCTGGCCGTCCGCAGCGTGCCAATCTACTACGGCAACCCGGACATCGCCGCCGACTTCGACCCCGCCTGCATGGTGCGCGTCGCCTCTCGCGACGACGTGGAACGCGCGGTCGAGGAGATCGTCCGCCTTGACCGGGACGACGCGGCCTATCTCGCGAAGCTCGAAGCGCCCTCGTTCGTCCACCCGTTTGACTGGTACGAGGAGCGCATGACCGCCTTTCTGCGCCATATCTTCGACCAGCCGCTTCCGGCGGCGCGGCGGCTCAACGCCTACGGCTACCAGACGAACATCCGCCATCGCGAGGACTATGCGCGGAAGGTCTACCTGTGGACGCATCCCGGCAAGGTGCTGAAGCGTCTTCGCAAGCGGCTGGGGGCATAGGCCATGAAAAGAGAGATCAGATGAACGACGACCTTTCGGTTGCGATTCTCGGCTGGAAATCGCCTGCGACGACGCGACATTCGCTGGAGACCTATCGGGCGGCGGGGCTCTACGACTGCTGCGGCGAGTTCTTCATCTACTACAACCAGTATTCGGAAGCCGACCGGGCCCTTGGCGAGGAGATGGGCGTGCGCACGTGCGGCGGGCCCGAAAACCTCGGGAACTGGGGCGGACAGAAGAAGATCCTGGAGACGGCGAAGGGCGACTACGTCCTCTTCCTCGAAAACGACCACCCCGTCGTGACGACGCCCGAGGAGACGCGGCACTGGCTGACGGCGGCGTTGAATCTCCTCAAGAGCGGCAAGGCCGACATCGTCCAGCTTCGCCATCGGCAGCTGCTGGGGCCCGGCTACGGCTTCGGGTCGAAGCCCTTCGCCTACTACTACGTGCACGACCTCGACCCGGCCTACGCCGATTACGTGAAAAGGGCCTCCGACATCCCGGACGACTACGACCGCGACACGGTCATGCGCAAGGTGCGGCGATTCCTCTTCCCGTCGAAGGCCCTGCGCCGGTCCGCCAGCGCGATCTATCTGGAGCGGCATCCCGAAAAGGTCTTGCCGAAGCACGTGCGCCGCGAAGGGGACTTCCTGATCGTCGACTCGGCGGTGCTCAACTTCTCCGAGTCGCCGTTCATGGTCTCCCGCGCCTTCTACGAGAGGCTGTCCGCCTGGGCCGAGCGGCATCCGCGCCACCGCACGATCCTCGGCTTCCAGAACCTGGAATACGTCCTCAACTGCCGCTGGTGGCGGAAGCAGCATTTCCGCATCGCCGTCTGCGAACGCGGCGTCTTCGGGCATCAGCGCAAGGACGACAGCTGGCGGCCGAACCACGCGGCGTTCAACCGCGAACTCGTCGCCGCCGGCGAGAGGAAAAGGGAGGTGAGATGAAGCGTTTTGACGAACCCGTTTTCGTGACGCGGCCCTATCTGCCGCCGCTGGAGTCGTTCACGTCCGGCTGCGAGGAGATCTGGCGGAACCGGTGGCTGACGAACGACGGGCCGATGCTTGAGCGGTTTCATGCCGAGCTGGCCCGCTACATGGACGTGCCGGCGACGAACCTGGCGCTGTTCTGCAACGGCACGCAGGCCCTGGAGCTCGGCTTCCAGGCCATGGGGCTTGCCGGCGGCGAGGTCGTCACGACGCCGTTCACGTTCGTCGCGACGTCGCACGCGCTCGTCCGCGCGGGGGCGAGGCCCGTCTTCGCGGACGTCGACCCCGAGACGCTCTGCCTCGACCCGTCCGCCGCCGAGCGGCTGATCCGCCCCGGCGTGACGAAGGCGATCGTCCCCGTGCACGTCTACGGGAACGTGTGCGACGTCGACGGGTTCGATCGGCTGTCGCGGAAATACGGCATCCCGGTCATCTACGACGCGGCGCACGCCTTCGGCGTCCGCGACATCGAGAAGCGCGGCGACATGTCGATGTTCTCGTTCCATCCGACGAAGCTCTTCCACTCCTGCGAGGGCGGGTGCCTGGTCTTCCGCGACGCCGCCCTGCAGCGGCGGCTCTTCAACCTGCGCAACTTCGCGATCGTGAGCGAGACGGAATGCGAGGCGGTCGGCTCGAACGCGAAGATGAACGAGCTCCAAGCCCTGATGGGGCTGAAGTGCCTGGAGCGGATCGACGACCTTCTCGCGCAGCGGCGCGCCGTCGCCCGCGCCTACGCCGACGCGTTCGCGGGCTCGCGCGTCCGCTGGCTCGGGAAGAGCGCGAACGACGCCTACTGCCCCGTCCTGTTCGAGTCGTTCGCCGTGCGCGAGCGGGTCTACGCCGAGCTGAAGGAGAAGTGCAACGTGTTCGCGCGGCGGTATTTCTACCCCGTCCTGACGGACTTCGCCCCGTATGCCGCCGCGAAGGGGACGTGCCCGGTCGCCGAGGACGCGGCTTCGCGCGTGCTGACGCTGCCGACCTACTTCGGGCTCTCGGCGGACGACGCCCGCGCAATCGCCCGGAACGTCCTGGAGATCGTCGCGGAGGGCCGATGAAGGTCGCCGTCCTCGTCCCCTGCTACAATGCCGAGAGGTTTCTTGGCGAATGCCTGGACTCGGTCCTTGCGGCCGGCCGCGAACTGGAGAAGACGCAGGCGCACTCGCTGGAGGTCTTCTGCTGCGACGACGGCTCGACGGACGGGACGAAGCGCATCCTTGACGACTGCGCGGCGCGTCATCCGTCCGTCGTCCACGTGACGGCGCAGCCGAACCGAGGCGTCTCGGCGACGCGCAACCGGCTGATGGACGAGCTGCCGGCGGACGTCGAGGCGTTCGCGTTCATGGACGCGGACGACACCATCGCGAAGGGCGCGTATGCGGCTCTGGCGGAGGCCATGGAGCGGACGCAGGCCGACGTGGCGGAGATGTCGGGCCCGCCTGGCGGACGGGTCGTCGACGACATGTCCGTCTATTGTCTGCGCGGCACCGCCCCAGGGCCTTGGATCAACTGCATCAACAAGCTCTACCGCCGTTCGGCCGTCGGCGGCGTCCGCTTCCGTGAAGGGCTTGCGTTCGAGGAGGACTTCTACTTCAACTACGAGATCCACGCGCAAATAAGGCGCAAGGTCTTGGTGCCGGGGAACTTCTACACGTATCGGCACAATCCCTATTCCGCGACAAGTTCGCTCGACATGCGCCGCTACTTCTCGTCCGCCTCGACGCGCATCCGGCTTTCGTCCGTCGAATTCCTTGAGGCGGGTCGGATTCCCGAAGAGAAGGTTTCCGCATTCCGCCGCGAGCTGGCGAAGGACGCCTACCGGATGTGCATCCGCAAGAACCTCAAGAAGAACCGCGACGCGAAAAGCCGCAGGGATCTTTTCTTCAAGGCCTCGGACTTCTTCGACGAGATGGAGCGCACACACGGCTTCAGACCCGTCGGACTCAACCCCGTGCAGCGTCTCCTTTACGTCTGCTGTCGCCATCGCCTTTACCTTCTCTCACGCCTCCTCGTCGTCCTGACATGATCTTCAATTCGGCGACCGTTGATTGCAAGACGTCGTTTGTGATATAATTGTGCGCGTTTGGAACACAGAAGAGGGCGAAAAGCATGACGGCAACCATCACGGCGCGAGTTGATTCTGACAAAAAGCATGAAGTTGACGCCCGAATGGAAGCAATTCTCGACGAGACGGACGAATATTGCCGGACGCACACCAATCGTCTTTCCCATGATGACGTCTTTGGCCACGCATTTGTCTACGCGCCAAGCGATTGGCGTTCGACGATTTGAGTTGCGTCGTTCGCGCGTGAACAAGCGCGCGTCCGTCGCACGAAAGACCTGACGGACGCCTCGACAAACGCTCTCGCTTATCTATTTTCCGCTTGTGTTCGGCGTTCGGATATGATATACTACG
>CAVGMG010000121.1:0-4405 GCA_963630185.1 Alistipes onderdonkii | reverse complement strand
TGCTCGACCTCCTCCAGCGTCCGCCCCTTCGTCTCGGGGAGGAAGAACGCGGCGGTGATGAAGTAGACGACGGTGAAGCCGGCGAGGACGAAGAAGACCGTGCCGTTGTCGTTCGTCGCCGCGCACCACTTCGGGAACACGGTCGCGATGCCGGCGGAGACGCCCTGGTTGATGATCATGGCGATCGACATGCCCGTGGCGCGGATGCGCGTGGGCATGAGCTCGGTGAGGGCGAGCCAGACGCAGACGCCGGGGCCCACGGCGTAGAAGCCGATGAACATGAAGAAGAAGACCGTCGCGAGGACGCCCGTCGTCATCGACGCGGCGCACCAGCCCTTCGAGATCGCGAGGAAGATCGCGCCGACGCCGCAAAGCCCGACGATGATGCCGGACGTGCCGAGCTTCAGGAGGAACTTGCGCCCCTTCTTGTCCACGAGGGCGCAGGCGACGACCGTCATGACGCAGTTCATGATCTTGATGGCCGCGTCCGACATGTTCGCGAAGACGCCGTGCATGCCCGTCTTCTGGAAGATCGTGACCGTGTAGTTGAGGACGGAGTTGATGCCCGTCGTCTGGTTGCAGGCGAGGATGACGACGGCCAAGATGAACGGCACGACGTATTTCTTCTGGAAGAGCGAATCCGTCGCGGCGGCGTCCTTCGCCTTTTCGGCGGCGGCGGCCTCGTCGGCGGCGATCATCTCGGAGAGGATCTCCTTCGCCTTCTCCTCCCCGTTGTTCGCGGCGAGCGAGGCGAGCGCCTCGTCGCGGCGACCCTTCTTGTAGAGCCAGCGCGACGACTCCTTGAGCTTGAACGCGCCGAGGAAGAGGATGAAGCCGGGAATGCACGAGAAGAGGAAGATCATCTGCCAGGCGTGAACCCACGAAGCGACCTGCTCCGGCGCGAACCACTCCTTGACCTGCGCGAACGTGATGGCCGCCGTGTCGGCGAAGCCCTCCTTCGAGGCCATCGTGAGGACGTCCCTGTTCGCGTCGCCCATGAAGTAGGTGACGACGAAGCCGATGAGCGCGACGAAGACGAGACCAATGGTGAGGAGGAGCTGGAACATGCCCGTCCCCTTGCCGCGCGAGTCCGCGTCAAGGCACTCGGCGAGATACATCGGCACGATGACGCCGAAGAGACCGGCCGCCGCGCCCTGCATCGCGCGCCCGACGACCATCATCCAGAAGTTGCCGCCCTCGAAGAAGCCCGACGCGCAGATGACGGGAATCGAGACGAGGAAGAGGAGAGCCGAGGCGACGATCATCTTCTTGCGCCCGAACCACTCGGCGAGAAGCCCCGCGACGAGCGACGACGGGAGCGACCCCCAGAGGGCCATGCCGACGATCCAGCCGATCTCGTTCTGCGTAAACGTCGACGTCCGCTCGATGTAGGGCAGCGCGGCGGCGATCACGCCGACGTCCACGCCGTAGAGGAGGCCTCCGAGACCCGCCATGATGAGCAGAAACTTCGCATATCCTTTGACTGACATTTTATCTCCCTTCGTATTGTCGTCGTATATTATCCTAAAAAACGCATCTAAAATCAAGGGCGATATGGTATAATAGAGGCCACATCTCACAAGAAGGCTCTTTGACATGGCAACGACACGCAGACAGGCCCGCGAATGGGCGATTCAGATCCTGAGCGCGGCAGACCTGAATCCGATTGACTCGACCGACGATCTTCTCGCGTCCTTCTGGGCGCAGCTCAAGACGCTTGACGACGAAGACGGCGGCGACGTCAAAGGCTGGGCGCACGGCAAGACCAAGGCCTTTGCGCAAGAGTGTGTCGTTGGCGTCCGCACCCATCTCGACGAGATCGACGCCATTCTCGCCCCCCTTCTCAAGGACTGGGATCTCGACCGCCTCGGCACCGTCGAACGCGCCGTCCTGCGCCTGGGCGTGTGGGAGCTGAAATACTCCGACGTGCCGCACGCCGTCGTCATCAACGAGGCGCTCGACCTCGCGAACTGGTTCTCGACGCCGAAGTCCCGCGCGTTCATCAACGGCGTCCTCGACGCCTACGCGAAGAGCCTCGAAAAATGACCGCCCTCTTCTTCGATCTGGACGGGACGCTCTTCGAGACGCGCCACGACCTGGCGGCGACCGTCAACAGGACGCGCGAGGCGCTTGCGCTCAAGCCCCTTCCCGAGGAGACCGTCCTCCTGTCCGTCGGGCGCGGGGCGAACTACCTCCTGGAGCACGCGATTCCCGAGCGGAGCGGCGACGACGTCCGCAAGCTTTTCTTCGACCATTACGCGCAGGAGTGCTGTGTGCGCGTCGAGCCTTACGCGGGCGTTCTCGACACGCTGAAGACGCTTGCCTCACGAGGCTGCCTTCTCGGCGTCAACACGAACAAGCCCGCCTTCGCGGCGCGCGCCATCCTCAAGAAGTTCGGCCTCGACGCGCTCTTCGGCGCGGGCGTCGTCGCGGGCGGCGACGGCTTCCCCTTGAAGCCCGACCCCAAGTCCATCCAGGCGTGCGCCGAACGCCTCCACCACACGCTTTCCGCCGACGACTGGATGGTCGGCGACTCGTGGACGGATCTCGAATGTGCCCGCCGCGCCGGCGTCCGCTCGGCGTTCTGCACGTTCGGCTTCGGCTTTCAGGAGGGGCTCAACCCCGACGCGACGCTGACGGCGTTTGCCGACCTTCTCGACGCCGTGCCGTCACGCGCCGCGTGAGGGCGGGCGGCACAAGAGCGCGACCGCCTGCGCGGCGAGCGCCATGCCGAACGCGCACGTGACGGGCATCATCGAGCCCCGCGTCTCGCTCTTCGCGGGAGGCTCGTCCGAGACGGCGCAGAGAAACTTCGGACGCGGCGAAAGACCCGCCGCCTTGAAACGCTGTCGGAGCGCACGGGCGAGGCCGTCGCCGGAGACCTTGTCGAAGCGCACGAGGCGCACGCGCGTCGGATCGCACCGATGCGCCGCCCCCATCGACGAGAGGAGGGGAACGCCCGCGCGAAGCGTCTCCGAAATGAGATGCGCCTTTTCGCGGACGGAGTCGATGGCGTCGACGACGAGCGAGAAGTCTGAGGGGGAGACGTTCGCCCGGCGAAAAAACGTCTCGTCGTAGCGGGAGGCGATCGTCCGGACGTCGCACGATGGGGAGATTTCCAGCAAGCGGTCGCGCATCGCCTCGACCTTCAAGGCGGACAGGGTCTTCTGCGTCGCCGGGCACTGGCGGTTCAGGTTGGAGGGCTGGACGACGTCGTCGTCGAGAAGCGTCACGTGCCCAAGCCCCGTCCGCACGAGCGCCTCGGCGCACCAGCTTCCCACGCCCCCCACGCCGACAAGAAGAACGCGCGCCCTTTCGAGACGCGCGATCGCGGCGCGTCCCAGCAGAGCCTCGGAACGCGAGAAGGCCTCCGTCATGTCACTTCGTGGACGTGCGGTCGTTGTATTCGCCCGTCTCCGTGTTGATGCGGATGACGTCGCCCTCGTTGATGAAGAGCGGGACGGCGCACACGTAGCCGCCCTCGACGGTCGCGGGCTTCGTGACCTTGCCCGAGGCCGTGTTGCCCTTGACGCCCGGCTCGACCTTGACGACCTTGCGCTCGACGAGCTGCGGCAGGTCGACGCCGATGACCTTGTCGTTGAAGAAGAGGGCCTTGACCTCCATCTCGTCCATGAGGAAGTATTTCTTGTCGCCCATGACGTCGTAGGAGACGCGGATCTCCTCGAAGTTCTCGTCCGTGAAGACGAACGCCTGGCCGTCGTCGTAGGAATACGTCACCGACATCTGGACGAGCTCCGGCTTCTCGAACTTGTCGCCCGAGCGGTAGCTCCGGGTCTGGCCGCCGCCCGTCACCATGTTGCGCAGCTTGCAGTTGTAGATGGCCTGGCCCTTGCCCGGCTTCGAGAAGGAGAACTCCGTGATTTCCCAAGGTTCTGAATCGATCAGAAGCTTGACACCCTTGTGCAGTTCACCCGCTCCAATGACTTCGCCCATATTCTTACTCCTGTAAATGAATGATTTGTAGATTATACCAAAAACCGACCCGTTAGGAAACAGGGGAATTGCCGTCACCAAGGAGCGCGGCGGAAAGTTTGACGAGCTCGACGCACGGCCTCTTGCGGTAATACGAGTCCGTCCGCGCCTCGGGCGCGCCGCCCGTCGTCGCCTGCGTCCCCGCCAGAAGCTCGCGGCAGACGATCGAGCCCGTCTCCTTCTTGAAGCGCGCGCAGAAGTCCTGAACGGCGGCATACGCCGTCGCCTTGTCAGGCCCGTGCCGCGCCCCGAGGACCATCGCCGCCGCCGAGACCGCGCCGCAGACTTCGCGCATCCGACCGACGCCGCCGCCCAAGCCGCACGAGACCTTCTTCGCCGTCTCCTCGTCAAGACCCGCCTCGTCCGCATACGCGGCGAGAACCGCCTGTGCGCAGTTGCATCCGCTCTTGAA
>CAVGMG010000120.1:0-4409 GCA_963630185.1 Alistipes onderdonkii | reverse complement strand
GTTCTCTGCCGATCCCCTGGCCTTTGAGAAGGGCGGAAAGCGGTTTGAGGTCTTTCGCGAGTACACAGACTGCCTCTATTCGGCGTACGGAACGAAGTGGAACGGGAATGCGGCGGCATACAACGGGTCGCTGTTCGTCGCCGAAGAGGGGCGGCTCCGCCGGCTGACGCCCTTGGAGGCTGAGCGCCTGATGGGATTCCCTGACGGCTATACGGACGTGGCCTTTGCGCGCCCGACGAACCGCTATCAGGGCACGGGCAATTCGTGGGCCGTCCCTGTCGTCCGCTGGATCGGCGAGCGCCTGTTCCGTGCGCAAGGCCTTGAGGACGTCGGGATGAACAAGGGCGATTTTGCGCTCGTCGCGCATTGCCGGGCTTTTGACGATGCCGAATACTTCGGATTCGACCATGAGATTGTCCGCCTGTCGGACGGCCGCGAGGTCAACACGACCTGTACGCCGGAGCGCGTCGTCCAGTCGAACATTGCGGACGTGATCGACACGGATGCCGAGGAGCGTGTCTTCATTTCGCCTGTCGGATGCAAGGGAATCCTTCGCCGGGCGGAAGAGCGCGGCATCAAGATGAACGGTCGGCTGAAGGAAGTCATGACCAGAATCGCAGCCCAGCTTTCGGAAGACGAGATCGAGCGCATTTCCCGAATTCAGCCAAGGGGCGCCCATTCGAGAGCGTTTCAGTCGCGCGTCCGCGAACGGGCGATCGCGTAATCGGGGGATGTGTTATTGTCTGTAGAAGGAATCGACGAAATGAAAACGCAAAACAGGCAGAGTCTTGGAAAGTGCGCGCTGCGCCTTGTCGCGGTCGCGTCTCTCGCCGCCGCGTGCGGCGCGTTTTACGGATGGCCGACGGCGAAAGCCCTGCGCCTCCAGCCCGTGCCGACGCTCACGTTCCTCGTCGTGCTGCTGCTGACGCCGCTCGTCGGCCGCCTCTTCTGCGGCTACGTCTGTCCGCTCGGCATCCTGCAGAGCGTCGTGAACGCGGCGTTCCATCCGAAGTCCCATGTCCGCCGCGTCTGCACGCGCCTCCCCGAGACGAAGGCCCAGCGCGTCGTCCGCTGGAGCGTCTTCGCGCTCGCGGCGCTTCTCGTCGCGGCGGGGCTCGGCGCCCTCGGCTGGACGCTGACGCCGTATTCGATTCTCGGCAAGGCCCTGATCGGCTTCGCGCCGGGCGTCGTCCTTGCGGCGGTCGTCCTCGTTCTCGCGGCAATCGGCTCGGGACGCGCCTGGTGCAACTGGGTCTGTCCCTGCGGCACGCTCTTCAACGCGCTTGCGCAAAAGGCGCGTTTCCCCAACAAGATCGACCTGAAGGACGGCTGCGGCAACTGCCGCAAGTGCTTCGCCAAGGCGAAGCTGGCGGCGGCCAAGGACGCGACGGCGGTCAAGGACGCGACGGCGGCGGGCGAGCGGGACACGGCGGGCGAACGGGGACGTTCGCCCCTACCGACGACGGATGGTGTTCAGGTGGCGGACAAGAAAGCGGACGGCGTGACGCGCCGCGCCGTGATTGTCGGCACGGGCGCCCTCGCGGCGGCCGACCTCATCGGCGCGGAGAAGACGACGGACGGCGGCTATGCGCCGATCTCCCTGCCGGGCGTCCCGGCGCGTCCCGCCGAAGTCCTGCCGCCCGGCGCCGTCGACCGCGCGCTCTTCAACCGCATCTGCGTCGGCTGCGGCGCCTGCATCGCCGCGTGTCCCGAGAAGTGCCTCGTGCCGTCCATGTCGCTCCGCACGTTCGGACAGCCCAAGATGGACTTCCGGCGCAGCCACTGCCGCCTCGCGTGTCCGCAGAAGTGCGCGGCGGCGTGTCCGGCGGACGCGCTGAAGAGGCTCGACCACGTCGCGCGGCGCGACATCCACATGGGCCACGCGATCTGGCGGAAGGACCGCTGCCTGCGGACGACGGAGGACGTCCCCTGCACGGCGTGCTCGCGCAAGTGTCCCGTCAAGGCCATCGCGATCGTCGAGGGCTTCCCCGTCGTGGACAAGGAGAAGTGCATCGGCTGCGGCGCGTGCGAGCACGTCTGCCCGGCGCGGCCGGAGCCGGCGATCTTCGTCAAGGGCTTCGACCGGCAGCGCGTGGTGCGTCCGTTCGACGCGGCCGACCTTCTCGCGGAGATGGCCGCCATCGTGCGGCGCGGCGAGGCGTCCGTCGTGACGGCGCGGGACGGCGTCATCGGCGCACGGGAGACGGGACGCGGCGTAGGGCCGATCCTGAAGCTGCTGGACGGCGGCAAGCTGCGCGGCGCCACGGTCGTGGACAAGGTCATCGGACGCGCGGCGGCGTCCGTCTGCATCGTCGGCGGGGCGCGGCAGGTCCACGCGCTTCTCATGAGCGAGGACGCGAAGGCGCTGCTCGCGGCGCACGGCGTCCGGGCGTCGGCGGAGAAGGTCGTGCCGAAGATCCTGAACCGCGACCGGAGCGCGTCGTGTCCGATGGAGTCTCGCGTCGAGAAGGAGACCGACCCGAAGAAGATGGTCGAGGCGCTGCGGAGCCTTCTCGGATAGAGGTCATGAACCATACTGTTCGGACATTTTTTCTCGTCGCGGCGTTTGCGCTGGCGCCGGTCTTCGCGGACGCCAGGGCGGAGACGAACGCCGTCGCCGTCCTGCCGCCCGTCGTCGTGACGGCGACGCCCGTCACGCAGGCGGAGACCGTCACGCGGGACGGCGCCGAGAGCGTCGTCGTCGCCCGCGGCCAGCTCGCGCTCCTCAACGCGCAGGACGTCCCGACCGCGCTCCGCCAGGTGCCGGGCGTGACGATCTCGCGCTACTCGCCGGTCGGCAGCTACGGCGGGGCGCAGGGCGGCAGCGTCTACGTCCGGGGGCTCGGCACGGCGCGCCCGGGCGGCGAGGTCCGCCTCTACACGGACGGCGCCCCGCGCGAGTCCGGCATGTGGGGGCATCCGCTCATGGACTCGATGCCGATCGACTTCGCCGAGTCCGTCAGCGTCCAGAAAAGCCCCCACCCCGCCCGCTACTCGGGCACGTTCGGGGCCGTCGACGTCGAGACGCGCCGCCGCCGCGCGCCCGGCCACGAGGCCGAGGTCGACCTCGCCTACGGCCGCCGCAACACCTTCCTCTCCGCCGGCTCGGCGGGCCTCAAGGAAGGGCCGGTCGACGCCTACGGCGGCCTGAGCTACAAATACTCGGACGGCTACCGCGACCACAACACGTCCATCCTCAAGAGCGCGTTCGGCCGCGTCGGCCTCGACCTCTCCGCGCACGAGCATGTCGGCTTCGTCTACCAGCGCACGGAGAGCCGTGTGGAGGACCCGGGCGAGGTCGGGAAGGCGACGCCGCGCACCGACCGCTTCGACCTCGCGACCGACCTCTACACCCTGCGCTTCGACACGGAACGCGAGGACGTGACGGGCTTCTCGCTCGTCGCCTTCGAGCGCGGCCTCGTCGACTGGTGGCAGGACGGACTCTGCCGGCCGCCCGCGCCGCGTCCCGCGATGGACGGCGACGCGCACACGGAATGGCTGAACTTCAGCTTCCGCAACTTCTACGAGTGGAACGCCTGGCGCGGCCTCTGGCTGCGCGGCGGGCTCGACGTCACGCGCGAAAGCGGCGAGACCGAGACGCGCAACCTCGTCAACGGACAGGTCCCGTTCTCGGCGGAGGGCTTCCTCACGACCGTCGCGCCCTACCTCGGCGCGCGCTACGACTTCTCGCTCTCGGACGACTGGACGCTCACGCCGTCCGCCGGCGCGCGCCACTACTTCCACAGCCAATACGGCGGCGAGTGGGCGCCGGACGCCGCGCTCACGCTCGACTGGCGCGAGAAGGCGCAGCTCTTCGTGACGGGCTCGCGCGGCGTCCACTATCCCGGCGTCTACACGCGGGCCGTGGCGACGGACTACGCGCGCGGCACGCTGGACGCGGAGACGCTGGACTACGTCGCGGGCGGCGCGAAGGTCGCCCTCGACGAGTCGTTCGACGCGCTGGCGACGGTCTTCCACACGGACGCGCAGAACCGCATCGACAGGACGGCGCGCGGCTACGTCAACGCGGGCGGCATGCGGGCGACGGGCGTCGAGCTCTCGGCGCACTGGAGGCCGGCGGACGGCCTCGCGTTCTTCGCGGGGCTGACCTACACGAACCCGGAGACGTCGCCCGTCTCGCGCCTGCCGCGCTGGACGGCGACGGCGGGCGGCACGTGGAAGGTCTGCGAGTATCTCAAGTGGACGCTCGACGGGCAGTTCATCGACAGGATGTACGCCTATTCGGTGCGGTCGTCGGCGGAGGCGGCGGACCTGGACGAGCTGAAGGAGGGCTTTCTCCTCAACACGCGCCTCGCCGTGCCGCTCGAGTCGTTCACGCCGGTCGCGGGCGAGGTCTTCGTCGCGCTGGAGAACCTCGCGGACGGCGACTACGAATACTATCCCGGCTA
>CAVGMG010000119.1:0-4429 GCA_963630185.1 Alistipes onderdonkii | reverse complement strand
ATTCGACCCCGGCAATGAACTGCTGGTACTCGACGATGACTTTCCGAAGTGTCTCAAGATTCATGGCACGATTTTATTTATTGGTGATGAATAGAATTTTATCATTTTATTCATCAACAATCAATATGGACATCCGCTCCTTACGTCGTCAGGAGGCAGACGGCGTGGGCTTCGATGCCGAGGCGCGCGCCGACGTCGTCCATCTGCTCGTTCGTCTTGCCTTTGACCGAGACGGCGGACTCGTCCGTCGCGAGCGCGTGCGCAAGGCTCGCGCGGATCTCCGCGATGGCCGGCCGCAGGCGCGGCGCTTCGCAGATGACCGTCACGTCGACGTTGCCGATTTCGTAGCCGGCCTCGCGAACCTCCTGCGCCACGCGGGCGAGAAGGCCGATGGACGAGGCGCCCTTCCACGCCGCGTCGCTGTCCGGGAAGTGCGAACCGATGTCGCCCAGGGCGGCCGCCCCCAGAAGCGCGTCGATGACGGCGTGCGTCAGGACGTCGGCGTCGCTATGCCCCAGGAGCCCCCTTTCGCCGGGAAAGAGGACGCCCCCCAGGACGAGCGGGCGCGAGTCGGCGAACCGATGCGAGTCGTAGCCAAAGCCGATCCGGAACATGGCGCCCCCTTCACTTCGCGGCCGACGACGACAGGACTTCGCACCCGTCGTCGGTGATCAGGACGAGATCCTCGATCCGAACGCCCAGGTTCCCCTCCAGGTAGATGCCGGGCTCGATCGTGACGGTCATGCCGGGCTCCAGCGTCGTCGTGCATTTCGAGGAGGCCGTCGGCGCCTCGTGGATCTCGTAGCCCACGCCGTGGCCGAGCGAGTGGCCGAAGCACTTTCCGAAGCCGCCCTTGCGGATGATCTCGCGCGCCACCTTGTCGAGGTCGCACGCGCGGATGCCGGGCTTCGCCGCCGCGATGGCCGCCTCGTTCGCCTGAAGGACGAGCGCGTAGACCTTCTTGTAGAGCGGCGACGCCTTCGGGACGAGATTCCGCGTCAGGTCGGAGCAGACGCCACGATACCTGACGCCCATGTCCACGAGGACGCTCTCCTTCCCGTTCCAGACGGTGTCGTCCGGCTCGTGGTGGCACTCGGCGGCGTTCTTCCCGACGCAGACGATCGTCGAGAACGCCTCGCCTTCGCCGCGGTCGATCATCATCTTCTTGATGACGGCGGCCATCTCGCGCTCCGTCATGCCGGCCTTGAACGTCTTGGAGGCGTCGTTCCAGATCTCGCAGGCGAGCGCCTCCGCCTCGCGAAGCCGCGTCCTCTCGTCGTCCGTCTTGACGAGGCGGAGCGTCGCGAGGTCGCCGGAGATGTCGAGGAACGAGGACGGCTTCGGGGCTTTCTTCCGGTAGGCGAGATACGTCGCATGGGGCAGGGCGAACTCGAAGCCGACGCGCTTTCCCTTCACCTTGAACGACTTGATGTCGCGGCACGCCAGGCGCGGCGCGACGCGGTGAACCATGGGGATGTAGCGGAAGTCCGTGAAGAACGTCACGCGCACGCGCCCCGACGGCGCACGGCAAATCTCCAAAATGCCGTTGTCGCAGCGGATTCCCGTGAGGGAGAGGATGCTCGTCTCGCTCATCACGAGAGCCTGGTCGAGGCGCCGTCGTTCGACGACGGCGATGAAGTCATCAAGGCGCATAGGGTAAACCTCCTGCATTGAGTATCGTGGTGGACGGCATGTCGACCTTCTCGTCGATGGTCAGGCGGACGCTGCCGAAAAGGTAACGCGCGGCGAAGGGCGAGACGTCGACGCTCTCCGTCGCATGGGGGGCTTTCACGCGCAGGGCGTTCTGCGCGCGCAAAGACTTGACGAAGTAGACCGCAAAGCCCGTCAGGGCGCTCACGACGAGCGCCAGCGCGAAAAGCCCCGCCGCCAGTTCGAGAAGCGCCTGGCCGCGTCGCGCCCTAATGGCCATGGGCCGTCCCCCCGCGCCCCGACGCGCCCGAGCCCGCCTCCGGGCGGACGCACGTCGAGGACTTGAACTTGAGGAAATGCCGCCCCGCCTCCCGCACCGACTCGTTCTCCCACGCGACGAGCTGGCGGCAGTACCAGCACGCGGGGAAGAGCGTCGGGCCGGCGACGAGGTAGACGCCCAGATGCTTGCGCACGTGCGTCGTCCAGTCCGCGTCGGCGGTGAAGCGGTTGCCGCCAAGCGCAGCGTCAATGGGGATCAGGCGCGACGACGTGAAGCCGCCCACGACGAACCCGCGCCAGGCCGTCACGGGCGAAAGATCCCCCTTCTCGTCGGCGATCGCGCCGAAGCACTTGGCGGCCGCCGTCCAGACGGCCGTCTGCGACGCCTCCGCGCGGACGAGCCGCTGGAACGCGCGCGTCACGCGGCAGACGGCCGCGCAGCCGAGGACGTCGTATTCCTCGCGCACGGGCCCGACGGCGGGGAAGCCGCGCGCGACGTCCATCTCGTCCCACCGGCGCCACGCCGCGTCCGTCTCGTAGAACATCCACGTCTGCGAGGGGTCGTTCAAAAGCGTGGACTTCTCGACGTCGTCCGGCGAGGCCTTCAGGAGGCGGCAGACGGCGTTCGTGCCGACGAGCGCGACGGCCGAGCCCTGCCGCGCCTCCAGGTGGAGCGAGTAGATCTCGCTGTTCGTGACCGTCTTGCCGAGCCCGGCGGCGTAGGGAAGCGGCGGCCAGTCGCGGTAGGACGAATACGAGTCGAGGAGATCCGGCTCCTCGAAGTGGAACCAGCACCAGTTCCGCCCCGCCACCGCCTGGTAGAACGCGACGTCGAGGAGGACGTGAGCGCCCGTCGCGTCGAGGAAGTCGATGTTGTCGACGCCCGCCCAGACGCCGCCGCCAATCAGGGTCTCCAGCTCTTCGGCATACTCCTCCCACGCCCCCTCCCACGGCGGCGGATAGAGCTCCGGGTTGCTGTCGTAGACGAGGCGGATGTCCGCGACGTGGTCGCGCAGGATCTCGCGCATCGCGTCGCTCTCGTCGGCGCCGTTCTGCCGCGCCGCCTCGTTGCCGAGGCGAAGCCCCTCCAAGGGGCCGAGGAAGGCGAGGCGCCGCTGCTCCTCCGCGATCTCGTCGCACCGGCGGCCGTCGCCCTTGAGCGCGGCGCGGAGGTGCTCGACGTTGAGAGAGCCGATCTCGTTGAGAAGCTCGCCCTGGTGCCTGGCGACGGCGAGGGCGGCCGCGTCGCCCGCGTTCATGGTCTTGTTCCGCGCCGAGACGCCGAGGAAGACGCCCGCGTTCATCAGGACGAGCAGCATGAGCGCCACGAGGACGAGCGCGAGATAGACGGCGACCTGGCCTCTCTTCATCGGATCACCGCCCCTGGTCGATGAGGAAGAGCGAGGCGTTCTCCTCGAGCCCCGCCCGCCCTTCCAGCTCGTAGCGGACCTGGCCGTCGAAGAGCGAGAAGCCGAGCGCGACGCGCGACGACGTGCCGTCGCCCGGCGTCACGCGGAGGGACCGCCACCCCTCGTAGTCGAGGATGCCGCGCGCGTGCGCCTCGTCTTCGCTCTGGAGGTAGTCCGAGAGACGCGAGAGCTCCATCGTCTCGTCGATGGCGTCCGCGCCCGACGGCCAGAGCCGCGCCCCCGCCACGGGGATGACGGCCACGCGCGCGGCCTTCTCGCACATGAAGTCGTTCAGCCCCACCGTCCGCGCCCGCGCCACGCGCATCGCGGCGTGTTCGAGGAGGATCTTGCCCGTCAGCCGGTGCGAGAGCGTGAAGAGGACGACGAAGACCGACGAGACGATCAAGACGGCGAGAACCGTCTCGACGACTGCCTGGCCCCGTCTCGCTGTGCGACGAGCCAATTACTCTCCGAGGTTCTTGATCGAGTCTTCGCCGATGGACTCGGCGGCCGACTTGGCCTTCTGGCCCTCTTCGCTCGACAGGGCCTCCGTGGCGCCGGCGGCCTTCTTGCCGATCGCGCGCGAAAGATAGCTGAAGACGGCGATGAGGGACACCGCCACGAGGCAGACGATGATGATGTATTCGACCATCGTCTGCGCTTTCCTGAATGTTGCTTTCATGTTGCTTACTCCCCTTTGGAATTCACGGATACGGGCTTGCGACGAGGTTCTCGGCCCGGGTCGCGGCGCGGATCGCCACGTGGACGAAGCCCCACAGGATCGACACGACGACGAGAAGCGACGCGGCCACGAGAACGTATTCGACGAGCGCCTGACCTTTCCTCATATTCTACCACAAACTCACCGCTGCTTCAAGAAAGCGCGGACGCCGAGGAAAAGGAAGAGGACGCAGGGGAAGAACGCGGCCAGGAGCGGCGGACACCAGCCGTTCTTCGCCAGCACCATGCACAGGATCGTCACGCCGTAGAACGCGAAGAAGAGCGCGAGCGCGCCCAGGATTCCCTTCGAGACGCTCTGCCGCCCCGACGAGATGCCCGCCGGAATCGCGAAGAGCGTGATGACGAGGCAC
>CAVGMG010000118.1:0-4473 GCA_963630185.1 Alistipes onderdonkii | reverse complement strand
CCGCAAATCTTTGGTGTTGATTCGTGAAGATTCGTGGCTGAAACCTAAAACCTAACACCTAAAACCTTCCACCAACTTTTCCACCTTTCCACTTTTCCACTTTGTATGTTAGCCACGAATGAACACGAATCTCCACCAATCTGGTTCGTGCGGATTCGTGAAGATTCGTGGCTGAAGCAGTTCGGTCTCTCCGAGGACGCACCGTTGACAGGAGCGGGGCAAGATGGTATATTAAACGGCTGTTTAAAAAGGATTTGCCATGGGAACAAGACTGATCAAGGGGCTTCTGGCGCTTTCGCTCGTCGCCGGCTGCGCGACGACGCCCTCCGACCGCGAGGCCGCCGCGCAGGAGCTCAAGACGCGCCTCGTCCGCGAGACGGCGGACTACTTCGCCGCGCACCCGGAGCCGCTCGCCTTCACGAACGCGCTCGCCCTGGCGCGGGAGCGGTCGCTCAAGCTGACGGAGCAGGAGCTTGACGTCCAGCTTGCGAAGATCACGCGGGCGACCGCGTTCTCGACCTTTTTGCCGAACGTCGAGCTCGCCTACGGGCGGACGCTCGCCTCGGGACGCGCCTCCGGCCTTCCGCTCGGCCTCGGGACGTGGCGCACGGCGGGCACGGACGTCGAGGGTCTTGGCATGCTCGTCTCGCAGCCCGTTTTCACGCCCGTCGCCTGGACGCTCTTCGCCGAGTCGCTTTACGGCGTGCGCATCCGCGAACATATCCACGCCCGGGCGCAGCAGCTTCTCGACGTGCAGGTCGCCGTGCGCTTCTACGAGGCGGCCGTCGCGTCGCGCCTCGTGCAGGCGCGGGCGCTCCAGGTGAAAAGCGGCGAGGCCTTGACGAACCGCGTCGCCCGGCTCGCGGCGGAGGGCTACGCCTCGCCGGCCGAGAGGGCGCGGGCGGAGGCGCGGCTCGCCGCCGACCGCCATGCGCTTCTGCAGGCCGAGAACGCCCGCGTCAAGGCGCGGCAGGCTCTCGCCGACATTCTCCGCCTCTGGCCGCTCGCCGTCTTCGAGGTGGACGGGGAGAGCCTCGTGGACGCGATGGGCGACAACGCGCCCGTCCTGGCGGCGGACGAGGAGGCCGCCTTGGCGGAGGCCGTCTGGCAGGCCTTGCTGAACCGGCGCGACCTGCGGGCGGCGGACGAGACCCTGGCCTTGCGCAAGGCGCAGGTCGTCGAGGCCCTGGCGGGCTTTCTGCCGAACGTCATTGCGGGCGGCGGCGGCGCGAGCCTTTCGCTCGAAAGCGTCGCCCTCCGAGGCTGGGCGGGCTCTCTCACGGGCGTGTGGTCGGTCTTCGGCGGCTTCCGCACGGTGCAGGAATACCGCGCCGCCCGCGCCTTGCGCGAGGCGGAGTTCCGCCTGAACGAAGACCGGATGCTCGCCGTCGTCGTGTCCGTCGCGGACGCCTGGCGGACGCTGCGCGAGGCGCAGGCCATCGAGAGCGTCGCGGCGAAGGCGGCGGCGGCCGCCGCGCTCGACCACGGCGAGGCGGCGAGGCGGTTCGACGACGGCCGCGAGACGATGGCGACCGTCCTGGACAAGGCGACGGCGCAGGACGAGGCCGAGGTCGCGCTCGTCCGCGCGCGCTACGCGAAGACGCTTGCCGCCGTCATGCTCCGGCAGGCCATGGGCTTCGACATTTTGCCCTTGTAAGGGAAAGCCCGTTTGTGGTAAAATACGCGCCGTTTGCCGAAAGGTCGGCGAACGCTTCATGAAGGGAAAAGAAGGTATGGCCAAGGCGAAGAAGGAGAACAAGCCGTCGGAGGCGGGTCAGAAGGCCGAAGACCGGCAGACGCTGAACCGCAATCTTGCGCAGATGCTCAAGGGCGGCGTGATCATGGACGTGACGACGCCCGAACAGGCGAAGATCGCCGAGGACGCGGGCGCGTGCGCCGTCATGGCGCTGGAGCGCATCCCCGCCGACATCCGCGCCGCCGGCGGCGTGAGCCGCATGAGCGACCCCAAGATGATCCGCGGCATCCAGGAGGCCGTCTCGATCCCCGTCATGGCGAAGTGCCGCATCGGCCACATCGCCGAGGCGCGGATCCTGGAGGCGATCGAAATCGACTACATCGACGAGAGCGAGGTGCTCTCGCCCGCCGACGACCTCCACCACATCGACAAGACGGCCTTCAAGGTGCCGTTCGTCTGCGGCGCGCGCGACCTCGGCGAGGCCCTGCGCCGCATCGGCGAGGGCGCGACGATGATCCGCACGAAGGGCGAGCCGGGCACGGGCGACGTCGTCCAGGCCGTCCGCCACATGCGCAAGATGCAGTCCGAGATCCGCCGCATCCAGTCCCTGCGCGAGGACGAGCTCTTCGAGGCGGCGAAGGCGCTCGCCGCGCCGCTCGACCTCGTGCGCGAGGTGCATCGCCTCGGCAAGCTTCCCGTCGTCAACTTCGCGGCGGGCGGCGTCGCGACGCCGGCGGACGCCGCGCTCATGATGGAGCTCGGCGCGGAGGGCGTGTTCGTCGGCTCCGGCATCTTCAAGAGCGGCAACCCGGCGAAACGCGCCGCCGCCATCGTCCAGGCCGTCACGAACTGGCAGGACGCCGCCTTGCTCGCGAAGCTGAGCGAAGACCTGGGCCCCGCGATGGTCGGCATCAACGCCGACGAGATCGAGACCATCATGGAAGAGCGGGGCAAGTGAGAATGCGCGTCGGCGTCTTGGCCGTTCAGGGCGCATTCGCCGAACACGAACGCGCGTTCGCCGACGTCGGGGCGGAGACGTTCGAGATTCGCCAGCTTCGGGACTTGGCGCGTCCCTTCGACGCGCTCGTCCTGCCGGGCGGGGAGTCGACCGTGCAGGGCAAGCTCCTCCGCGACCTCGGCCTCTTCGCGCCGCTCAAGGCGCGGATCGAGGCGGGGCTGCCCGTCTTTGCGACGTGCGCGGGGCTCATCCTGCTTGCGGAAAAGCTGGAGGGCGACGAAACCGTCTGGTTCGGCGTCCTCCCCGTCACGGTGCGGCGCAACGCCTACGGCCGCCAGCTCGGCAGCTTCGCGGCGACGGACGCGCACGGCGGCGAGGACGCCGTTCCGATGGCGTTCATCCGCGCGCCATCCATCGTGTCCGCCCGAAAGGGCGTTGAAATTCTCTCGACGCACGGCGGCGCGGCGACGGCCGTGCGGTGGCGCACGATCTGGGCGTTCGCCGGCCACCCGGAGCTGACAGGCGACCGCCGGATCTTCGAGGCGTTCCTCCGGCAGGGTGCGGCGCGGCAATCTATGGTATAATGTTCGCATCTGAACCCGAGAGAAAGGGAGACTCGACCATGTTCATCAAACTGACGCGGCTGGACAACACGCCGATCTGGATCAACGCAAGCTTCATCGTGACCATCGAGCCGCGACGGGACGGCGGGGCGACGGTCGTTCCCATCGGCGACGGTCTCGACTACGACGTGAAGGAGAAGACGGAGACCGTCCTCGGCCTGCTGGACGGCGTGCCGGCGCCCGAAGTCGTGCCGGTCCCGGCGCCGCCGGGCCTCGCGCCCAAGTCGATGGGCGTCGAGCCGGACGCCAAAGCGGCGCCTGCGGAGACGGCGGAAGCCCCCGCCGCGCCGACGCCTCGGAAGACCGCGTCGCGGTCGCGCACCAAGGCCAAGACGGCGGCGTCTTCGGAGACGCCGGAGGAGAGTGCGGACGCGGACGCGGCGGAGAAGCCCGCCGCCAAGAAGACGTCGTCGCGAAAGGCGAAGAAGCCGCCGCTGCCCTTGTCGGACGACGAGCTCGCCCGCTTGAGAAAGCAGGCCCCCAGGACAGTCCGCAAGCTCCAGAACGCGCTCGCGGCGCAGTTCAAGACGGACGACGCGGAGGCGGCCATCGCCGCGCTGGCGGCGCACGAGATCCTCTCGCTCGACGGCGAGCGGATCACCTGGCTGAATCCACAGTAACATCTGCCGCTGATGGCCGTTTCGCGGCGTGGCGTTGACAGGGCGGTTTTGAAATGGTATATTAAACGCTTGTTTAAACCGAGGAGTGTTCCGACATGAAAGCAAGTCTCGTTCCGTTGGCCGTCTGGGCGTTCGCCGGCATGGCGGCGTGCGCGGCGGAAGTTCCGCTCGTCACGGTCTGCCGCGTGCAGAAGGGCGTCGTCTTCGAGGACACGGCCTTTGCGCAGGGCACGGTTCGCGCGAAGGAGTCCGCGACGATCTCCGCCCGCGTTCCCGGCACGATCGACGAGATCCTCGTCGACGAGGGCGCGACGGTGAAGAAGGGGTCCCCGCTCTTCCGCGTCGACCGCGCGAACCTGGAGCGGGCCGCGAAGCTCGCGGACGTCGCCAACGAGAAGGCGCAGCTCGACTTCGCGCGCCTCTCGCGGCTCGTGAAGGACGGCGCCGTCACCCGCGACGCCTTCGAGCGCGGCGAGGTGCAGGCGAAGTCCGCCGCGCTCCAGCTCGCCGTCGCGCAGAAGAACCTCGCCGACTCCGAGGCGACCGCGCCGTTCGACGGCGTCGTCACGGAGAAGA
>CAVGMG010000117.1:0-4474 GCA_963630185.1 Alistipes onderdonkii | reverse complement strand
AGAACTCGGAGGGCAACCTCGGCCTCGCGAACGCCGTCCTCGGCTTCATGGCGCGGAAGCTGCCGCTCTCGCGCCTCCAGCGCGACCTGACGGACTCGACGACGTTGCGCAACATGGGCGTGGGCTTCGGCTACATGCTCATCGCCATCCGCTCGACGCTCAAGGGCCTGCGCAAGCTCGAAGTCAACGGGGCGCGGCTTCAGGAGGACTTGGACGCCAACTGGGAGGTCTTGGCGGAGCCCATCCAGACGGTCATGCGCAAGGCGGGGCTGGACAGGCCGTATGAACGGCTCAAGGAGCTGACGCGCGGGCGGCGCGTCACGGCGGAGACGATGCGCCAGTTCGTCGAGTCCCTGCCCCTGGACGACGACGACAAGAGGCGGCTTCTCAAGCTGACGCCGTCGAACTACATCGGCCTGGCCCCGCGCCTCGCGCGTCTGGCATGAAATCCCTGCGCGAACTCTACCGCATCGGCGTCGGGCCCTCGTCGAGCCACACGATGGGCCCGGCCTGCGCCGCCGAGGAGTATCTGAAGAAATGCGGGCCCGAGGCCGCCGCCTTCACGGTGACGCTCTACGGGAGTCTCGCCGCCACGGGGCGCGGGCACTTCACCGACCAGGCCGTCTGCCGCGTTCTGGGCCCCGACCGCACGACGATCCTCTGGAAGCCCGGCGAGAGCCTGCCCGAGCACCCGAACGGCATGAAGTTCTCGGCGACGCGATCCGACGGCACGGCTTTCCCCGACTGGGTCTGCTACTCCGTCGGCGGCGGCGCCATCCGCGAGAGCGGCGGCTGCGACCGCGCCGAGGACGTCTACGCCTACCGCTCCATGGCGGAGATCCTCTCGACGTGCGACAAGGCCGGCGTCCCGATCTGGCAGCTCGCCGAGGAGGCCGAGAAGGGGATTGCCGACTACCTCCTGACGGTTCTCGCGACGATGCGCCGCGCCATCGAGGCGGGGCTCCGGCACGACAGCGTCCTGCCGGGCGACCTGCATCTCGCCCGCCGCGCGCGCAGCATCTACCTGAAGGCGCGTTCGCTCAAGGACGAGTTCAAGCGCACGGCGCTCATCACCGCCTACGCGACGGCCGTCAGCGAGGAGAACGCCTCTCTCGGCACCATCGTCACGGCGCCGACGTGCGGCTCGGCGGGCGTCCTGCCGGCCGTCCTGCGCTATTTGGGCGAGCGGCTTTCCTGCGACGACGAGGAGATCGTCCACGCGCTGGAGACGGCGGGCATGGTGGGGAACGTCGTCAAGCGCAACGGCTCGATCTCGGGCGCGGAAGTCGGCTGCCAGGGCGAGATCGGCGTCGCGTGCGCGATGGCCGCCTCGGCGGCGACGTATCTCTACGGCGGCACGCCGGCGCAGTGCGAGACGGCGGCCGAAATCGGGCTTGAGCATTTCCTGGGCCTTACGTGCGACCCCGTGCTGGGGCTCGTGCAGATTCCCTGCATCGAGCGCAACGCGATCGCCGCCAACCGCGCGCTCGTGGCGGCCGAGATGGCCGTCCTGTCCGACGGGCGGCACCGCGTCAGCTTCGACGAAGTCGTCGAGACCATGCTCCGCACGGGCCACGACCTGCCCTCCCTCTACCGCGAGACGTCGCAGGGCGGCCTTGCGACGACGTTCAGGTAAAATATGCTGACGCGCCTCAAAGTCTCCAACCTGGCCGTCATCGAGAAGGCGGACGTGACGTTCTCGTCGGGGCTTTGCGTGCTGACGGGCGAGACGGGGTCGGGGAAGTCCGTCCTGATGGGTGCGCTCGGCCTCGTGCTGGGGGCGCGGGCGGACGCCTCGGTCGTCCGCGAGGGCGCGGTGGAGGCGGAGGTCGAGGCCGTCTTCGAGGACGCTCAGGGGCGCACGAAGGCGTTTCGCCGCACGGTCACGCGCGAGGGGAAGAGCCGGGCGTGGATCGACGACGAGTCGGTCTCGATCAGCGAGCTCAAGGAGGCCGGGGCCTCCCTCGTGGACATCCACGGCTCTCGCGCGAACCAGAGCCTGCTGGACGACGCCTTTGCGCTCAAGACGCTCGACGCCTTCGGGCAACTGGATCTTCAGGCGTATCGTGCGGCCTACGAGGCGTGGGAGGGCCTTGTCGCCCAGCGCCGTGCGCTCTCGTCGTCGGCGACGGAGGATCTCGACTTCCTGCGCTTCCAGGTTTCGGAGCTGGAGGAGGCCGCGCTCTCCGACGAGGACGAGACGCTGCCCGAGCGGCACGCGGCGGCGGCGCACGCCCAGGAGATCGTCGAGGAGGCGAACGAAGTCTCCGAGACGCTCGATTCCGATTCGGGCGTCCTCAGCCTTCTGGCGTCTCTTCGCCCCCGTTTCACGCGGATGGCGCGGCACTTCCCGAAAGCCGACGAGTGGGCGAAGGAGGGGGAGGAGATTTCCCTGCGCGTGGAGGAGCTTTCGCGCGACATCGCCCAGACGCTGTCGAGGTTCGACGCCGGGGAGGACGACCTTTCGACGCTGGACGCGAGGCTCACCGTCGTCAACCGCCTCGTGCGCAAATACGCGCCGACCGTCTCGGAGGGCAAGATCGCCGCGCTCCTCAAGATCCTTGCCGAGAAGAAGGCGAAATTGGAGGCGGCGGATCATCGCGAGGAGACGCTCGCGAAACTCGAGAAGGAGATTGCATCGGCGCACGAAACGCTTGGCGCGGCGGGGCGGGCCCTTTCGGCCGAGAGGAAGCGCGTCGCGAAAACTCTTGAGAAGAAGATGACCGCCGCCCTCCGCCATCTGGGGTTCTTGAAGTCGAGCTTTTCCGTCGTCTTCGAGGAGGCGGAGCCCTCTCCGACGGGGCTTGACCGCGTCGTCTTCTACTTCGAGCCCAATCCCGGCGAGAAGGCCCGCCCGCTCGCCCGGATCGCGTCATCGGGCGAGATGGCGCGCGTCATGCTTGCGCTCAAGGTCGTCACGCTGTCGGAGCAGGACGCGCTCTCCCCCGCCACGCTCGTCTTCGACGAGATCGACGCGAACATCGGCGGCGAGACGGGGCTTGTCGTGGGCGAGGAGATGCGCCGGGTGGCGCGGCGCAAGCAGGTCATCGCGATTACGCATCTGCCCCAGAGCGCGGTCTTCGCGGCGCATCACGTCGTGGTCTCGAAGTCGGTTTCGCACGGGCGGACCCGCGCCGAGGTGCGCGAAGTCGCGGGCGAGGCGCGTGTCGCGGAGATCTCCCGCATGCTGGGCGGCGAGCGCATCACGCCCGTCGTCCAGGAGCATGCGCGCGAACTCCTGGCCCTTGGCGCGCGGTAGCGAATCCGCTCGCCTTTCCCCATTCTCGACGCGAAGTCCGCAAAGAGCTTGACGCAAAGTCCGCAAAGGTTTTTTTGACAGGATTGACAGGATTGACAGGATTGCTCTGTGCGCGGTAGTTTTTTAACACAGAGACACAGAGGCACGAAGACACAGAGAGTTGGACGCAAAGGTGGAAAGGTTATTTGGACATAGAGCAGGTTTCTGCGGGGAGCGGAGGCGGGGGAATGGCGCAGAGTTTTTTGGGTCGGACATGGTTTAGGTTTTAGCTTTTATTGCTTCGGCAATGAATTATTGTGAGTCTGCGGCGTAGGCCACGCGCTCGTCCTTGAAGTAGGATTTCACCCTCTCCGGCGACGACTTCACCATGTCCATGTGCTCCGTGGTCTTCTTCAGGAGTCCCTGCCGCGTCCGCTTCGGGACGCTCGTCGTGATGGCGTGCTTCAGGTCCGCGTTGAGCCTCTCGTCCGGGTTCAGCTCCGGGCTGTAGCTCGGCAGGTAGAACACTTCGATCCTGTCCTTGTGCTTCCCCAGCCATTCCTTCACGGGCTTGCAGTGGTGGACCTTCAGGTTGTCCATGACGAGGAAGACCTTTCTCGGGACGTCCTTGACGATGCTCTCCATGAACTCGACCAGCCTGTCCGCGTTGAACGCGCCGTCGACGACCATCCAGTAGCACTTGCCCTGGTTGTTCACCGACGAGATCATCGAGAACTTCTGCCGGCTTCCCCACACGGAACGGGTCGTGGGCGTGACGCCTCGCGGGGAATACGAGCGCCCGCGCACGTCCGTGTTCACCACCGCCGTCTCGTCCGCCCAGTGTATCTCCGCCTTTTCCGCCTTTGCGCGGGCTGAAATCGCCGGGTATTCCTCCTCGAGCCACCTCTTCACCGCCTCCGGCTTCTGCTCGTAGGCGACCTTGACCGGCTTCTGCGGCGTGAAGCCCCATCGCCTGAGGTATTCGCCGACCGTGCGCACCGGCATGTCGATGCCGAAGTGCTCGCGTATGTAGACGAGGACGGCCTCGCGCGTCCACAGCGCGAAGTCCATCTTGAGCTGCTCGGGGCGCTTGTCGCAGATGTCCCTCTGGACCTGCCTCTCCTGCTCCGGGGTCAGCGTCCTCGACGAGCCTTTCCTCACCCCGCGACGCTTCGGCCTCAAGGCCTGGACCCCGCCGGCCTCGTAAAGGTCGATGGCCTTGCGGATCGCGCCCCA